>CAZJGR010000028.1:0-20902 GCA_964545815.1 uncultured Dehalococcoidaceae bacterium | reverse complement strand
CACCAATAACGCCCACCTTTTTGACCTGAGCCGCAGTATATACCATGTTTCCCTCCTTCTTAGTTGGCCTGCATCAGTCTTTATTATACCTGTCAGCGAAATAGGTTTCCATGATGAATTTCCATTAGTACGGAAAATCTTTTCCGCTAGCGTCAAAAATTGACTATAGATTCTGCGTCGGTTCTCGTATTATAATATTGCTCAGGTGTTCTTAATACAGCGTGCCGGAAATGTAGGCCTTTTCCTGATACCATCGGTAAACCTGTAGAGAACCAGCGAGCATAATGTTAATGGCGATATGGGAGTAAATATGGGCAGTGTGAAGAAATGGCGAAAAAAGAAGATGAGCAAAAAGCATCATCGCAGAGTCTTGGAAAAAACCAGATGGCAGAGACGGCGCCATTGAGAAGTGGTGCTTTCTAAGTGTGAATATGATTTTATATTCCAATTTCTATCTATGGTTCGATATTTTGGCTTCAATGTAGCGGCGCAATTTAATATCCCCGGCACTTCATATCACAGCTGGACCATGCTCAGACCAGCATCTGCCGGTAAAGAGGCTTTTTCAGTCATGGAGATGACAGGCTACCAGGTGGTTCTCATCAATCTGTTTTAGCTCTGGCATTTCCTGCTGGCATATTTTCATCGCCCTCGGGCAGCGGGTGTGGAAGCGACAGCCCGGAGGCGGGTCAATGGGCGAGGGGACTTCACCGGGAAGCAAAATTCGTTTCCGCTTCTGACGCGGGTCGGGGAGGAAAACAGCCGAAAGCAGGGCCTGGGTATAGGGGTGAAGTGGCTGGTGGAATAAGTCATCTCTTCCGGCGAGTTCCACTATCTGCCCGAGGTACATCACGGCAATCCGGTTTGAGACCTGCCCGATGACGGCGAGGTCATGGGCGATGAACAGGTAGGCGAGGGAGAGCTCACGCTGCAGGTCCATTATGAGGTTCAGAATCTGCGCCTGAACCGATACGTCCAGCGCGCTCACGGGCTCATCAGCGACGATTAATTTTGGCCTTACCGCCAGAGCGCGGGCAATGCCAGTGCGCTGCTTCTGGCCGCCGCTCAATTCGTGGGGATAGCGGGTGGCATGGCCCGGCTCCAGCCCCACTCTTTTCAGCAATTCGGCCACCCGTTCTGGCCTATCTTTCTCGCTGCCCACGCCGTGTATAAGCAGTGCTTCACCGATGGAATCACCTATGGTCATCCTCGGGTCAAGTGAGGACTGCGGGTCCTGGAAAATCATCTGCACCTCCCGCCTCAATTCCTTCAGCTGCTTCTTGCTCCACGAGGTAATGTCGTTTCCGCGATAGAATACCTGTCCTGAGGTTGGCTCCTCCAGTCTCAGCAGCACCCGGCCCAGGCTTGATTTGCCGCAGCCCGATTCGCCGACCAGCCCCAGCGTCTCCCCCTCCGCAATGGAAAGGGAGACCCCGTCCACCGCCTTCACATCGGCAACGTGCCTGGCGAGCAGGCCGGACGTTACCGGGTAATATTTTTTCAGGTTTTCGACCTCTAGTAGTTTACGTTCCATTTTTGGCTATCCTGTTCCAACTGAGCACCTAGGCATACAGATAACAGGCGGTGCTATGCTCTCCTGATATCACAAATTCCTCCGGCCTCTTTTGCCGGCAGACTGACATACGCCACTGGCAGCGGGGATAGAAAATGCAACCTTCGGGCGGGTCAATGAGACTGGGAATCGTTCCCGGGATAGGTGACAGTTTCTCCCGCCGTTCGGAGACGGTGGGCAGGCAATTCAGCAGGCCCCAGGTGTACGGGTGCTTTGGCTGGTCAAAGATATCGAGGGCGCTGCCAGCTTCAGCAACGCGACCGCCGTACATCACGATAATGCGGTCGGCAATCCCGGCCACAGTGCCCAGGTCGTGAGTGATGAAAAGAATGGACATATTCCTCTCCTGCTTCAGGTCGCGGAAGATATCCAGTATCTGTGCCTTGATGGTGGTATCGAGGGCGGTGGTGGGCTCATCAGCGATTAAGATTTCCGGGTCGCAGGACAGTGCCGCCGCAATCATCACCCGTTGCTTCATGCCGCCGGAAAACTGGTGGGGGTAATATTTCATTCGCTCTTTGGCCTGGGGAATACCGACCTGTTTCATCAGGCTCAATGCTCTCTCGCGGGCCGGCCGCTTTCCCAGCTTGAGATGAAGACGTATCGGCTCCATTATCTGGTCGCCCACGGTGAATACCGGGTTGAGAGAAGATTGCGGGTCCTGGAAAATCATGGCGATGCGGTGGCCGCGTATCTGCCGGAGACGTGAGGCGGGACTGCGGAGCAGGTCTTCTCCGTGGTACCGTATTTCGCCGCCCACAATTCGGCCGGGGGGGCTATCAATCAGGCGCAGAATGGAGAGGGCGGTGGCCGTCTTACCGCAGCCCGATTCCCCTACCAGGCACAGGCACTCTCCTTTCCTCAGGCCAAAACTCACGCCATCAACCGCCTTAACCACGCCCAGGCGGGTGAAGAAGTACGCTTTCAATTCACTGACCTGTAAAATCGTATTGTTCATTTTAACGGTTAAATCTGACTCCTCGGGTCAAAGGCATCCCTGATGCCATCCCCCAGAAAATTAAAGGCCAGCACGGTCAGGAAGAGCATAATGCCGGGCTCAACGGCAATCCACCAGGCAGTGTCCAAACTGCGCTGGCCGGCGTGCAGGACCAGCCCCCAGCTCGTTACCGTCGGGTCGCCGAGGCCGATGAAGCTCAGGGCGGCCTCGGCCAGGATGACGCCGGGGATGGACAGCGTGGCGATGACGATGACCGAGCTCAGCACATTGGGGATGAGGTGGCGGAAAACGATGCGGCGGTCGCTGGCACCGAGTGATTTGGACGCCATGATGAAATCCCGGGTGCGCAGCGATAAGGTCTCGCTTCTCACCAGACGGGCGGCCCCCGTCCAGCCGGTAAGACCGATGGCCAGGATGATAAACCACAGTGACGGGCCGAAGATGAAGACGATGAACACCAGCAACAGGAAGAAGGGGAAGGTCATCATGATATCGGTGAAACGCATGAGGGCATTATCCACCCAGCCTCCCAGATAGGCGGAAACAACGCCCAATATCAGGCCGATGAAGATGGCGATAAGGGTGGCCATCAGTCCGACCTGCAAAGATATCCTGGTGCCGGAGACGAGCATGGCCAGCATGTCACGCCCCTTGTCATCGGTGCCGAGGGGATGAAACCACGTGCCGGGCGTCTCAGTGGTGATGAGCTGCCCCGTGTTGCGGTCATAAAGTGATTGCTCCGCGGAGAAGCCTGCCGGGGGCAGGTACTTGTTCTTGAAATCCACCTGGGTCGGGTCCTGTGCCAGAGAAGGACCAAAAAGGGCGACAGCGACCAGGAAGACAATGAAAGCCAGCCCGATGACGGCCAGCCGGTGTTTCTTGGTTCGGTCCCAGTAGTACCGCGTCAGGCGGCGGTTAGCGTAGAGCGGGTATATTCCATAAAAGATGATGAGCAGGGCAAAGAACAGGTAGAAATATACGAACGGCCCGAGGATACGTTTGACGACCAGCCAATCCAGAAGGAAAATAGAGAGCAAAATAAGCAGCAGGCCGCTGAAGAGCAGGTTGCGCCGTCCACCGAAGATGTTGCTTAAGCGCCTCATCAAAATGTCCTCAATCGTATCTTATCCTGGGGTCAAGCCAGGTATAGACGATGTCGGTGGCCAGGTTGGTGAGCAGGACCACCATGGCACCGATGAGGGTAATCGTAATCACCACCGGGTAATCGTTGGCAAAGATAGCGTTGAAGGAGACCTGACCAAGTCCGGGAATACCAAAGATAATTTCCGTCAGATAGGCACCACCGAAGACGACACCGCTCAGGTCAAACATGATGATGGTGATGATGGGCAGAATGGCGTTGCGGAACACGTGCTTGCCGATAACTACATACTCTGGAAGACCTTTAGCCCGGGCTGTTTTTACAAAATCCTTCCTCAAATTGTCCAGCGTTGTCGACCGGGCATATCTGGTATAGCCGGCCATCATGCCGGTGCCGAGGGTGACCACAGGCAGGATAAGCGCTTTCAGGTTGGCCAGGGAAAACATGGGCAGGCTGGTATCGTAGTAGGTCTTGAACCAGCCCAGCTGCACCGAGAAAACGAGGATGAGCATGATGCCCAGCCAGAAGTTGGGTATGGAGATGCCGATGAAGGAAAAGAAGGTGGCGATGTAATCGGTCTTGGTGTACTGCTTCACCGCCGAGTAAATGCCAATGAGAATGCCCAGGGAGGAGGCGAAGAGCATGCTGAGCAGGATAAGCTGGAAGGAATAGACCCAGTGGCGTCTGATGAGCTCGATTACCGGCAGGGAGGTGCTGAACGACCATCCCCAGTCGCCGCGGGCGAGACTGACCAGATAGTTGAAGTACTGTTCATGGAGCGGTTTATCGAGGCCGTAGCGCGATTCAACGGCCTCAATGACTTTAGATGGGTCCTGAGTGCGGACGGAGATATTGGCCAGATATTTGTCCGCCGGAGAGCTGGGGCCGATGCGCAGCAGGATGAAGGTAACCGTCACCACGCCAAAGGCGATGAGGAACGCGTAAATCAGCCTTCTGATGATGTAATTCTGCAAGCCACCACGTTTCACCGGCCCGCTCCATAAAATTTAGAAAATTTAAAGAGATTGTTATTTAAAATACCACTCCTTTAATTTTTTATGCGTAGATGAACTAAGGTTCAGCGAAGTACCATTCATGGTAGTTCCAGCCCAGCCTCATGCCCGGGTCAATCCCCTGAACATTTGTCTGGAAGCCCTGGTTGCTTCTGGGGAAGGAGAGGAAGTCAGCCGGCTGGTCATCGGCGATGAGCTGGCTTAACTCGGCGTACATCTGCTTGCGCACCTCGGGGTCAAGCGCCTCTTCTGACCTGACCTCGGTGAAGAGCTCGTCCACGCTCTGGTTGGAATAGCCCCAGAAGTTGATGCCGCCGTCGGTCATAAAGAAGACCCTGGAACCTGACGGGGCAATGGGATGAGTGTTGAAGGCGAGCACCATCATGTCCCACGGCTCTTCACTGACGGCATCAGGGCCGTTGTTGTAAATCGGCTCCTGGTCTGAGCCAGGCATCTTGTTCATCATGTACTGGCGGAGCTGGGTGGGCCAGGGGACGAGCTTGGAATCTACCTCAATGCCGATATCGCCCAGTTCCTGCTTGACAAAGAGCGTGATGTCTTCGGTGAGCTTGCTGCCGGTAGTGGTCACCAGCGTCAGCTTGATTGGCTGGCCGTCCTTGTCATGAATGGCGATGCTGCCGTCGGCGTTGCGGGTGCCATAGCCGGCCTCAAGCAGCATTTCCTTGGCTTTATCCTTGTCATACCGGTCGCCAATGCCAAACTGGGGTACCCCCTCCTCGGTGTACCAGGGAGAGGGCTTGGGGATGAAGCTGAAGGCGGGGTCGGCAAAGCCAAAGCGTATCTCGTCGATGAACGTCTGCTTGTCGATGGACATGGAAATGGCCTGCCTGACTGCTTTGTTTCTCAATCCTTCCCAGCCGTTGTGGCGCATATTATATACAATCAGGTCGTAGGCTCTGGTGGGGACGGTATAGACCTTTATCCCCGCCATCTGCTTGAACTTGGCCACCTGCTCCGGCTCGATACCACAGTTCTGGATGTCTCCGGCCTCCAGGGCCGCCAGCATGGCGGTTGAAGTGCCAAAGAGCTTGGTAACATATTGCTCAAAGTAAGGAGCGCCCGTATCCTGCCCGAGGTAATAGTCCGGATTGCGCTCGACGACGTACTTATCATTTCGTATCCATTCCTTGAACCGGTAGGCACCCAGATTGCCGGTATAGGTCAGGTTATTGAACTCCTCAGCTTTGGTGAACGCCTCAAGGTCACCCTCGTATTTGATGGCAATGTGCTTGGGATACGGAGTCAGGGAGTAGATGGCGTTATCGACAAACTCCGGGTCGATGGTCTGCCGCTTGATAACGAAGGTGGTGTCATTGACCAGCTCAACATCGACGAATACCGTCTCGCCCCCGACCTCCTCCTGCCAGTCGGTCTGGTAGGGATAGTGAAGCCAGTCGGAGAACATGAGGTTCTTCAGGGTATAGACATAGTCCCCGGCAGTGACGGGAGTGCCGTCGCTCCACTTCAGGTCATCACGGATGGTGATGGTATAGGTCAGGCCATTATCGGAGATTGCCACCGGCTTGGCCAGGTGGCGCAGGTGAACCTGCCAGTCGTTATCGTAGGTAGCGAGGCTGTCAATGCAGAACCCGGCGTAGGAGAACGAGGACGCGTCAGCGGCCAGAAGCCAGTTCAGGGTCTCGGCATCGCCCCCGGATACCCCTTCAATGAAGGTCCCCTTTACCTCAGGATAGGCCTGGGGCGGGGGCGCGGGCACCGGTGCCGGGGCCGGCTTTGGCGGCGGAGGGAGAGGTATCGGCTGTGGGGTGGGTGCTGGTGCTGGCGCTGGTGCGGCACAGCTGGTAACCAGAGCCATTAAAACGATTATCAGAATGGCCAGTCGTTTCATTTTCAGGCTCCTCTAAATCAAGGATAATACGAATTGTGAATTAGGTGAAGGCTATAGTATGTATTATAATTATGAGCGAATAATCATGGAAGTGCAAATAAATATTTGAAAAAAAGACATGATATTGTTTTTTCTGGTTGACGCGCCGTCAAATTCCGATGTATCCTGACGCGGAGTAATCTAAAATGCTTTTGAGGAGGCAGAATGAAGCTTGTGCGGTTTAAGTGGCGAGGTGGGGTGCACTGGGGAATCGTCGAGGGCGAAACGGTCTATGCCCTCGATGGTGACCTCTATGGCAAATTCGGGAAAGGCAAACGGTTATGCCCGCTAAAAGATGTCAGGTTACTGGCGCCCTGTGAGCCAAGAATAGGCGTGGCCTGTGGGCGGAACTACCTGGACCACATCCGGGAAATGGGCTGGCCAGTGCCTGAGGAACCGAACCTGTTCTTCAAGCCGGTGAATACCGTAATCGGGCCAGAGGAGGATATCATCTATCCTCGGCCTTCCAAAGACCTCCGCTATGAAGCGGAGCTGTGTCTGGTGATAAAGAAACTGGCCAAAGATGTTCCCGAAGAGAAAGCGATGGACTACGTCCTGGGCTATACCTGTGGCAATGACGTCACGGCGATAGACCTGTTTGAGAAAGACAAAATTCTGGCCAGGGCCAAGGGCTTTGATACTGCCGGGCCACTCGGCCCCTATCTGGTCACCGACCTCGACCCCCATAACCTGGCGATTAAAGGGCGGGTAAACGGGGAGACGAGGCAGGACAGCCACACCAGCCTCATGATTTTCAAAGTGCCGAGGCTCATCAGCGTTATCACCGCGTTCATGACCCTGTGTCCGGGAGACGTGGTCTGGACGGGGACACCGAAGGGAGGTGCCAGCCCGGTCAAGCTGGGTGATGTCATCGAGGTTGAGATTGAGGGCATCGGGGTGCTGAGGAACAGAATTGTCGCCCCGAAGTAGGCATGGGGAGGTTGCCGTTTACACCAAGGTCAGGAGCCTTCTCGGGTTGGCCATGATGATGGTATCGACCTGCTCCTGGTTGATACCTCTCTGGCGCATCATCGGGACCACGTAATTCAGTATATGGGCGTAGCCCCACCCGCCGTAACGCACCCGTCTGGTCTTGGCGCAGATATCATGCGACATGACGATCTGGCTCAAGTATCCTTCGGCAATATGCTGTCGGATTTCATGGATGCGCTGCGTGTCATTGGGCAGGTCCATGTAGCCATCCGCCGCCCAGTAGGTGGGGAAATGGCCCTCCCATCCCCAGAGGTCATACTCTAGGACACAGCCTTTTTTCAGCAGCTGCGTGCGTCCCTCATGGTCGCGGACACGGGCGTCAATATGGCAGATAATTACCCGGCTGGGGTCAGCGCCTGCTTGCTCGAAGATATCAACCACCTCAAATGGCGCTTTTCGATTGCGCCCCGGATGCACGCTGAGGCTGGCGCCGGTTTTTTGCTGGGCTACCGCCGCTGCCCGCAGGACCTTGCGCTCATAATCGTGCAGGGGCCAGGAGCAGCCGATTTCCCCGATGAGGCCGGAGCGAATTCCGGTGTCGCCAACACCTATGGTGATATCCCTGATTATCTCTTCGGTAATCGCCGCCTCGGTCTTGGTCGCCATCTCCGGCCCGAGGCTGGACGCGGTGTAGTATCCGGAGCCCATGACCACATTGAGGCCGGTTAGACGGGAAATGCGGGCGAGGGCTCTCGGGTCGCGGCCGATACCGTTGATGGTGACATCAACGATTGTCCTGCCCCCGGCCTTTTTGAAGAGCATGGCTTCATCAATGGCTTCCGGCTCGTCCAGCAGGCGCATGTTATTCAGGTTCTCGTAGGGGTGGTAGCGGAGCCAGCTGAGATTATGCCAGCCCACCGGCTCATAGGCCAGAGCCCGTTCGCTGGCCGCGGCCGGTTCGGTGAAAATGCATTTGCCGTCAATGAAGAGGTGCTCGTGAGTGAGCGTAATGCCGAGGTCTTTGCCCTCAATCACGCCCAGCACGGTCTGTACCTTTCCCGCTATCTTTGATATCGCCATAATGCGCTCTCCTTTTCGGGATATTACCGTAAGTATTTTCGACGCCTGCAGTTAAAGAATCCCGTATTTGTTATACGCATCACGCAGCAGTGACCCCTTGAGCAGTTCTTCGCGCAGCTGGTTCTCTTTGCTCACCTTTTCCAGGGCCAGCGGTATGACCTCTTTTTCCAGTTCCTTGGGGATGACCACCACGCCATCAATGTCACCGAATATGATATCGCCGGGGTTGACCAGCACCCCGCCGCAGTCCACCGGGCAGCCGTGGTCGATGACGATGCTTCTGCCCGCCGAATCCACCATGTAAATGCCTGTGGCAAAGGTGGGGAATTTCATTCTGGTGATTTGAGCCACGTCTCGGGTGTAACCATCAATGACGATGCCGCGGGCGCCACGGGCCCGGGCCGCGGTGGAGAGCAGCTCCCCCCAGAAACAGGTGCGGGTGGAGCGCTGTGTGCAGACCACCATCACGTCGTTAGGCTTCAAAGAGTCGACGGCGTCAATCTCCCCGCCATAAGGGTCGTCCACAAGCTTGTAGACATCGGCCGTAAGCACAGGGTAGGCACGCCCCACCACCACCGCCCCCTCCCACATGGGGCGGATATCGGGTCTCATCCCCTGGTTGCGGGCGCCAAGGTGGTCTATGGTGTCAGAGATGACCGACGTGTAGAGCTTGTCTTGCATAGTATCAAACATCTCGGTTTCACTGGCGAATCTAACCATGGTGGCAACTCCTTTCCCAAAATCTGGAACAACTATGGTCATTCATATACTATAGTTTATTTTAATCGTAGCGCTATTTTACCACAATATGCCAAGCAATATGACGGTTATTGAGATGGATTTTTATGAAATGTATGACCGAAATCATAAACTAGGGGCGGGGGTAAAGCTTAAAATGTACTAGATAGCAAACACCGGGAATTTTATTGCCTGTGTATTCATCAGTTATCAGGGAGAGGGAGTCATGATTGAGGTGCATCTATATGGTAAGCTGCGGCGCTTTACTGATAATTTAGACCCGTCACGTGATTCGATAATTCATATCGCCGCCGGGAAGGGAGATTCAATCGCCGATATTATACGGCGCATCGGCATACCGGATAACGAGGTTGGTCCCAACCTATTCCTCAATGGTGAATATTCGCCGCAGAGCCGGAAGGTACATAATGGCGACCGACTGGGCCTGTTCCCTGACGATATGCCGATGATAATGGTCTGAATGTTTTAAAACATCACCTTAATGATGATAGGATGATGAGCCAGCTTTTTGGTGGCGAATTTTTCTTGCGTTTTCGCTTTTTAGAAATCGAGATGCGTGATTTCTCGATTCTGGTAAAAGTATCGGCGATTTTCGGGTCGAACTGGGCCCCTTTGTTACGCTCTATTTCATGGCGCGCGTCATCAGCGCTCATTGACTTCCGGTAAGGGCGCTCTGAGGTCATTGCTTCATAGGCGTCTGATATCGCCAGAATCCGGGCGCCAAGCGGTATCTCGTCTTTTTGCAATCCGTCCGGGTACCCTTTGCCGTCGTAATGCTCGTGATGGTTCCGCACCGCCTCAAGAATCTCGGCACTGTCGACTATCGGGCTCAGGATATGCTCTCCGATTTCCGGGTGGCGCTTCACCAGTTCGTACTCCTCCTTGGTCAAACGTCCGGCCTTGTTCAGCACTGATTCCTGAACACCGATCTTGCCGATGTCATGAAGCAGCCCCGCCAGTTTCAGTTTATCGATTTGTCCCCGAGGCAGATGCAGCTCTCGGGCGACGGCCGCGGAAAGGGCAGACACTCTCTGGGAGTGTCCGCTGGTATAGGCATCCTTGGCTTCAAGGGCGTAAACCAGAGCGGTGATGGCGTTGAGAAACGAGGCCCGGATTTTGTTTGCCTGCTCGGCAACCTTCTCCTCCAGGTGCTGCTGGTATTCCTTGTTCTCCAGCTCCAGCCTTCTTTTCTCCAGCGCCCGCGCCACGCTGATGGTGATTTCATCCAGTTCAAAGGGCTTGGTTATGTAGTCGTAGGCACCCTGCTTCAGGCACTGAATGGCAGTCTGCATATCCGCCGTCGCCGTGATCATGATAACGGAGACATCAGGATAGCCAGATTTTATTTCGGGCAGCAGCTCAATCCCCGATTTGCCCGGCATCTTGATGTCCAGCATGACCAGGCCAATGAGGTTGCGGTGCAGCTCATCCAGCGCCTGTCTGGCATTGGACGCTTCATGACACCGGTAGCCTTTGTTGGTCAGCTGGTTATTGAGGAGTCGTCTTACTGACTTCTCATCGTCAACGATCAGTATTCCTTCTCGTTTTTCGGCCATTTTGCCACCGCAATGCGTCTTGTACTATGCCGATAAGTTCATCAATTGAGAACGGTTTAAGCAATAGGGGACGGCCACTTTTTTCCAGGAATTTTTTAAGGTCTCCTTCTATTGCCAGCCCGGTACAGAAGATAACCTTGTTTGCCAGCCGTGGGTGCGTCTGCCGCAGCCATTGATATAGCTGCCTCCCGCTCATTTCCGGTATCAAGATGTCAAGCAGAAAGAGGTCATAGCGGTTTCCGCTAATCATTTTTTGGGCAGTACGACAATCAGTGACGATATCCACATAAAAGCCCTCAGTTTCAAGGACGGCGCGGCAGATATTGGCGATGATTACCTCATCCTCAACCACCAGTATTCTCTTCTGGCTGCGGGCAGCATCAACCATAATAAAATCCCTCTATATCACTCATCTAATGGGCAGTTCCACAATAAACGTTGCCCCTTTGTCCGGTTCACTTTCAGCGTAGATTCGGCCGCCATGTTCGGTGATTATACCGTGGCAGATGCTCAGGCCAAGCCCGGTGCCTTTGCCCACTTCTTTGGTGGTGAAGAACGGGTTAAACAGGTGCCTCAGGTGTTCCTTTTTTATACCCGGGCCGTCATCGGCAAATGAGGTCCGGATGATGTCTCCTTCACGCTCCGTGGTGATGGTGAGCGTGCCTCTCCCGTGTGCCTGTACCATGAAATATTCAGCGTTGATGATGATATTGATGAAGACCTGCTGCAGTCGGAAAAGGTCGGCGGTGATTTCAGGCAGGTCAGGGTCAAAGTTGGTAACCACCTTGATATTGTGCACCTTCTGTTCGTAAGCGCGCAGGTCCAGGACTGATTTTATCGCCTTGTTGATGTCCACCGGCTTTTTGGTGGTCTCATGCTTGCGGGCAAAGGTGAGCAGATTTCTCACCACCTGTGCCGTGCGCTGTGCCTCGCGGTTAATGATTTTAAGGTCTTCCCTGATGTCCTCAGGGACATCTTTTTGAAGCAGCAATTCGGAGAAGCCGAGAATGCTGGTCAAGGGATTATTGAGCTCATGGGCCACGCCTGAAGCCAGCTCGCCAATGGAAGCCAATCGGTCAGTAACGATGAGCTGCTCCTCCATCTTCTTGCGCTCGCTTATGTCCCGGATATAGCCCACATTGGCCGGTTTCTCCTTGTAGTTGGAATAAGCATAGGTAACTTCAACCGGGACCTCAGTGCCGTCTTTCCTGATAATGGTTACCTCATAAAGCCCGGGGAGGACTTCACCACGTATCCTTCTTTCGTGTCTTTCTACAGCCTCTTTGCGGTCATCGGGGTGGATGAGGTCGGCCATGGACATGTTGAGCAGTTCCTCTTTGGAATAGCCGGTGATGCGGGACCAATTGTCGCTGGCATAAACGTGCATGCCGGTTCCCCGTGCATCATCCTGCAGCATCACCACCGCCTCTCCGATTCTTTCCCCCAGTTCCAGAAGCGCGCGATAACGTTCCTCTGATTCTCGCAGCGCTTCCTCTGTCTTTTTCCGTTCGGTAATATCCCGGATTACAGATAGCATGATGGTCCGGTCGCCAAGGTTAACGGTGCGGGAAGTGGTCTCCACGGGGAAGACGCTTCCGTCCTGGCGCAGGTGTTCTGATTCAATAACGATAGCCCCTTCTTTTCGAATTCGCCTGAGCCTTTCATCAATGGTGCTGGCTATTTTCGGCGACACCAGCTGCCTCACGTTCATAGTGAGCATTTCCTCTTTGGAGTAGCCGCGGGTACGGCAGGTCGCCTCGTTCAGGTAGATAAGGTTGCCATCAAGGTCGGTGGCGATTATGGAATCGGTGGTCTCATTAAGGAGATTTGCCCTGAGATGTAAAGCCTCCTCGGCACGCCGGTGCTCGGTGATGTCCACCCAGCTGGCAAGATAGTACTTCACCCCGCCATCGACCGTTACCGGCATCGCGGTTATCTCCACCCAGAACCGCTCACCGTTTTTCTTTTTAAAGAGCTCTTCGATAGCCTTCATGCCGTGCTTGAGCGCTTTTTTAAAATCCCCCTCAATTTTTGCCCGCGTCTCCTCTGTCCACCAGGGGTAGGGGGCTTTCCGGTCGATAAGCTCCATAAGGGAAAACCCGGTCAGCGATTCAAAGGCCGGATTGACGTAACGGATAGAGGTATCCGGGTTGGTGACCAGCATGGGATTGGGTGAGTGATTGAGAATGGTGGCACTGTACTCTTCGCTCTGCCGCAGCGCTTCTGCCAACTGCTTGTGCTTGTTCTCTTCTGCTTCCAGGTCAGCGATGCGCTGGCGCAGTTTTTTCAGCTCAATCAGGAGCTGCTTATTTGACCTGTCCTCTTTCATCTTCCTGCCTGACAAACCAAGTTGATTTTACATGCCTAGTACTAAAGTACTAGGAAGAAAATAGTGCCATAGGGCACTAAAATTGACATATCAGCCAGCAATCGGCATCTTGACGACAGATTATCAATCAGCCCTCCGAACGTTATGCGTATCTACGGTATACCATTATTGCCGGTATGTCAAGTCAGGGTCATTGTGCCAGATGGCATGAAATGTGTTTTAATGGCCTAATTGAGGCTTTTTGCGTACTTTAACGGCGGCAAGGATGGGGGTAACTGTGGTCACGGCGGCGAGGATTACTGCCTCCGGCCCCAGGTCAGTCCCTTTTCTGCGCCGCCGTGATGGAGTGGCTCTTTTCCTGTGCTTCCATCAGCGAGATAAACACGTCTTCCATGGAGAAGGGAATGCGTTTGATGCGGTGAACGGCGACCCCGCCGGACTCCAGAAGTCGTTTGATTTGCCGGGAAGCAGCGCTGGCCTCATCGACAACAACGTGTATAGCGTTGCCGAACAGGCTTACCTGATGATAGCGGGCATCTGCGGAAAGCAGTGCCAGCGATTGGGCATAGTCGGAACTGGCGACCTCAAGCAGTTCGCCTTTTACCTGCTCGGTTTTGAGCTGGTAGGGACTGCCGAGGGCGATGAGCCGGCCCTGATACATCAGGCCAAGGCGATGGCAATGCTCGGCTTCATCCATATAGTGGGTGGTGACGAAGATGGTCGTGCCCCGGGCCGACATTTGCTGGATGAGTTTCCAGAAGGCACGTCGGGACAGCGGGTCGACCCCGGCCGTCGGTTCATCCAGAAAAACCACCTCGGGGCTATGGATGATGGTGCAGCCAAGGGCAAGCCGCTGTTTCCAGCCACCGGCAAGCTCGCTGGCCATGGTTTTTTCCTTGCCGCGCAGACCAGCCATCTTCAGCACCCATTGTTTCCTTTCCCTGAGCAATGCCGCGGGCAGTGAATAAAGAGTACCGTAAAAATTGATGTTCTCCTCTACGGTGAGGTCGTTAAAGAGCGAGAATTTCTGCGACATATAGCCGATTCTGGCCTGTACCATGTCTGCCATTTTCGACATGTCACCGCCCAATACAAAGGCATTGCCCCCTGTTGGCTGGAGGAGGCCGGTAATCATGCGGATGGTGGTGGTCTTTCCGGAGCCATTGGGTCCGAGCAGGCCGAAGATTTCGCCGCGCCCGATGCTAAAGCTCACGCGGTCAACGGCGGTGAAATCACCGAATTTTTTGCTGAGGTCAGTTACCTGAATGGTGGTTCCATACTGACCGCCTTCCTTTACCGCGGTATCCACCGAATTCTCGGCGGCATCTAGGCTTTTTGGCTTTTCCTCCAGCCCGGCAAGCCGGGAGACAAAGACGTCTTCCAGTCCCGGGGAAATGGGCCGCAGGTCAATAATCGATACCGAGTTTTCCTTCAGCAAACGGTTGATTTCAGCACGGCGTTCCTCGCCCCGGTCCACCATGACGTGGACGGTATCGCCAAATACCTGTGCCGTTTGTACAAAGGGCGCCTGTGGCAGAACGGTGACGACTTTGCTGGTCTGGCGGGTCCTGATTTCCAGCAGCTCGCCGGGGAGCTGCACTTTCAAATTCTGTGGCGTATCGCAGGCGATAATCTGGCCTTGATGCATGAAGGCGATGCGATTGAACCGCTCGGCCTCATCCAGGTAAGGGGTTGATACCAGCACGGTAATGCCTCTGGCCAGGAAGTCGGCAATGATGCGCCAGAAATCGCGGCGCGAGACCGGGTCAACGCCGGTGGTGGGCTCGTCGAGGAAGATGACCTCGGGCTCGTGAATCAGGCTGCAGGCCAGCGCCAGCTTCTTCTGCATGCCACCGGAGAGGTGCTCGGCATGTCTTTTTCGGAATGGTTCCAGACGGCAGAAATGGAGCAGCTCTTTCTGGCGTTCTTCGCTCACCTCGAGAGGTATATTACGCAGCTTGGCGAAAAAGGTCAGATTTTCCTCTACCGTCAGGGTGGGGTACAGGTTGAAACGTTCGGAGACGTAGCCGATTTTCCCCTTGATGCTGGCGGCATCCCTCACCGTGTCCATCCCAAGGACCCGGGCCTGGCCGGCAGAGGGCAGCACAAGGGTGCACAGCATGCGGATGGTCGTTGTCTTGCCGGCGCCATCAGCGCCCACCAGGCCAAACATCTCCCCGCGCTCGACACGCAGGTCAAAGCCGCTCACAGCGAGGACGCTATCGTATTTCTTCTGAAGCCCTCTGGCCTCAATAACCGGCGTCTGCATAATTTATTTTCCTGTAGCGCCAGTCAGTATTCGAGCATCCGCAGGCATACCTGGCTTCAGTTTCTGCTCTGGGTTGGGCAGGCTGATTTTGACGGCAAAGACCATCTTTTCCCGTTCCTCTTTCAACTGGATATTCTTGGGGGTGAACAGTGCATTCGGCGAGATGTAGACAATGGTGCCGGAGAAATACTCATCGGGATATGAGTCAACGGATACCTGGACTTCCTGCCCCAGCTTTACCAGACCGATATCGCGTTCCGGAACGTAGGCGGTCAGCGTTACCTCGTCCAGTTTGGTGACGGTCAGTATGGGCATACCCGGCTGGGCGATTTCTCCTACTTCGGCATGGCGGGAGGCGACCACACCGGATACCGGCGAGGCCACGGTGAGCTTGTCAAGCTGCACATTGATTACATTTAGAGAAGCTTCCGCCTGCTCCACCTGTCGCCCGGTGGCCTCCACGGCAATCACGGATACCTGGTAGGCGGTATGGGCATTATCCACGGCGGCATTGATTTCCTGAGGATTGTCCCTGATGGCCAGCAGGTTCTGGAGCGCTTTCTGCGCCGTGGCCACGCGGAGTTCGGCGGCGGGTACACTCCAGTACTTTTCTAAATCTTTCTGGTAAGCTAGATTCAATTCCGCCATCGCCAGCTCGCCTTCCGCAGGATAGATTTCCTTCCTCATCGTATACATGCCAACCAGGTCGAGTCTTTTTAAGTCCTCCAGATTCTGGAGAACTTTTTCCGCAGTGTCGCGTTGGACCTCAGCTGACGGCACCCTGAAATCGCTTTCAATCTCTTTCTCCCGCTGCAGGTTCAATTCCGCCGTTTCCAGCTCTCCCTGGGCGGCGATAACCCTGGCCTCCAGTTCCAGCGGGTTACGCTGGACGTCAAGGGCATTCTGCCAGGCCTTTTCCGCGCCGTCCCGCGATATTATGGCCTGCTCCAGATAGGCGCGGGCCAGGTTAACGTTCGCTTCCGCCTGTTTTTTCTGGGCGGCAAGCAACGAATCGTCCAGCCTGATGAGAATAGAGCCGGCGGTGATACGGTCGCCTTCGTCGGCGGCGATTTCGGCAATGCGGCCGCCGGCCTCGGCGGAAATGGCCACGTCTCTGGCCTCGATAAAGCCGGAAGTAAGGATGTCTCCGGACCGGTCGGCTGAGGAACAGCCCAGCGCCCCCCAGCTAACCACGGCCACCACGGCAATTAAAAGCGGGACAACCAGCCGCCTTATCTTCTCCCGTTTCATTTCGCCCTCCATCTAAAATAAAATTGATGTAATAAAATTATAATATATTTATTACCATATTATTTTCACCTATGGATGGAACGGCGGAAAGCGGGCTGCGGTCGGGAATTAACCGAAATTTATAACACCCTCCTCCTTCAAACTGGAGATATCTTCATCAGAGCAGGCGAGAAGGTTCTTCAGGATTTCCTCGGTGTGTTCTCCCAGCAGAGGGGCCGGTGCGTAAACCTCTCCCGGTGTTTCGGAAAGGCGAAGCGGTGAGCCGGCAATCTTTATCCGGCCCATCTGCGGTTGCTCCATTTCCACCAGCATATTCCGGTGTTTGATGGCAGAGTCCTCACAGACCTGCTTGACATTGTTTATCGGCGAGTGGGGGATGGAATCCTTTTCCAGAATCTTGCTCCAGGCACGGGTGGTTCTTTTCACCATCTCCTTTTCCACGATTTCAATCAGCGTTTTCCGGTTGCGGGAACGAAGCGAATTGGTCTTGAATTCGGGCTGCTGGCCTAAATCCTCCCGACCAATCGCGGCACAAAATCGTTTCCAGATGCTATCGTTGCCGATGGCGATGACTATCCAGCCATCCTTGGTGGGTATGGTCTGAAAGGGAGCGATGCTCGGGTGGGCGGAGCCGAGCGGCTTCGGTATCCGGTGGCCGACCGTATACTGAACAACGGCGTTTTCCAGAACCGAGAAGAGGCCATCGACCATTGAGCCGTCATAGCGTTGGCCCCGGCCGGTCTTTTCGCGGTATCTCAAGGCGGCCAGGATGCCGATGGCGGCCTGATGGCCGGCGAAGATGTCACCCACGGATGAGCCCGCCCGGCACGGGGCGCCGTCCTCGGGGCCGGTGATGCTCATGAAGCCGCTGTACGCCTGGGCGATGATGTCATAGGCGGGACGAGAGCCATATTCCGGCGGTGAATCGTGGCCAAACCCTGATATGGAGGCATAGATGATGGACGGGTTTATTTTCTGAATTTCTTCCCAGCTGAACCCCAGTTCCGGCATGGTGGTGGGGCGGTAGTTTTCAATGATGACGTCGGAAATTTTAATGAGCTCGCGGAGAATTTGTTGGCCCTTTTTATGCTTGAGGTTCAAGACCATGCTTTTTTTGTTTCGGTTAAGGCTGACGAAATAGGCGCTGTGGTTCTTGTCTGGCTCACCGGCGAAAGGGCCAAATTCCCGGGCATCATCACCGTGCGGTGGCTCAATGTGAATCACCTCGGCCCCAAGGTCGGCCAGTATCATGGTCGCGGTCGGTCCCGCCAGAACATGCGTTAAATCAATGATGCGTATGCCTTCCAGGGCTCTGGCCATTTCCGGTTCTCCTTTGTTCTGTGTTCTAGCAATACGTTAGCTGCTTCAGAAGCTGGGATCCCTCAGATATATCTGAGTGGGGTCGGTGTGGCGCAGGGTTTCCACCTTGGTCATGGTGCCGGAGGCGATGTCCACCACGACCTGCAGGAGCTTTTCCCCGGCTCTTTCTATCGTGTCCTTCCCCTCGATAACGGTGCCGGAGTAGAAGTCAATGCTGGTTGGTGCCATAGCCAGCGTTTTGGGATTGGCCGTGGTCCACATAAGCGGCGCGATGACGGCGGTTGAAGTATGCAGCAGGTCATTGCCCACCACTCCGCCGCCCCCAAGCTGAAAGATGACCAGCTGCGCCCCTGAGGCAGCGTAGCCGGCGAAGATGGAGCCCATGCTCATCCAGTTGTCCACGAAGTACAGCCCCTTGCCTTCCGGCCTTTCCCCGTACTTGAGCACACCCTGTATTGGTGCCGAGCCTGACTTGTGGATGGCGCCCAGCGACTTCTCTTCCAAAGAGGATATGCCTCCGGCGATATTGGAAGGCACCGGATTAACGGTGCGGATGTCCTCGCCGGTGGATTTGGCAGTGGCCTCCATTTCGGCGGCAACTTTCAGGATTTTTCTGGATACTTCCTTATTCACGCCGCGTTTGGCCAGGACGTGTTCGGCGCCGATAATCTCGGTGGTCTCGCCGAAGAAAGTGGTACCGCCGGCAGCTATAATGCGGTCAAAGAGATTGCCGATGACCGGGTTGCCGGCAATGCCGGAGGTGGTATCGGAATGGCCGCATTTCACCCCTAAGGTCAGGCGGCTCAAATCAAAGGGCTGCCGTCTGAGGCGTGAAGCCTCCAGCACCATCTCCCGCGCCATCTGAACCCCTTTCTCCAGAGCCCGGAGCGTGCTCCCTTCCTTGGCTACATCCAGTATCTCCACCCGCTTGCCGGACTTGGCAATCTCCTCGGCGAGGCGAGTGGGCTTTAGTTCCGGATACCCCGCCCCCGCGCTCAATGTTTGGATAATCACTGAAGCCACATTTGGGTTCCGGCCCAGCCCGATAAGAGTGCGGGCGATGGTCTCGCGGTCGCGGCTGGTGCAACCGCTCCCTGAATCCGGGGTCAGGATTGCTCTGGTGCCGTCAACGAAATCACATATCTTGGCGGCCAGTAATCCCCATGGAATCACCAGTACATAATTGCGGATTCCGGCTGAGCCATCCGGCCTTGCGTATCCCGTAAAGTTCATTTGGCGTCTCCTTTCACCAAATCTCCTCGGCCACGTCCGCCTTCCAGGTTGTGGACGTGGACCATTTCTCCCTTTTTGATGTCACGCGAAGCGATGCCGATGGTTTCACCGTACTTGATGATATTGGCACCCTTGGCGATGTCAGATACGGCGATTTTGAAACCGAAGGGTATGTTTTCTCTGGCGTTCACGGTGCTGGTTTTCCGGCCGAGACGAATCAGCACCCCGGTTCCGGACGCCACATCCTCAAGCAGTGTCGCCACGTTGTCCTTTTCCGAAAGCATCAATGCACCTCTTGAAGTCATTGAGCACCTCCTTATCAGGGATGGTTTCCAATTAAAAAATATGGCGGGATAATTGTATCACCAAAATCACCACAGTCGCTATCAATATTGGCACTTACTACTCCGCGCGTTGAAAATGCGACATGTCAAGGCCGGTAGCGAAGTCAAGCACCGCTGGTATACCCCTGTCATTGGCTTTCAGTGCCTCTTTCAGAGCCGGCTTTATTTCTGACGCGGCCTCAATTCTCCGGCCAAAGCACTGGCAGGCCTCCGCCCATTTTACCAGATCAGGCTGCGCCTGGAACGTGGCTGTGTCCCAGCCCACGGCCGCTATCTGGTTATACTTAACCCAGCCGAAGGCGGAGTTGTTCAGAACCACCCAGGTGCAGCCGGCACGGTACTGGACCGCTGTGGGCAGCTCCTTCATGTACATTTGAAACGCACCGTCTCCGGTGATGCAGACCACCTTCTTTTCCGGTTTTGACAATTTGGCGGCGATGGCACCAACCACGCCCATGCCCATACAGGTCTGCTCGGCCACCGGCACCCATTCCGAGTCAGCCTGCAGTTTAAAGTAGGGGAAGCAGTACGCCCAGCTGTCCTGCGAGCCGTTCTCGCTGACCACGATTGTGTTCCTGCCAAAGGCCCGGCTGACCTCCTGGACGATGCGCTTGGCCGGAATGGGGGTTTCAGCAGTGGCACATTCGGCAGCCACCTCACGCTCAAAATCATCTTTGGCCTTTAAAATCTCCTTCACCCGCGGTATTTCCCGGTAGCTTTTTCCTGCGGCACCCGTTTCCCTTAAGACGTGGTTCAACTGCTGCAGGACGAGGCTGGCGTCGCCCACAATGCCGACATCAGGCACCCAGTTTCGGCCGATTTCAAATGGAGATATGTCTATCTGGATGAATTTAGCTCCCTTCGGGAAGTCTTTCCAGGCATGGGTCTGAAAGCTCTCGTTTCGGGCACCGATGGAAATGAGCAAATCAGCGTCATTGTACACCGCTTTGCCCGTTTTGGTCCGGTAGAGGCCGCACAACCCCAGCGCCAGGGGGTGTGTTTCCGGCAGAATGCCTCTTCCTCCGGGCGTGGTCAAAAAGGGGATGCCGAGCAATTCGATGAACGCCTGGAATGGCTCTGAAGCGCCGGACTGCACCGCGCCGTTGCCGGCAATGGTTACAGGTCGGCTGGCCCCGAGAAGAAGCTCGGCGGCCTCGCTAATAAGCGTCGGGTCGCCTGCCGGGCGCACTTTTCGGGCGGGCACATACTCAGGCAGCGCAACATCATCGGTTTTGAAGCGGGTGACGCCGGTGACATCATAGGGAAATTCCAG
>CAZJGR010000027.1:0-21083 GCA_964545815.1 uncultured Dehalococcoidaceae bacterium | reverse complement strand
TGGAGACGTTTGGGCTTGGCGGCCTCGGTAGGCATAAACAGCATATCCCCCCGGCCCAGCAGCTTTTCCGCCCCAGCGCCGTCAAGGATGGTGCGCGAGTCCACCTGAGAGGTAACGGCAAAGCTGATGCGGGTCGGGAAGTTGGCTTTAATCAGCCCGGTGACCACATCAACGGAAGGGCGCTGCGTGGCCACGACCAGATGGATGCCGGTGGCACGGGCAAGCTGGGCCAGCCGGCACAGAATGTGCTCCACCTCGTCAAAGCTGGTCATCATCAGGTCGGCCAGCTCGTCAATGACGAGCACCATGTAAGGCATCTTATCGGCGCCCTCGCGGTTCTTGTTGTAACCCTCAATATTGCGGGCACCGACTGCCGCCAGTCTCTGATACCGCTGGTCCATTTCCTGACTCAGCCAGCGCAGCACACTTAAAGCCCGGGATGTGTCCACAATAACCGGGGTGGCCAGATGGGGGATGCTGTTGTACGGCGTGAGCTCAACGCGCTTGGGGTCAACCATGATGAACCTGGTATCGAACGGGGTATTGTAGAGCAGCAGGCAAGTGACAATGGCATTCAGGCAGACCGTTTTCCCGCTGCCGGTCGCCCCGGCGATAAGCAGGTGCGGCATCCGGGTCAGGTCGCCCGATATTGCCTCGCCGCCGGCACCTTTGCCCAGAGCCAGTGCCAGTTTCGACCGCGCCTGCAACTTCTGATATGCGCTGGACTCAATAACGCCGCGCAGGCTGACCACGCTGGCATAGGTGTTCGGCACCTCAATGCCCACGATTGACTTTCCCGGGACCGGCGCCTCTATTCTTATGCTCGGTGCCGCCAGTGCCAGTGCCAGGTCGTTGGCCAGAGAGGTAATCCGCTCCACCTTGACCCTGGTCTTGGACACCTCCTCCAGCGTCACCTTGACCTCGCCGTTTCTATCCCGCTCTTTTCTTTCCCTCAACTTTCGGTCCCAGCCCGGCTCCACGCCAAACTGGGTTACCGTGGGCCCGGCGTTTATCTGCACAACCTTGGTGTCAACGCCGTAGCTGGTCAGTGCGTCTTCAATAATCTTGGCTCTCCGCACGTTATCCGCCTCACTGAATTCAATTTCCGGAGTCGTGTCAAGAATATCTATGGGTGGCAGCCGCCAGCCATCAACCACCACCAGGTCGGCCGCCTGCCCGTATTTCTTCCACACCTCCTGTGCTACCTGCCTGAGCTCCTGGGGGGTCGGCGCCGTGGCTCTGGTCGCTGTTTCTCTTTCCAGAGGTGCCACCAGCGGCGATTTCGGTATCGCCCTTTCCGACCTCACCGCCGGCGGTTCCATCTCGCGCGGCATTGGCGGCTTCTCCATGATGGACGGCCTGGGATGAAGCTCTATGTGGGTTAGCATGGCGGCCTGTTCTTGCTCAAGCTGTTTCTCAAGATACCTTGGCACCTTCGCTGGCCGCCGCTGGAACTGGCCCCTCAGCCACGAGATGAATTTGGCGACCAACCGCAGGCAGGCCCTAGGGGCAACCATGATTATGCCAACGACAACCAGCCCGATAACGATTAGAATATCGACTGCCGGCACCGGCTCCATAATAAGAATATCGCCAAACCTGCCCCCCAGGTCAAAAATGGCCAGTATCCCCCAGGCCGCCAGGACAAAGGCGGCCGCTCCCAGCCACCGGTTGAAGCGGAAAACAAATGAGGATAGCTTGCGCCGCTTTATCTGAACGATAACGGTGATGAACGCGGCCGCAATGAAGAGCAGCCCTAAGCCAAAGAAACTGATTAACGCTGACCGCTGCCCCCAGACCACCAGACCGATAATCGCCAGCAGAATGGTATAGCGCACTGGCCGCAGCCACAGAAAATGGAACAGCCCGCCCCAGAAAGAACGCCGTCGCCGTGTCTTCTTCGTGGACTTATTGTCCGCCCTGGGTTTTCTTTTTGGCATGGCAACTATACCTTAACCATAAACGGCAGAATCATCGGGCGAAGCTTGGTCTTATCATAGTAAAATTTGTCCAGCGTATCCCTCACCTTGGCGTTGATAAAGCTCCATTCGGTAGCCTTGCCGCCACTGTGGTCCAGTGCCCTGGCCAGCAAGTCGCGGCTTTCCTCAATCATTTCTTTGAACTCCCTGGTATCGACAAAGCCCCGTGTCACGATGTCAGGACGTCCCACCAGCTTGCCCGTCTGCCGGTTCACCGCCATGATTGCCACCACGATGCCGTCTTTGGACAGCATTCGTCGATTGCGCAGCACCACGCCGCCAATATCTCCAACGCTCAACCCATCAACATACACGTTGCCCGAACCGACCTTGCCGCCTTTCTTCGCCGATTGAGCGGTAAGCTCAAGTATTTCCCCATCTTCCAGCACGAAAATATTGTCCTTCGGGATGCCCACTGATTCGGCCAGCTTGCCGTGCAGACTGAGATGGCGGTATTCACCGTGGACGGGCATGAAGAACTTGGGCTTTACCAGGTTGAGCAGTAGTTTGAGTTCCTCCTGGCTGCCGTGGCCGTGGACGTGAACCTGTGCCACCTTATCGTACAGCACCCGCGCCCCCTGCTTGAAGAGGTTATCCACGGTACGGTTGACAATGGCCTCATTGCCGGGGATTGGCGTTGCCGATATCACGATGGTATCTCCGGCGTGAATGTGAACATTGGGATGGTCACGATTTGCCATGCGCACCAGCGCCGAGGTTGGCTCTCCCTGGCTTCCAGTGGTAACAAATACGATTTTATCGTTGGGGAGGCTACGGGTTTCCTCGATTCTGCCCAGGATTCCGTCAGGAGCCTGAATATAACCGAGCTCCAGTGCCATGTGCACCGTATCAGTCATGCTGCGGCCAACAATGAAAACACGTCGCCCGTGCCTGGCCGCCGCATCAATTACCTGCTGGACGCGTGACACCAGCGAGGAAAAGGTGGTGACAATCACCCTCCCCGGGGCAGCCGACATAATATGGTCCAGGGCTTCCCCAACCACCTTCTCCGACGGCGTGTAGCCGGGGAGCTCGGCATACGTGGAGTCGGACAGCAGAAGCAAGACTCCCTGTGCCCCCACCTGGGCCAGACGGGAAAGGTCGGTTGGCCGGCCACTGACCGGCGTGTAGTCGAGCTTGAAATCGCCACTGTGTACCACAACGCCCACCGGAGTATTGATAATGAGGCCGACGGCATCGGGAATACTGTGGCAGACCGGAAAGAACTCCACCCTGAAGGCTCCCAGTGCAATCTGTTCGCCCGGTGATACCACTTTGAGTTTGGCGTTAGCCAGCGCCTTCCGTTCCTTGAGTTTGACACGTATCAGGCCCTGGGTCAGCTGGGTGGCATAGACCGGCACATTAAGCTGTGGCAAAACATAGGGAAGCGCACCGATATGGTCCTCATGACCGTGTGTGACAATGATGCCCCTTACTTTGTCTTTTTTATCCAGAAGGTAATTGATGTCCGGGATTACCAGGTCAATGCCAAGCATTTCTTCTGTGGGAAACATGAGCCCGGCATCAACAATTAAAATGTTGTCCCCGTATTCCAGCAAAAACATATTCTTGCCGATTTCACTGAGACCACCGAGGGGAATGAGCTTTAACTTCGATTTTGCCATCTTACCAATCCTAAAACATACTCAATTGCTGGGAGCTGGGTTCAGTCTCGGGAATGCTTTTGGCCTCGGCAAGAACGACCGGTATCTTTTTCATGTCGGCCTCTATTGCCTGCCGCAGGCTTTGCTGGTGGAGAGCCGCAGCCGGGTGGTACATCGCGAAGTATATAGTGTTGTCCTGCCTGACCGCAGTCCCGTGAATTTTGCTTATGCTTTTGCCCGGAAAAAACCGGGCCATGGAATAGCGGCCCAGGGTGACAATCATTTTGGGCTTGATGATGTCTATCTGGTGGTCAAGCCATTTCTGGCAGTTCTGAATTTCCATCGGCAGCGGGTCACGATTGTTTGGCGGACGGCACTTGATAACGTTAGCGATGAAGACCTGCCGCCGCGTCAGGCCAATGGATGCCAGCAGCTGCTCCAGGTAATGTCCGGCTGGCCCGACAAAAGGCCTTCCCTGCTGGTCTTCATGCCAGCCTGGAGCTTCACCGATGAACATGATCTCCGCATCCTCCGGCCCCTCTCCAGGTACAGTATTTGTCCGGTGCTTGGCTATCTCACATAGCAGACAGCGGGCAATCTCCTGGTTAAGCTCATTTAGCGTCGCCATAACACTCAGGGGGTTCAATCAAGCTCAATAAATCTCCTCTGACTTCTGTGTTTATGATAACACTACTTATATGTCAAGTCAATTTGAGACATAGCTGTAGAGAAGATAGACCTTATCACGGTCGAGTTCATCTAGTTCCCGGGCAAAATCCGAAGAGCTGCCATCCAGGTTAACGGCCCCTTCGATATGGCCTTTTGCGTATTCCCAAGCGGAACGGAGGTCGATAATGACGAAGTCTTGGCTGTCATTAACCCCAAACAGGCTATGCGCTTACCCTGGGCAACACGTCTTTCAGGGCTGAGATTATCTCTTTGATATCCTCTTCCGTTACCAGGCCCAGATGCCCGATGCGGAATATTTTGCCCTGCAGACTCTGCTGGCCACCAGCAAGCACTATCTGATATTCCTCACGCATTATTTTCAGCATTTCCTTTACGTTCATGCCGTCCTTAACGGACACGGCCGTAACCGTATCGGAAGCGTACTTCTCATCGGCAAAGAGAGATAACCCCAGCGCTTTCACCCCTTGCCGGGCTGCTTTACCGACCCTGGCATGGCGGGCGAAGATATTTGACAGGCCTTCCTTCAGCATCATATCCAGCGCCACCGAAAGGGCAAACACGATTGATATTGCTGGCGTCCATGGTGTCTGCCCTATTTCCAGGTACTTCTGGGCACTGGCAAAATCCCAGTTGAAACGGGGCATCTTGGCTTTGGCGTGGGCCTGCCATGCCTCCTTGCTGACACTGACCATCGCCAGGCCGGGAGGCACCATCCACCCCTTCTGTGACGCGCTAACGGTTACATCGCAGTGCCACTTATCCACCGGCAGGTCAATCGAGCCCAGGCTGCTTATGGCATCGACCAGCAGCAATTTATCAAACTCCTTGACCACGGCGCTGATGGCCGCCAGGTCATTGGTCACGCCAGTTGATGTTTCATTATGCGTCATCAGCACCGCCTTGATTTTCGGTTCCTTTTGCAATGCGCGCCGGACTTCGTCAGGGTCAGCCGCTTTTCCCCACTCCGCACGGACTGGAATAACCTCGGCACCGAACACCCCTGCCATGCTGGTAAACCGTTCGCCGAACGCGCCCACCGCCACGCCCAGGACCTTATCCCCCGGAGAGAGTGTGTTGACAATCGCCGCTTCCAGCCCACCCGTCCCGGAGCACGTCAGCAAGTATAAATCATTTTTGGTCTGGAATAGCTGTTTTAGCTTGGCGGTGACATCATGCAGCATCTTCCCGAATTCCGGCCCGCGGTGGTTTATCATCGGCCAGGCCATCGCCTGAAGCACTTCCGGCGGGCACGGAGTAGGCCCTGGAATACGCAACTGTCCTATTTTACTTACCTTCCTCATTTCTCAATATCAGTATTAATAATCATTATTTAATGAATACATTCTAAGTAGATTTAATAAATCTTCTTTTGCCGACCCGTATAATAGTATCCTTTGGAAATTTGTAATTGGCATCGCTGACTCTTTTACCATTAATATACACGGCGCCCTGCTCAATTAAACGTCTAGCTTCACTCTTGCTTTTAGCTAATTTGTTCTCTACCAAATAATCCTGCAGATTACTGCCCGATTTTGTCCCGAGCTCAATCTCCCCGGGTATTTTTCTTTCTTGATGAACCTTCTCAAAATGCTTCTCCGCTTTAGTGGTTGCCTTCTGGTCATAAAGCTGGGTGACCAGCTCTCTGGCCAAGCGCTTCTTGAGTTCCATCGGGTTGACCGCATTGCCCTCCAGGGCCTTTCTGAACTCCTTGAGCTCCTCATCAGGCACGTCGGTCACCAGCTCAAAGTACTGGATGATAAGGTCATCGCGGATGGACATGGTCTTGCCGTAGATGTCCTCCGGTGGCTCGGCCACGCCGATGTAGTTCCCCAGGCTCTTGCTCATCTTCTGGCTGCCGTCAGTGCCCACCAGGAGCGGTGTCATAAAGCACTGCTGGGGACGCTGCCCCATCATGGATTGCAGTTCTCTTCCCACCAGGAAATTGAACTTCTGGTCAGTGCCACCGAATTCAACGTCCGACTGTATGGCTACCGAGTCGTAGGCCTGGAGCAGCGGGTACATGAATTCGGTCAGCGCAATCGGCTGCCCTTCACTGTATCTGGTATTAAAATCATCACGTGCCAGCAACTGGGCCACGGTAAATTTGCTGGTCAACTGAATAACCTCAGCGAGGGTGAACTTGCCAAACCACTCGCTCTGCCATCTCACCTCGGTTCTTCCCTTGTCCACCACCTTGAAAAATTGGTCCATATAGGTCTGGGCATTGGCCCGCACCTGTTCTGCGCTGAGCATGGGGCGGGTCGCCGAAACACCGCTCGGGTCACCTATCTGGGCAGTCCAGTCAGCCACGATGAGCACCACCTGATGGCCCAGTTCCTGAAACTGGCGCAGCTTCCGGAGCGATACCATATGCCCAAGGTGAATATCGGGGAAGCTGGGGTCAAAACCTTCCTTCAACCGCAGTTTTTTACCGGAGCGGAGCAGCTCAATCATCTCCTCCTCCACAATGATTTCGGCTACCCCCCGCCGCAGCAGGAAATTCATTTCCGCTTCAGTAATCTTCCTTGCCTGGCCTTTCATGTTCGCCTTCCACCTTTAGCACTTAGTATGGCGACGCCCCGTTTTACGTCTTCGGCCATCTGCCTTTTCAGCTCTTCCACACTGTCAAATCTCTTCTCTTCGCGCAAACGCTCCACAAACTCGACCTGTATTTCATGCCCGTAGAGGTCGCCCCGGTAATCGACGATGTAGACCTCAACTGCCCGCCGGCTATCACCAAAGGTAGGTCTTTTGCCGATATTGGTCATTGAGGGGAAATTTTCGCCGTTGATGCCCGCCCAGCTGGCATAGACCCCGTCGGCGGGCAAAGCCTGCTCGTTGCCAATTTTCAGGTTGGCGGTCGGGAACCCCAGTACCACTCCCCTCCCCGTGCCAGCGACAACGCGTCCCCGCAGGCTGAAGCCACGTCCAGCCAGCCGGCGCACTTTAGACACGTCTCCGTCCGCTAGGGCCTTTCTGATTGCGGTGCTGCTCACAATTTCTCCATCGATTACCACTGGAGGCACAACAGTGACGCTGAAGCCTAGCTCGCGTCCCAGTGCATGGAGAGCATTGACATTGCCCTCACGTTTTCTGCCCAGAGCAAAGTCCGGCCCGATTACCATGCCACGCAGGCGCAGGTATTTCCGGAGCAGGCCAATGAAATCGCGCGCACTGAGTTGAGAGGTCTCGGCAGTAAAGGTCAGCGGAACAATGATATCCACGCCTTCATTTTTGAGCAGTTTTTCCCTCTCCGCAAGGTCGGTAAGAAACGGCAATTTGATATCGGGGCGCAGCACCTCCTGTGGATGCTGCCGAAACGTTACCACCACACTCAGTGAATTCTCCTGCTCCGCCTTACCCACCAGCTGTGAAATCAGATGCTTGTGACCGAGGTGCACGCCGTCAAAGACACCAACGGTGACAAGCGTATCTTTAGCCGGTGAAAACCGGGCCAGCTCTTCCTCGACCAGCATTGGCTTTTCCCCTGTCCGCGATTGCCTTTAGATTAAATACAGCCCTATTACAAGGATAAAATGAAAAAGGGGCTCTAGGCAAACCCCGCGTTGACCGACTTTCTGGGACGTTTCCATGGTAACATAAGCCAGACAGGAACGTCAACCAGTTCCTTGAGCCGACCGGGGCATAATGGTAAAATGCGGGGATGCATTCAGCCCTTGCTGGCACTTCTCGCTTTAGAATTAAGACTGGAGATGGCGATGATTCTTAAACCGCTGGTTGTTGGCCCGCTGGCATCCAACTGCTACATCGTCGGTGATGAGGCCACCAAAGAGGGAGTTATTATCGACCCGGCCGATGAAGCTGGGGTCATCCTGCGGGTCATCAAGAAACTTGGCTTGACTGTAAGACTCATTGTCCTCACCCATGGGCATGTCGACCATATTGCCGCTCTGAAGGAGGTCAAGGAAGCCACCGGTGCCGAAATCGCGGTTCACGTCGGCGACTCCGCATATCACAATCAGCAGGCGTTTGCCCTCGACTTCGGCTTCTATTGCCCGGCCCCACCACCTCCGGACAGATTGCTCAAAGATGGCGACAGCATCGATATCGGTGCTCTTCATTTCAAGGTCATCCACACGCCGGGGCATACGCCGGGAGGCATCTGCCTGCTCGGGCACGGCGTTTTATTCAGCGGTGACACCCTTTTCAATTGCGGCATCGGCCGCTACGACCTGCCCGGCGGGGATTACCAGCAGCTTATGAACAGCCTTCGGGAGAAGCTCATGGCCCTGCCCGACGAGACCACGGTATACCCGGGCCACGGGCCAGAGACCACCATCGGCGAGGAACGGCACAACAACCCGTTCCTCGGTCAATAAGCAATTATTTTTGCTTTCCCCTTATTTTTTCCAGCCTGTTTTCCAGGTCTTTCTGCCTCACCATGAGGGTGAGGTCGCTGCGCGTTTTCTCCAGCACACCGCGAACCATATCGGTGGTGCGGCGTAGCCCGCCGGTAATGGCATCGGGAAAGTCCATGGTCACCAGAACGCTGTAAATATCGTCCATTATCTGGAGCAGCTCCTCGCCTCGGGATACATCGCCCTGCCTCATGCTGTCCAGCAGGTAACGCCTCAATTCCCCCACCGCTTCCCCTAATCCATTCAGGTAAGCGGCGGCATCAATGCCCAGCTCCTCCGGCGAAGGTATCGGCTTGCCACCAACCACGGAGAGAAGGATGCTTCCTTCGGCGTATTCTTTCTGGGCATCTCGGAAAAAGCCGGTGTAATTCAGTTCATCATAATTGACCACCGTCTGTTCCGCCTCGTTGAGCAGCCTCCGTGCCGTTTTCAGCAATTCCGCCGCCGGCTGAAACTCCTGCCGGTGCACGGCGCGTATCGCCTGGCTGCAGTTGCGAATCACCTCGCGGCAGCAGGGCAGCGCTTTCTCTCTGGCAGCATCCAGTTGGGTGAAATTTCGCCTTATTTGTTCCGCAATGTTTTCCAGATTATCACTTAATCCGCTCACCGCTTTACCTCAAATTGTTGGCTTATCTGGCGGCACGCCTCCGCCACGTTTTCCGCCCCGAGCACGGCGCTCATCACTGCCACCGCATCGGCACCCGCGGCCCGGACTTTACCGGCATTTTCTTTGTTGATGCCCCCCACCCCCACCACCGGCAACGCGGTCTGCTTCCGCACCTTGCGCAGCCTTTCCAGCCCGAGCACTTTTCCCGGTTCTCGGGATGGGGATGGGTACAGGGGCCCAACGCTGATATAGTCGGCCCCTTCAGATTGGGCAGCCTTTGCCTCCTCCACACTGGCGACGGAGACACCGATGATTTCGTCCACCGGCAGCAGCCGGCGTGCTTCTAATACCGGCATATCGTCCTGACCGAGGTGTATCCCATCGGCGTCAGACGCCAGCACCAGGTCAAGGTGGTCATTGATAAGGAAAATGACATCTGATTGCGAGCACAGTTCCTTTAATTTACGGGAAACATCTAGCAGTTCCCTTTTGCGCCGCAATTTATCATGCAGCTGAATCGCCATGGCCCCGCCTCTTATCGCCTGCCGTGCCACTTCAATATGGCTTCGGTCGCCCAGGAGCCCGGTATCAAGAATGAGGTACAGCCCGGATAATCGTTTTATTTTGTCCTGTCGTGTCAGCCGACCCAGCAGCTCCTTTTCTATCGTGTAGAGTGAGAAACGGGCCTGTTTGTACTTTTCCGAGTCCAGAAGCGTGCCCGGTAGTTTGGCCAGCTCCTCCATGACCCGCAGCGATTCCTGCACCCGGCGTGAGTTGGCAACCACTACGGATGTTAAGTCCCTCTGCTTTGTCTCGCCCGGCACCTCGAGGTCGCGGCCAACGTCGCCGGCAGCGTCGCGCGCCTGAATGAGCTGCCGCTCCAGCGCCGGCTCCGTCCTCACCAAGTCGTGGCGCAAGTTCTTTAACTGCTGGCTCAGGTCAACGCTGTTGAGCAACAGTCGGCTGACATCCTCAAGGACGCGCAGGCCTTCACCAATCCGGTTCAGATTGGCATCAATAATGCGCCGCATTTGTTCGGGTGATTTATCCATTTTCAGGTGGGTTAATTCTAACACAGCCAATCGAGGGGGTAAAGCTGGCCGCGGTTCACGTTTCTCCGACGGCGTTTTCGATAAGCTCAATGCGCCGCGGCCGGTTCTGCCGGTCCAGCTCGACGGCAACCATGTCAATTCGCCAGGAATCCGGTATATCGTCGTGTGTCTGACGGTAGTGAGCAACCACTCTCCTCAGTTTGTCCATTTTCGCCGGCGTGATTGATTCTTCCGGACTGCCGAATTCCGAACTCCGCTTTGTCCGCACCTCAACGAAAACCAGGCAATCTTTGTGCCGGGCAACGATATCGACCTCCCCTTCCCGGCAGCGGTAATTCGTCTGCAATATATCATATCCCTGCTTTTTTATAAGTCCCGCCGCCAGTTTTTCCCCCAGATTGCCCGTGTCTTGGCGCTTCATGGTGCCTCCCTAGAAATAGCCACTGACCGGCTGAAAGGTCCGCCGGTGAATGGGCGAAGGCCCCAGCCGTGACAGCCCCGCCACGTGTGCTTCAGTGCAGTAGCCTTTATTTTCCGCCAGCCAGTATCCGGAAAAAAGCCGGTCCAGTTTGACCATCATTTCATCCCGGAACACCTTCGCCACAATGGAAGCACAGGCAATGGAAAAGCACTTGCAATCGCCGTCAGTAATCCCTTTCTGCGGCAGGGGCACCGCGGGCAGGTGTAGATAGTCAATGAGCAGGTATTGTGGCGCTGGCGACAGTTTATTTATGGCCAGTTCCATGGCCAGCTTATTGGCCCTGACGATGCCCAAAGCATCGATAAGCCGGTGATTTACCACCCCGATGCCGACCGATACAGCGGTTTTCTTAATATGCTTGGCGAGAATTTCCCGCTTCGCTGCGCTCAATTGCTTGCTGTCTCTTACCCCAGCGAGCCACGAGGCACGGAGATTATCCGGCAGTATGACCGCGGCGGCCACTATTGGCCCGGCTATGGAACCCCGCCCCACCTCATCCACCCCGGCAATGAGCCTGATGCCACGCGACAGCAGTGCCTCTTCCTCGGCAAAAGATGGCCTCTGGTAGCTATTTGGCAACCCCATCCCCTTTATCACCTTCCCCACGGGAAGGGGAAGAAATCGAGAAGAGGGGCAGCGCCCCTCTCATACACCCTTCAAGTCTTTTTTGAGAGCAACTGGCTGACTTTCTGCCAGATAATCTCGGCGATTTTATCTTTGGGCTGTGCTGCATCCACCACCAGCCACCTATTAGGCTCCGCTTTGGCCAGTGACAGGTATCCCTGGCGCACCCTCTGGTGAAAGGCGATGTCCTCCTGCTCGAAGCGGTCCCGCCTTTTATCTTTCTTGCGGGCAAGGCCAGCTTCCACAGGCACGTCAAGCAGGACGGTCAGGTCGGGGCGCACTCCCTGCATTGCCGCCTCATTGACCGCTTTAACCATACCTAAATCTAGGCCTCTCCCGTAGCTCTGATAGGCCGCGGTTGAATCAGCGTAGCGGTCGCAGATGACCGCTTTGCCGCTCTTCAGATTGGGCTTTATAATTTCACTAACCAGCTGCGCCCGGGACGCATTGAACAGCATCAGTTCCGCCATCGGCGATATGCCCATATCCTTGCCCCATTTCAGCCAGCGGGCTATTTTCCGGCCCAGCGCAGTCACGCCAGGCTCATGGGTCAATATTGCCGGGATAGCCCGCCGGGAAAGCCTGCGGTACAGCGCCCTGGCCTGAACGCTTTTACCACTCCCCTCCCCACCCTCAAAGGTGATGAATAGGGACATATTTCCTTTATGCCTTGTAAAATTTAACCCGCCGATTCGGGTCTTTGCCTTCACTCCGCGAGGATAATTCGTTTCTTTCGGCAATGAGGTGCTGGAGGCGGCGGATGTAGGCGCTCTGCGGACTGAGCTCCACCTCGCCTTCTTCACCGTTCTTTATCTGCGCCACCGCCGCTTCGGCCTCGTCCAGCGCTGTCTGGAATACGTCACGCTTACCGGGACCGGCGGGCGGATGAATACTCTGCAGCATCTGCCGTATCTGGGGCGGGGTGTTGCTTTTCAGGACGTAGATGGGCAGGTTGGCCGCTTCGGCATCTCTGACCTTCTGCGGCTTGCGGCGATAATAGTTCTTGGAGGTGACAAACAGGTTGGCCTCCCGCACGTTATCAACGATGCCCAGGCTCAGGTTCATCTCTTTGGCCAGGTGCTCCATTCTGGTACGGTTGACCCCGAAGAGGTAAATACGGTGCTCATTGCCCCCGGTCGGTTTCTTCTTCCCGATCTTTTTTGGCTCCACCAGTGGTTTTTCCACCCTGACGTTGCCGTCATCATCCATCCATCTTATCTCCGTGTCAACAGGCTGGCTCCGGAGAGTGGCGTCAACCGCCACGGCAACATCGGGATGAATGGCCACACGGTCCCGTTCCTGAATTTCAACCACGATGTCGAAGGTGGGTGGAGAAGTCCGCTCCAGTATCGATTTTTGAGTACCCCTCCGCCGCGCCTCCTCGTCCCCCAGAGTGACCGACTGTATGCCGCCGATAAGGTCGGCGAGGGTTGGGTTCAGCATGAGGTTTTCCAGAGTATTGCCGTGGGCGGTGCCGACCAGCTGGACGCCGCGCTCGGCGATGGTTCGCGCTGCCTGGGCCTCAAGCTCGGTGCCAATCTCATCAATGACAATCACCTCGGGCATGTGGTTTTCCACCGCCTCAATCATCACCGCGTGCTGCATGGCCGGCGTCTTCACCTGCATCCGGCGGGCGTGGCCGATGGCCGGGTGGGGAATATCGCCATCGCCGGCAATCTCATTGGAGGTATCGACAATGATAACCCGCTTCTTCATATCGTCGGCCAGCACCCGGGCCACTTCCCTTAACATCGTCGTCTTGCCCACCCCGGGACGGCCCAGCAGCATGACGCTCTTGCCCGACTCCACCAAATCCTCAATCACCCTTATCGTGCCGAAGACCGCGCGGCCCACGCGGCAGGTCAGCCCGACTATTCTCCCCCCGCGATTTCTGATGGCGGAAATGCGGTGCAGTGTCCGCTCAATCCCGGCGCGGTTGTCATCCCCAAAGCTGCCGATGCGCGAGACCACGTAATCAATATCGGCCTCGCCAATTTCCTCTGGATTGAGTGTCACCTCCTGGCGGGGAAAGCGGGCCTGCGGGGGACGCCCCAGATCCAGCACCACTTCCAGCAGTTCGCTTAGGTCTTTCTGCTCGCAGAGCAGCTTCCGTATGTGAGGTGGCAGGATATCGAGCAATGCGTCCAGGTCATCCGTAATTACCTTTTGCAATTGCCCCCTCCCGTAACCACTTATTTTCGTCCGGACACGATGTCCAGAAAATACTGGTGAAACCTCGTATCATCCGTCAGCTCGGGGTGAAAGGCCAGCGCCAGCATTTTACCATCCCGTGCCGCCACGATGGTGCCATCCGCCAGCCGTGCCAGTACCTTCACAGTCCCATTAATCTGCTCAATCAGCGGCGCGCGGATGAAAACGCCGGGAAAGGGTTTCTTGCCCAGTACCGGCACGCTGAGTTCGGTCTCGAAGCTCTCCCGCTGCCGTCCAAAGGCATTGCGCCTGACGGCAATATCCATCAGTCCCAGCGTCTCGAAGTCCGCATCGGTGCTTTTCCTGGCCATGATTATCATGCCAGCGCAGGTGCCGAATACGGGCATACCATTCTTGGCCCGGTCCCGAATCGGCTGCGTCAGCTTGTAATCCCGCATCAGCCGCCCGATGGACGTACTCTCTCCACCGGGAACAATTAACCCGTCCAGACCCTCAAGTTCCTCGGGCAGGCGGACGGGCATAGCTTCAACCCCAAGCTGACGCAGTTTTTCTATGTGTTCGATGAAGGCTCCTTGCGAGGCAAGGACGCCAATCTTCATATTACCATCCCCTCGGTGCCAGCAACTCCTCAGTTGGAATTTGCTTGATATCAAGTCCGGGCATCGCCTCGCCCAGATTCTTGGAGACCTCAGCAATAATCTGCGGGTCGTTGTAGTGAGTGGTAGCCTTGACAATCGCCTGTGCTCGTGCCGACGGATTGGATGACTTGAAAATGCCGGAGCCAACGAAGACTCCGTCCGCACCAAGCTGCATCATCAGCGCCGCATCTGCTGGCGTGGCCACGCCACCGGCGGCAAAGTTGACCACCGGCAATTTGCCCATCTTGCGCACCTCAACCACCAGCTCAAACGGAGCCCCCATCTCCTTGGCCTTGGCCATCAGCTCCTCCTGCGGGGTATTGACCAGTTCGCGGATGCCGTCCATCACCGCGCGCATGTGCCTGACCGCCTCAACAACGTTACCGGTGCCAGCCTCACCCTTGGTGCGAATCATCGCTGCCCCCTCACCAAGGCGGCGCAGGGCTTCCCCCAAATTGCGGCAGCCGCAGACGAACGGGACCTTGAAGTCATGCTTCCAGATATGGTGGCTTTCATCGGCCGGGGTGAGCACTTCCGATTCGTCGATATAGTCCACACCAAGCGCTTCCAGCGCCTGTGCTTCAACGAAATGCCCGATGCGGCATTTCGCCATCACCGGTATGGAAACCACCTTCATAATGGCCTCAATGATAGTCGGGTCAGCCATTCTGGCCACGCCACCGGCGGCGCGGATGTCCGCCGGCACCCTCTCCAGAGCCATTACCGCACAGGCACCAGCCTCCTCCGCGATTTTGGCATGGTCAGCGTTGACCACGTCCATGATGACCCCGCCCTTGAGCATCTGGGCCAGCCCGGTCTTAACCTTCCACGTTCCGGTTTCCATATGAATCACCTCACTTTGCCAGCAACCTACCCGCTTGCAATGATATTCTACTACTGTTATTTTTGTTTCGCAACAACAATTGGCTACCGCAGAGGCCTTTTGGCCGGTAGGCCGGGACGGCGGGGATACGGCGCCGGCGTTTCTCTGACCTTATCAATGACCACCAGCCACCGCTCATCGGCGAACTCGGGCAGCTCAACTTTCTTCACCCCGGCCAGTTCCCCACCAAGGATGGAAATCGCCCGTCGTGCCGCCGGCACTTCTTCTTTTATATCCCCCTTTTTCTGGGCAATAAACCGGCCGCCGATGGCGCAAAAGGGAAGGGTCAGTTCCACCAGCACTGGTAAATTGGCCACCGCCCGGGACAAAACGAGGTCAAACTGCTGGCGGTATTCCGGCCGGTGGGCCACCTCTTCCGCCCGCCCGACCACAATCTCCGTATTCTTAATCTCCAGCCTTTGCGTAATGTGCTCCAAAAAGGTGGACTTTTTCCTTGTGGCATCGAGCAGTACAAGCTGAATATCAGGCAGGAGTATTTTCAGCGGAATCCCGGGAATGCCGGCACCGGTACCGACATCGATAAGCCTCATCCCTTCCGGCAGAGGATATTTCATGGCCAGGACCACGGTAAGAGAATCGAGGAAGTGCTTGACCTGCACCTCATCATAATCGGTGATGGCCGTCAGGTTTAAGCGCCGGTTCCAGTCGATGAGCTCCTGATAATAGACCTGAAACTGCTCACATTGCTGGGGAGTTAATATTAACCCCAATTTGCGAGCCCCGGCCGCCAGCCTTTCCATGCCACACCCACTAGCTTACTCTGGCAAATTTCATCAACCGCTTGACCTTGACGATATCGCCAATGTAGATGTCACCGCGTGAATCAACACAGATGGTATGGGAATTCTCCAGCGTTCCCTTTTTCTCGTGCTCATAGCCACCGAATTCGGACAGGACTTTCCCCTTCAGGTCTCGAACGGTGACTCTGGGTGGGAACAGCTGGTGCATGTGGCTCTCCACCACGTAGGCAAGGTCATTCTTCTTGTCAATACAGATGTCCTGCGGCCAGCGGCAGTCGGTCCACATATTGATGAAGTCACCGTCAAGGCTGAAAATCTGTATCCGGTCGTTGTTGCGGTCGCAGACATAGAGCCGGCCATGCTTATCTATATCAAGCTTGTGGGGCAGCTCGAACTGCCCGGGGCCTTTGCCGTGCTCACCCCAGGTCTTGAGCAGCTTTCCTTCCGGTGAGAACTTGTGCACCAGGAAGTTGCCGTAACCGTCGGTGACAAAAATCTCCCCCTCTGGCCCCAGAACCACTCCCGTTGGCTGATTGAATGGGGCACGGACCATGATGGGCTGGGCACGGAACCTCGTTCCCAGGGTCATGAGCGGTTCGCCGCCCAGCGCTCGCTTCTCCACCGTGTGTGTCTTGGCATCGGCGATATATATCGCATCGTCGGGGCCGAGGTAAAGCCCGTGGGGGTCAACGATGTGTCCTTCACCCCAGCAGGAGACAAAATTGCCCTCACGGTCGAAGATGAGAATCGGGTGGTTGCCTCTGGAGCCAACATAGACGCGGTCCCGGGAATCGGTAGCCACATCCACCGGGTCATCAAGGTTGAAGTACTCGGGTAATTTGACCCATCCTTCCACGCGTTCGTACTTGAAGTCACCTTTGCCGACAATCATTCGTGTTCTGCCTCCTTAAACCTTATTATCATCAATAAAAAGTAATAGCGGACAGTAATTATCGGTAAATCAGAGTACAGCGAACGTATAGTACAGGTATACGGTAACGCCGGCGAAAATGACGCTGTCCATCCGGTCCAGAAAGCCGCCATGCCCGGGAATGGCATTGCCGGACTCTTTCACACCGGTATTACGTTTGAGCAAGGACTCCGCCAGGTCACCAATCTGCCCAAAAATGCTGGTCAGTAAAGCCAGCACTATCCCCTGCCCGATGCTCAGCGTTATCTGGAGCGGTGTTGACAGGGTGAACAGCAGGCTCACTGCGGCTGCCCCCAGCAGCCCTCCAATCGTCCCTTCCCATGTCTTGTGCGGGCTTATCCGGGGGGCCAGGCGGTGTCTGCCCAGCGCTCCGCCCACGAAATAGGCGGCGGTATCGGAGGCGAAGGTGGTGAAAAGAGCGAAAAACACCCAGTTCCGGCCCGCTTCAAGCCGCAAATCTACCAGAAAGCTCAGCATCCAGCCCACGTAGAGAAACCCCGTCATCATCCACGCCCAGCCCGAAAATGCGCCTTCAACGCGCTGGCGCAACACCAGCCAGATGAGTGGCAGCATGATGGCCAGCGTCACCGTCAGCGGGGCAGCAAAGGGGGATGGGCAGTGTGGGCTCAATATGATAAGAAAGGTAAAGAGCAGCCCGAAAACGGTCAGCGATGAGATGCGGGAAACGCCTACCAGCCGGTAGTATTCGCGAGCGGCCAGCAACCCCCAGATAACGATAAAGACGGTGAACCAGGGCAGAGGCCTATCAAACCAGACAACGACAACGACGAGAGGGATACCCCATAGTGCGGTTATGACCCTTTTTTTGAGCATGCCTTATATTTAAAGCGCGCCGAAGCGCCGTTCCCGCTGACTGTAGGCAATCAGCGCCTTGTCCATGTCCTTTTTGGAAAAATCGGGCCAGAGCACATCCGTAAAGTAGTATTCGCTATAGGCAGTCTGCCACAACAGAAAGTTGCTGAGGCGCAGCTCATCGCCGGTTCTGATCAAGAGGTCAACTTCCGGAATGCCCGCCGTATACAGATAGCTACTGAACAGTTCCTTGTCTATCTTCTCCGGCGGGATGCCTTCAGCAACAATGCGGCGAACCGCATCAATGATTTCAATATGCCCGCCATAGTTAAAAGCCAGGCTCAGCGTCAGTCCTTTATTATCTTTGGTGAGTTCCACTGCACGCCGAATTGAGTTTTGCAGCCAGTCAGGCAGCTCTCCAAGTCGGCCGAGGTGGCAAACCTTCACGCCTTTCTTGTGTAATTTGGGAACATCCTGGTCAATCCTCTCCCCCAGAATGCGGAATAACCCCTTAACCTCCCCCTCAGGACGACCCCAGTTCTCCGTGGAAAATCCGTAAAGAGTAACGTATTTTATCTGCAAGCTATTTAGGTATTCAATCAGGGAACGCATTTTTTTCACGCCGGCCTGATGCCCGGCCAGCCTGGACAGCCCGCGCTTTTCCGCCCAGCGCCCATTCCCATCGGGCACAATAGCAACGTGAATCGGCAATCTTGCGACCTGCTCCCTGATTGATTTCATCGCTCCTGTCTTTTCCTCAATATCGTAAAGGGATACTCCGGCAGTCTATGTCTCCAGAAGTTCCTTTTCCTTATCCTGCCCAACCTGATTGATTTCAGCGATATGGACATCGGTGAGCTTCTGCAGTTGGCCAAAGGCCCGTTTATGCTCATCCTCGGAAATTTCTTTATCCTTTTCCATAGTTTTCAGGTCATTCATAACCTCGTGCCTTAAATTACGTACGGTTATCTTTCTCTCCTCAATCCTTTTCCGCACCACCCTAATCAGCTCCTGCCGCCTTTCTTCAGAGAGGGGCGGGATAATTATTCTGACCACGTTCCCATCATTGGTCGGGTTGAAACCGAGTTCCGATTTAAGTATGGCTTTCTCAATCTCGCGAATACTGCTTTTGTCCCAGGGCTGGATGATGAGAAGGTTGGCCTCAGGTACAGAAATACCGGCAATCTGATTTAGAGGTGTGGGCACGCCAGCGTATTCCACCCTGATGTGCTCGACCAGTGCTGGGGTAGCACGCCCGGTGCGCAGTGTCGCTAGCTCTTTCCGCAGGCCGCTGACCGACGCCCGCATCTTCTCTTCCATCTTCTGTAATTCGCCACTAACCATTTTCCCCTACCCGCTTGATACCAGAGTGCCAATCGGCTCACCGCTGACCGCCTTTTCCATGCTATGGGGTGCCTCAAGGTCAAAAACAATGATGGGCAGTTTATTCTCCAGACAGAGAGAAAGAGCAGTGACGTCCATCACCTCCAGCCGAAGGTTCAGTGCCTCCAGATGGGTGAGGCGCTCGAACTTTTTTGCCTCCGGGTTCCGGATTGGGTCGGCACTGTAAATGCCGTCCACTTTGTTCTTCGTCATGAGCAGGACTTCGGCATCAATCTCAATTGCCCGGAGGGCCGCCGCGGTATCCGTGGTCATATAGGGGTTGCCGGTACCGCCGGCAAAGATGACCACCCTTCCCTTTTCCAGATGGCGGATAGCGCGGCGTCTGATATATGGTTCAGCCACCTGGTTAATGCCAATTGCCGACTGCGTCCTGGTGGTGACCCCTTCCTTCTCCAGTGTGTCCTGGAGGGCCAGGGCATTGATAACAGTGGCCAGCATTCCAGCGTAGTCCGCGGTGACTCGGTCGATGCCGTTAGCTTCAGCCTCATCACCGCGCCAGATGTTACCCCCGCCGACCACGACGGCCACCGCCACCCCCATTTCCATCACGTTCTTGATCTGCTTGGCTACCCTGGTAAGAGTGGCGATATCGATGCCGAACTTCTTGCCTCCGGCAAAGGACTCGCCACTGAGCTTGAGGAGCACTCGCTTGTACTTGGTCGCAGCCATCCCCCTAGTCCCTTACGCCTAATTCAAACCTAGTGAAGCGGCTTACCCTGATATTTTCACCTACTTTGGCAATGACTTCGACGATTACATCACGGACGGTCTGGGCGGGGTCCCTGATATATGGCTGTTGCAGGAGACAGGCGGCCTGAGGTTCAACGTCGGCCCCTGCGGGGAGCTCTTCCTCGGATATATACTGCGGTGAGAGTGCAGCGACCTGCATGGCCAGGTCATGCGCCAGTTCCCTGAACTCATCGGTGCGCGCCACGAAGTCGGTCTCGCAGTTCACCTCGACTAGTGCCCCAATCCTCCCTCCGGTGTGAATATAGGCCTCAATCAACCCCTGCGCGGTGACACGGTCGGCTTTTTTCTCTGCTTTGAGCAGCCCTCTTTCCCTTAAAATCCGGAGTGCCTTTTCCAGGTCCCCCTCCACTTCCAGCAGAGCATTCCGACACTCCATAATTCCCGCTCCACACTGGCTCCGCAACTCCTTAATCATCTCTATCGATATTTCCAAAACCGGTCCTCCTTATTCCTTTTCCGGAGTAAAGATAAACGGCTCCGTCGTCTCCAGTGCTTTCGCCTCGGCGGCCCCTTCCAGCTCTGCTGCCTCCGCTGGCATTTCGGCTAAACCGGCTTTACCCTCCAGAACGGCATCAGCCATCTTGCTGCATATCAGCTTTACGGCACGGATGGCATCATCGTTCGCCGGTACCGGGTAGTCTATCGTATCAGGATTACAATTGGTGTCCGAAATGGCCACCACCGGTATTCCCATTCGTTTGGCCTCAGCGAGGGCGATATTTTCCTTCGTCGGGTCAACGATGAAAAGCGCATTGGGCAGGTTGGTCATTTCCTTGATGCCGCCCATCTGCTTGTTTAGTTTTTGGATTTCCTCGTTTATTTTCAGGATTTCCTTTTTGGTAAGGCGACCGAACTCTCCTCTTGACTGCTGGTCTTCAAGGCGTACCAGATGGTCAATGCGCGCCTGAATGGTGGCAAAGTTGGTCAGCATCCCGCCCAGCCAGCGCTGGTCAACGTACGGCATGCCACAGCGCTTCGCCTCCTCCGCAAGTGACTCCTGAGCCTGCTTCTTGGTGCCAACAAACAGGATGGTGCCGCCCCCGGCAACCAGTTCCCGGACATACTCACAGGCCTTGCCCAGCATGGTCGCCGTCTTTTCCAGGTCAATGATGTGAATACCATTGCGCTTGGTGAAGATGTAGTTCTTCATACGGGGATGCCACCGCCCCGTCTGATGCCCAAAGTGGGCACCCGCTTCCAAGAGTTGTTTTATGGTTATCGTATCCGGCAAGTTTCCCCCCTTTCCCCGTCTGGAATTGAATATATCGCTAAACAGTATAGCATACCCCTTAACAGGCAGCAATGTTGAATGGCG
>CAZJGR010000026.1:0-21157 GCA_964545815.1 uncultured Dehalococcoidaceae bacterium | reverse complement strand
GCTCTCCCGGGAGGGGACTTTTTTGCCCATCTTGACGAATGGGAGAAAAACGCTCAAAATACGGCGAAATGGACATCGTGCTGGTTTTTATCTTTGCGGTATTCGGCACCGCTTTGGGCAGTTTCCTGAATGTGTGCATTGACCGCCTGCCCGTGGGCAAGTCAATACTTCACCCGCCCTCACACTGTGACTCCTGCCAGCACCGGCTGTCGCCCGGCGACCTGATTCCATTATTGAGCTATTTATGGCTGCGCCGTCGCTGCCGCTACTGCGGGGCATCAATTCCCCAGCGACCTTTCTGGGTGGAGCTGGGCACGGGTCTGCTCTTTGCCCTGAGCTACTGGCATTTCGGATTGAGCGTAACATTTGTCGTCATTGTTTTTTACGGCAGCCTGTTTCTGGTCATCGCAGTCATTGACCTGGAACACCAGCTCATATTGAACAAGATTTCCTATCCCGCCATGGCGCTGGCGCTGGTCATTGACGTTTTTAGACCTCCCCCGGGACTGGCCGATGTCTCTTTTTTACCATGGCCTCTTCCTGGAATCATCAGCGGCATCATGGGTGCGGCTATGGGATTGGTCTTGATTTTAATCGTATATTTTTTAGCACTCTGGGTTTACAAACGTGAAGGAATAGGAGTAGGAGACATAAAGCTAGCCATACTGATGGGTCTGGTAACAGGTTCAGAAATGGTAATACTGGCTATAACCTTAGGTGCGATACTTGGAGGTATAGTTGGTATTATCCTGCTCCTGACCAAAATAAAAAGAAGACGAGAGACTATCCCCCTCGGCCCCTTCCTGGCCGTAGCCACCATGCTCACCCTGGTCTGGGGAAGCGATATCCTCAACTGGTATCTCGGGTTGCTGCACCTCTGAACTGTCCCCGTGCCTTCAGCTTAGACCGACAAAATTAGGGAAAACGTATCTATCACGGTGTGGGCGAACGCTAACCCCGCATTTTGTCTGATAAATTTCTCTACATTATGTTGACAAATGGCTAAATGGATAGTACAATAGTCCTAACCTAAATGTAATGGAGGCTTGCGGTGAGGGTAAATCGGCGGCGCTCTGACATCGAAATCATTGCCGATATGCTCAAGGTAGGCGAGAATGGCGCGGGCAAGACGGAGATCATGTACAGCGCCAACATGAGCTATCATCAGATACAGAAGTATCTCGGCTATCTGGTGGCGCATGGCTTCATTGACAAGATGAAGATGGGCAACCCCTCCGTGACCTACCAGGTAACGGACAACGGCCTGAAACTGCTTCAGCTGATAAGCAATATTCGGGAAATGCTCGGGCTGGATGAGGATTACAGTTTTTGACCTTGGCGTGGCACCGGCAACCGTGACCTGAGGATGGCCGGGTCTTCAGGTCTCTTTTTAAATATAGGGATAAAAAATAAGGAGGTGAGCGTGGCAGATAAAAGAATGCTAATCGTTGACGCTGATATCGCCCGAAGGATTGACGAGAACCGTGGCGATATGAGCTGCTCAGAATTCCTTGGCTTCCTGATTGACAGCCAGTTGAAAGAGCCGCCTGGCCACAATAACTATGTTGATAAAGAGGAATTCCAGCATTTTGCCACGGGCATGAAGGAACTGCTGCGCAACTTCCTGGAGTTTTTCCTCAGCTACGGGCTGGAACTGGGCAAACAGCCTAAAGACAAGACTTTCCAGGAACTGAGCCAGAAGCTACAGGCACTGGGCAGCTCCGGCAATAAAAATAAAAACCCCTAACCATCCCTCTCCTCTGCTATCTGAACTGCACTTCCCCCGTTTCGTTTCACCGCCAAATAGAACTGTGTTCTAGAACACAGTCACTTCCCAACCTTCCTCATACGTGCCATATTCAACTTATACCTGAAATGGCTTGGGAGGTGACTCGTGCCAAAAGCGGTCGAGCTTTTACAGCAGGGCCGGAATGAAGAGCTGTGGCAGATGTGCTGTGGCTACCTCAGGCTTTCCCTGGAGCAGTTTATGGCCATACAGAAGAGGCTGCTCTTGGAACAGATAAAGCTGCTCAACGGGTGCACGCTGGGCAGGAAGATTTTGCGCCGAGCCAGGCCGGAAACGGTGGCGGAATTTCGCGAGCAGGTACCTCTGACGACCTACGCTGATTACTGCCCCGAGCTCAGCGATAAAAGAGAGGCGCCATTACCGGCCGACCCCGTCTTCTGGATGCATACGTCAGGACGGTCCGGCGATTACCCGTGCAAGTGGGTCCCGATGACACGAGCGTTTGCCGAAGAATTGAGCACCATAATGTACGGCGTGGGAATGCTCTCCGGCTGCAAGGAATGGGGAGATACCTCCCAGCTAAACAGTCGCCCCAAAATCGTGTATACCGTCGCGCCCCGGCCCTACCTGTCCGGAACCATGGCGGACATGATCAGCATGCAGAGCCCAATCCAGTATCTGCCGCCGCTGGAAGAAGCCGAGGAGCTTTCTTTTGAAGACAGAATAAAGCTCGGCTTCAAGCAGGCCCTCTCCGAGGGACTTGATTACTTCTTCGGGCTGTCCATAGCTCTGGTGGTGGTGGGCAACAAGTTCAGTCAGTCAACCGACAAAGTGGCTATCCGCCCCCTGCTCACCCAGCCCAAGGCATTGCTGCGCCTGGCCAAGGGGATAGCCAAGAGCAAGCTGGCACGGCGGCCGATGCTGCCCAAAGACATATGGTCGGTGAAAGGCATCATGAGCAGCGGACTTGATAGCGCGGTCTACCGCGAAAAGATAAAGGCGCTCTGGGGGAAATACCCGCTGGACATCTACGCCGGTACCGAAGGCGGCATCATCGCCACCCAGACCTGGGACTATGAGAACATGACCTTCGTTCCCAGCCTCAACTTCCTCGAGTTCATCCCGGAAAAGGAACACTTCAAGTGGCGTCTTGACCCTGAATATCAGCCCAGCACGGTTTTGCTTGACGAAGTGGAGGCCGGTCAGAATTACGAGATTGTGCTTTCCAACTTCCACGGCGGGCCGCTGGTTAGGTACCGTCCCGGGGATATGGTTCGAATCACCGCGCTGCACAATGAGAAGCTGGGCATTGCCATCCCGCAGATGGCGTTCGAACGGCGTGCCGATGACCTGCTTGATTTCGTCTTTGTCCGGCTGACCGAAAAGACAATCTGGCAGGCAATTGAGAATACCGGTATCCCCTATGAAGACTGGACTGTCTTCAAGAAGGAAGGGCAACCGGTGCTCAGTCTATACATTGAGCTGAAAAACAGCTACCAGAGCAGTGGGGCGGAAATCGCGGCCACCATACGGGAACAGATTCTTCGGTCGGACAGCCAGAATAAAGACACGGAAAAACTGTACCGCGATGACTTTGCCAATATGATTGACTTCAAGGTTGAGGTGAATGCGCTTCCGCAGGGGGCCTTCGCCCATTTTACCGAGCAGCGGCGGGCCGAAGGGGCTGACCTGGCACACCTCAAGCCGCCACATATCAATCCGTCTCAGCGAGTGCTTGAGCTCCTGACGCAGAAACCGGAGGTGGTGGTCAAAGCCACCGCCGGGGCCACGAGTGAAACGGCTCCAGTCCGCTAGTACTTTAGTCCACCTCACTTTGGTCAACTGACCTTAGTTTTGCTTGACAGCTTCGCTTATTGAGGCGATAATTACCTCGTAATGAATATCTATGCCTTAATACCTTTCACGGCTACAATTGCCTATATCCCACTGCTTATTACCACCATTGGCAGCCGTCCCTGGCAGAAACGACACAAGTTATTTATCCTATTTCTGCTCTCGGCACTGGTATGGAGCATCACTGATATCTTTCTACGCAGCAACTTATTCCCCCATTATAACGATCTTTTACTGAAAGCCATTCTCATTACCTACACCTGGATGACATTGCAATTTTACTGCTTTGCTTCTTCATTCTTTCCCCAGGGTACAGGGCGATGGCTGCCCCTGGTTTACGCATCTCTGGCATTAGTCGTCGTTCTGGTGTTACTGGGCTATGCCGCCGAGGGGGTTACTGTTTTCAACGGTGACAAGCTTCATCTTGATTACGGCAGAGGAACTGCCTTCCTAGCTATACCTCTCCTGACCTTGGCGGCCAGAATGACCTATATTTTCGGGAGAATGCTGAGGATCTTGGATAACCCGGTGCTCCGCAATCAAATCTTCTCACTATTGCTTGGCCTAATCATTATACTTATCTCTATTTTAATCGCTCTCCTCCCCTGGGGAAGGGAGTTTGCCTCAGCTCATTTTGGCAGCATTGTCGTGGCCGTCATCCTCAGTTACGCTGTTATCAGACATCAGCTGGTTGACATCAAAATCGTTTTGCGACGCGGCCTAGGATGGGTAAGCCTAGGAATCATCGGCATTGTCTGCTACGGGCTTTCGTTCGTTATCCTTAATGGCATGCTGGGCCTGGAGTTTGACCCAGCTATCATCATCATGGCTACAGTACTGGCGGCTATTGTCGCCATGTTCATATACAAGCTGCGCAACTTCCTCTTTGTTACTCTAGGAAAAGTCATGCAGGGACAGAGCTATGACTACCGTCAGAAGCTATCTGAATTTGCCAGCAAGATACACAATGTTTTCAGCCTGAAAGAACAGGGCGGTGAAGTTCTCTCGCTGGTAACTAAGGCGGTGGGCTGCCAGCGCGCCCGCCTCCTCTTCCTGGAAGTCGGTGGGCAGGACTTCACCACCCAGTTTGTTGAGTCCAAGGCGAAAGATGATTCTCTTTATCAGTTCAGTTTGAGCGGGAAGAGCCCGATAGTCGATTACCTGAGGCGGGAGCGCAAGCTGCTGACCAGAGAGAGCCTGGCCATTCTGCCCGAATTCCGGGGCCTATGGGAAGAGGAAAAGGGAGAGATAAATTCTCAAGAGATAGAACTCTTCATGCCGCTGATAAGCCGCGAACGACTTATCGGCATCCTGGTACTGGATAAGAAAGAGTCCGGCCGGTACTCTCTGGAAGACCTTCGCCTGCTTGAGGAGGTTACCAATCAGGTTGCGGTCAGCATGGAAAAGGAGTACCTCCGTGAGCGGCTGAGGGAACGCGAAGAAGAGCTATCGGTGATAAACCGCTGCAGCGCCATTATCACCTCAAGTCTCGATATTCAAGCCATCTATGACAGCTTCATTGGCGAGCTGAGGAAAGTGGTTGATATCGACTGGGCATCTATCGTTCTCATCAAGGACAGCCACCTAAGCATCCTGGCCCTGTATTCCGAGATTGGCTCAGCCTGGAAACTCGGGGAGCAAATCCCCCTCAGGGGCACAGGAACGGAATGGGTAGCCCTCAATAAAAAGGCATTCCTGGAATCGGACCTGGCCCAGGGCGGGCAGTTTGTCACCGCAAAATACCACCAACAACAGGGAGTGCGCAGCATCGCTTACCTCCCGCTCATCGCCAAAGGGGTAGTCATCGGCAGTTTTGTTGTCACCTGCTGCGAGCCGAATGCCTACTCGCAGCGACATGTTATGCTTCTCGAGCAGCTTGCTGCCCAGATTGCCATGTCCATCGAAAATTCGCGTCTGTATGCTGAAGCCAAAGAGAAAGCGCGGGTTGATGAGCTCACCAAGCTACTGAATCGCCGCTCTCTGGACGAGCTGATGACCGCGGAGATTAACCGACACTCACGCTACGGTGGTGTCTTCTCGCTCATCATCCTTGACCTTGATGGTTTCAAAGCTTTTAATGATAGCTACGGGCACCCGGCCGGCGACAAACTGCTCAAGGAAGTTGGCGGTGTCCTGAAAGCTACGGTACGGAACACTGACCAGGCCTTTCGCTACGGCGGTGATGAGTTCGCCATTCTCCTGCCCAATACCCCCATTGATGCCGCCACCCAGGTGGCGGACCGTATCCGCCGCAAGATTGCGGCCAAGGTTAAAACCGGGCACATTGCCATTACCGCCAGCCTTGGCCTGGCAAACTGGCCCGCAGACGGCGTCGCTGCGGTTGAAATTGTGGCGGCGGCTGATACCGCGCTTTACCGCGCCAAGCATGAGGGAGGTAACCGCAGTTACTGTGCTTCGGGGACTTTACTGGAACTGGAGGACACCCCGCTCAGTTCCATAGACAGCCGGGACGGCGACACGCTGAGGGCTATATTTGCCCTGGCGGAAACCGTTGACGCCAAGGAACATCACGCCGACAGACACTGGGAAAAAGTGAAGGAGTATGCCACCCTCCTGGCCACCGCTGCCGAGCTGGAGGCGGAGGAAATTGGCAAACTTGAGACCATCGCTTTGCTACATGACATCGGCAAGATCAGCGTCAGCGAAAAGATATTGAACAAACGAGCTCCACTGACGACCCGCGAGTGGGAGGTAATTAAAACACACCCTCAGGTGGGAGTGAACATCGCCAGCCGTGCCCCGGAACTGGCCCCATGCCTGCCAGGCATTCTGCACCACCATGAGAGATATGACGGAACCGGCTATCCAATTGGCCTGAAAGGTGAAGAGATACCCCTGGAAGCTCGCGTCCTGGCGATAGCTGATGCTTTTGCCGCCATGACCACGGTACGGAGTTATTCCGAGGCTTTGTCCCTTGAGGAGGCATTTGAAGAATTGCACCGAGGCGCCGGTACCCAGTTCGACCCGAATCTGGTGGAAATTTTCCTTAAGGCTATCCAGAGCACCATGGGAACACCGGTGGCTACGGAAAGCGAAGAGGTGGCCTCATCTGAGGCTGGTTCAGTCGATAATTAATGGCTAAAAAGGGTGGCTAGAAATGAACAAAATACAGGTTATTATCATCAGCCAGCAGGTGCTTTTCCGGCAGGGGATAGAACATTCCCTCTCCAGAGTGCGGGACATTAGCATCTCGGCCACGGCTGAGGTTTCGGATGAAGTGCTCTCCATAATCGATAACCTGCCGCCCGATGTGGCCCTGCTGGATATTGATACTCCCGCGGATGCCGGCCTGAAGCTGGCACGCAGGATAAAACAGCGCCTGCCGACCATCGGCGTAGCGGTGCTTACATCCAGCCCGGATGACGCCCAGCTCTTCCAGGCACTTAAAGCTCAGGCGGTGGCCTACCTAAGCAAGGAGATTACCGCCAGCGAACTGGTCAATATCATAAGGCGCGTCTACCGCGGTGAACACCCGATTAACGAAAGCCTGACCACCCGGCCCAAGCTGGCCGAGCGGGTGCTAAAGCAATTCCAGGAACTGTCGCTGCGCAGCGAAGCGGAGCCGTTCATTGCGCCGCTTACCCCAAGAGAGATGGAAATCCTGAAATACATAGCTCAGGGCTATCTGAACAAGCAGATTGCCGCCGAACTGGCCATCAGCGAACAGACTATCAAAAACCACGTTACCTCCATTTTACGCAAGCTGAACGCAAACGCCCGCACGGAAGCGGTCGTGGTCGCCATCAAACAGGGACTGATTTCCCTCGGCTGATGTGTATCTCGGACTTCTTCGGGCGGCAGTATTTATTACCCTTGGTGATGCAATTATTATGTCTAGTCTTGACATTGAGCCGCCTACGAATTACCATTTAGACAACAAGAGCAGAGGGAAAAGGTTTTAAGATGCCATACCGGTATGAAAAAGAGGCCTATCAGTTTCTCGCGGTTTACCGCTTTTTAGCCTACGCGCTGGCAGTTCTCTTCTCCCAGGTAGCACCGATTATGAGCCGAATGCCTCCTGTTCAGCTCTACATCATCCTGAGCACTCTGGGCGTCTATTCTATTCTACGGGTTTTCTCCCCACTCCGCTGGCAGGCGAGAGGCACCATGACCTACCTGATCCTGATTGGTGATTTTATCCTCTGTGTCCTGCTCATGATCTACACCAACGGCCTTAACAGCATCTTCCTGCTTTATTCTCTCACGCCGATCATGACCGCGGCCCTGCTCTTCGAGGAGAGAGTCGCCCTGGCACTAGCCGCCACCGCTTCCCTCACTCTTTCGCTATCACACGTCTTCCTGAGTCAGTTCACCAGTCAATTTACCTGGATTTTACAGGGGTATAGCCTCACCCTGCTCATCGTCTACACGCTCTTCTCCTTTGTCGTCGCCACCGTGCCGTACCGTATCAACCTGAACATACGGCGCCGCATTGAAAGGGACGCCATCATTGAAGAGCGCCGCCGTATCGCCCGGGAAATTCATGACGGCGTCGCTCAGTCATTAAGCTACCTCAATTTGAAGACCAAGTCAGTAAGCGACCTGCTCACGTCAAAGGATACCGTGCAGGCGCTCACGGAGATTAATGATATCCGTGAAGTGGTGCAGGATACCTATGAGGACATCCGGGAATCAATCGACCAGCTGAGTACCGAAATAAGAAGCGTTTCCATTCTAGCTGCCCTTGGCAACTATGTCCGGGAATTCAGCAGCAACAATGGCATCCCGGTGAAGTTTGAGATTTCCAGGCCCTTCGCCCGGCTTTCTCCGGTGGCGGAACTGCAGTTGCTGCGCATCGCCCAGGAGGCACTGACCAATGTCAGGCGCCACGCGATGGCCAGCGGCGTTGAGTTAACCCTGAGAAACACCGAAGATGCGGTGGAAATGATAATTAAAGACAACGGCAAGGGTTTCAAACTCGAAGAACTGGAGGAATACCCGCCCGGCTATCATGGTTTGACCATCATCAAGGAGCGCGCGGAAGGTCTGGGCGGCAATTTGTATATCACGGCGGCTCCCGGTCAGGGCACAGAAATAAGAGTTCATCTTCCGGTGGAGAAAGTGAGGCTGTGAAATGGAGGCGGTCAGAGTACTTGTCGTGGATGACCATGCCCTCTTTCGTCGCGGCATTGTCAGCGTACTGGCAAATCAGGCCGGTATCAGCGTGGTGGGAGAGGCGGCCAACGGGCTGGAAGCGTTAGAGAAAGCAGAAAACCTGGCGCCTGATGTTATCCTGATGGACCTGAACATGCCAGGCTGCAGCGGGCTGGAAGCCACGCAGGCGCTCCAGGCCAAGACGCCTCATATAAACATCCTGGTTTTAACCGTTTCCGATAATGAAGCCGACCTTTTCGCCGCCATCAAGTTCGGGGCTACCGGCTACATTCTGAAGAATACGGAACCAGAGGAACTGGTTCAGGCTATCCATCACATTGCTCAGGGTGGCGTCATTATTTCCCCCGTCATGGCCATAAAACTGCTTACCGAATTCAAGAATTCAGGTACAGATGCCAGGGTTAAAAAGACCGCTGGCGAAGAGGCCAACCTGAGTCCCCGTGAGGATGAGGTGCTGCGACTGGTGGCCCAAGGCGCCACCAATAAGGAGATCGCTGACTCCCTGTTTATCTCAGAGAACACGGTGAAGACACACCTGCGCAACATAATGGACAAACTTCACCTGGCCAACCGCAGTCAAGCAGCGGCATACGCCGTGAAACGAGGCCTTGTTCCCTACGACCGTAAGTGAGCCGGTACTAGGCAATAAGTCTTATGTCTACTCACCCGAAAGGATTAGCCTCTTGCGACGGAAAATCACTACTTTGCAGGATTGTGCGTATCCTAGCGATGACTTATGATTACATTATCGCGTGGTAATCTCGTTCTAACTTGTTACAAAATAATGGGAAGAAGGAGGTGAAAAAAATGAGATTGCCGAAGAGAGGAGAAAAGGGGTTCACCCTCATTGAGCTGCTCATCGTGGTCGCCATCCTGGGCGTGCTCGCCGCGGTGGTCATCCCCAACGTGGGGCGGTTCATCGGCCGCGGTGAATCAGAGGCGGCGGAAACCGAGTTCAGCAACCTCCAGTCAGCGGTCATCGCCATGATGACCGATAACCAGCTGGAGGAACTGCCGACTGGCTTTGTAGCGACTGCGCTCACCGCTACCGATAACATGAGCCTGTTCCCCCATCCCACGGCAGCCATCGGCACCGCTAAGGTAAATGACCCGGATGGAGATGCCTACCAGGCCGGTGACAAGATCGGATTTATCCTCTACCAGCATGATATCCTAGCGGACAACAGCGCCAACCAGACGGTCAACTATGTTGCCACGGAAATGACCAAGGGCACCTACTACGTTGACAAGCTGGGAACGGTGTTCCAGCAGACCACCGGATATGAATAATACGCCGTAAAGATGGGCGAGGCAAAATAAAATAAGGTGAGGAGGAGGTTGATAGAAATGAAATTACCTGACAGAGGCGAAAAGGGGTTCACGCTCATCGAGCTGCTCATCGTGGTCGCTATCCTGGGCGTGCTCGCCGCGGTGGTCATCCCCAACGTGGGGCGGTTCATCGGCCGCGGTGAATCAGAGGCATCGGAAACCGAGTTCAGCAACGTCCAGTCAGCCGTGGTGGCGATGATGGTTGACAACCAGCTGAGCGAATTGCCGACCGGCTTTGTCGGAACGGCACTCACCGCTACCGATAACATGAGCGAGTTCCCCCATCCCACGGCAGCCATCGGCACCGCCAAGCTGAATGACCCGAATGGAGATGCCTACGTGGCCGGAGACAAGATCGGATTTATCCTCTACCAGCATGATATCCTGGCGGACAGCAGCAGCAACGAGACGGTCAACTATGTCGCCACGGAAATGACCAAGGGCACCTACTATGTTGATAAGTCGGGAACGGTGTACCAGCAGACCACCGGATATGAATAATAGCTGATGTGTAATGGCGGCGGATGCGGGGCGGTGGCAAATGAGTCAGGAGGGGCGGTTGAGGGGGTGAGGTCAGAGGGAGAAGCCCTGGTAACGGGGCTTCTCCCTTTTTAAGCCGTTAAAAACGTAGATTATTCGGGCAGCAAAGGGAGATGAACTATTCATCAATAATTCACACCGGCGTAGATAATTCACTACTGGCTGATTTGGGGTTCAAGCTTAACGCTACCCCCCGTGGTATATGGGTAACCTTCTGGAGGAGGGATAGGTGTGGTAAAACGGCCGCTTTCCTCAAGCGCGGTCAGGTAGGCTCGAAAGGATAGGTAATCCTTAGCCGTACAGGAAATGGCTATCCCTTTTTCCTCATGGGCTATGGTACCCACCTCAACGCCCAGTTTTTTCGCTTCTTCCATGACCACCATGATATCCTCGCTGAAACTCCCCTTCCTGGTAACAATAGAGTTGTACTCACCAATTGCCCGCTGCAACGGCTCCCGTTTCTCTATCTCCATCTTTTTCTGTAGCAGCCGGTTATTGAGCATTTCGGACTTCTGCTCTAAAACATTCGTCTGGCCCCTGACCTCAGCCGTGACGTTGGATAGGGGAAAAATGAGAGCAATGGCGGCAATAAGGATAACCACGGAATAGATCTGCTTGGCGGTTGGGCGCCAGGGTAGATAGGCCAGGGGAAGCAGATTTACCTCGAGCGGATATAATCCGGCTTCACCATTACTATTGCGTAATGCCGTCTCTTTGCGCATGGCGAGCCCGATATTCGCAGCATACTGGGATACGGGGAGGAAAACGGGGCATTCCAGCGGCGGTGTCAATGGTTCAATATTAAATCCCAGCCTGGCCCGCAGTTTTTCCATCAATTCTGGTTCGATGGACATTTGCCCGGTGATGTAAAGCGGATTGGTCATATCGAATGGTTTATCAGCATGTTGACCGTTGTAAAAGTCAACCGTCACCTCAAGGTTTGTGGCCAGATATTCTGCCGCATCCCCGATGTCTGTACTATCCTGCCGCCAGGCCAGTGAGTGCATGATTTCCGGAACACCTTTGGCCACCATAATGATGTCAAAATTGGTGGGCTCAATATTGAGAATCAGAGCCTGCTTTTTATTCACCGCTCTTGCCAGCGCCATCGCTTTGAGCTCTATTATTCGGGGATTGATACCCACGGTTTTCAAGGCTCTTATCTTATCATCGATGATGTCTCTGGGTACACCAATGGTGAATACCTGCCGCTCTCCATCATTGGTGCTCACCGTCTGCCAGAAAAAGTACAGGTCTTCCATGGGAATAGGCATTATATCACGGACAATATCGTTGACCGACTCTTCCAGTGTTGGCGCTGGTGGCAGGCTGGACACAGGTATGAGGCGGCTTATTGTGTACATGCCACTGATGCTGGCGACTACCTTCTTCGCTTTGATGCCACTTGAATTCATCAATTGCCTGAGCACGGCACTCAGGGCGGGCATAGTACCAGGGACTCCTGGTTTCACTTCTTCGGCTTCAAAAGAGGCATCAGCCCATCTTCTCACTACGCCACCACGCGTTTCCATAAGCCTGATGCCAGCCTGGCTGATGTCAATGGTAATAACCTTGCCCGATACCAAACGCGCCAGCACCCTCCCCAAAGCTTTCAGAAGCTTCCTGAGCGCCATGCCCAAGTCGAGCGCCATCACATTTTGAGACTTATTTTTCTCCTTCTTTTCCGCCAAAGTCGAACACCTCTCAAGGCACCGCTGCCGCTCCATTTACCCTTTGGCCAGCTTGGTATACAGGTCAACAGATACCTGGGCAGCAGCCTCAAAGACAACTTCCTCGCTGCCCAAATACTCGGTTGCCGCTGCCACCTCAGGTCCGCCAAACTGCCGTACGGTACCATCTGCCTCACAGGTATAATAATATTCCGTAACCGCTTTATCGATATATCTCATTGTCTGATAACTTGACGTATTATCCGCCACAATCTTATCGTGCAAATAGAGTACATAACCGGCTAATGGTGTCCCCGTTCCGGTATACCCCTTTTCTTTTGCGGTGGTGCGCACATCAGGAAAGGCAGACATCTCCTTCACCGCAACTCCGCTCTCAAAATCTATCGGGTGGGGAATCGCACCAAGATTATTATCTTTCATCATATCAGCCACCGCCTGTAATACGGCGCGGAATTCGGCTCTTCGTTCCACCTCTTCTTCCCCAAATGTCACCGGCACCCACTGCAAATCCACCCTTCTGAGAATCATGGCCTCCAGCGTGCTGCCAGCGTCAAGGTCGGATATAAAATTCATCACGGTATCATAGTCACCCTGTACCCTGATGTTACCGAAAGATAAAACTTGATACGTGCCCTCAGTCAATTTCTTTTCCGTGGGTTGACCCGGTGCCGTAATGCTAAACTTGCCGCTTTCGGGGCTGACATCAAGGCCACTTTTCCTGGCGATATCAACAAGTACTTCCAGTGCTTCAGGCGTCTCCATCGGTTTCAGAGCCGCGGTTACGTTGTCATATTTGGCCTGCAGCTTCTCCATGCTCGGCAAAGGCTTGTTTACCACCGCCATGGTCTTTCTAATTTGGTCTTCAAGGTCTTTCTGTTTTGGCGCCTGCTGCATGTAAACAATGCCCAGCCCAACATAAATGATGACGCAGACACCGAGTATCACCATAAAACCGATGCGACGTATCCTGGCCAGTAATTCCTGCATCTTACCTTTTACTCCCCGTTCTGCCCTGCCGCCACTAAGTATCCGATAATAACGTACCGGCTAAATACCATGTCTGATTATTTCCACCTTTCGCGCAATGCCCGCTGTACCGTTTCCTCAATCGTTTCGGCTATGGTTTTTGCTACTTTCCTCTCCCTCTTTTCCTGCTCTTCTGCCTCTTTCATTTCCCGCCCTAACCGGACCAGCTCTTCATCATAGAAGCTCCGATATAGCTGTCGGCCACGCCTCCAGCCAACTATCCAGACCATTACCAGGCCAAAGAGGGCCACCGGGGCTACAATCCCGATGCCAATGTTTTGAAATAGCAGGATGAGCACGATGATCAGTACGACAAAGAGAAAGACCGCCACGTCAAGGTCCCATCTGGCAATTCTGGCTCTCTCCTCCGCTCTGCGGACAGCCTCCTGCTTTATTTCTTCTCTTGCCAGCTCAGATATTGCCTCCTGGCTCAATGGGTTCCTCCTTCCGCCCGGTTAATGCGGACCACAGGCTTAAGATTATTATACTCCATAAGACAATGCTCTGATACCGGAATTATGGGAATAAATGACAAAGTGCCCTTGGCGCCTTTCTTCTTCCGCCAGCCCTGGCATTTTTCACCCTCGATATTTACCGCTTTTTAAGATACACTGAGTCCATATTTCTGCCACCAGTGTAATGGGTGAATTGCCTTCTGTCAATTAGCCGAAGGCGCCAGTAATGGTATACATCGGCATAATAACGGAGAGGGCGATGAAGCCGACCATGATGGCGATGCCGATAGTGCTGACAGGGCCGATCATGCCCACCATGGCGGCCGTCTTTTCTTCCGCCGCCGTCTCAAAGAAATCAGCCACCACCCCCATGGTGTAGTCGAGGGTGTTGCTTTCTTCGCCCACGGCCACCATCTGCACGAGCAACGGCGGAAACACGCTGATGCGGCTCATCGGTTCGGACAACCCCTCACCGAGAAGCAATCGCTCGTTTACCCTGTCCAAGGCATCACGGAAAACCATATTGGTGGTCGCCTGGGGCAGCAGCTCCATTGTTTCTTGCAGTTTGAGCCCGGCACCGACCATCACGGAGAGTGTCCTAGCGAAACGCCCCAGCTCTGACATAAGAGCCGGTGGCCCGATAATCGGCAGGCTGATGCGTAGACGGTCAAGTATCCGTCTCCCGGATGGCCTTTTCACCATCCAGAGAAAGATGGCCACCAGTACCGAAGCCGCAATGAGAATATAAAGAGGGTAAGCCTGAAAGAAGTGGGTAAGCGAGATGAGGATTCTGGTGGGTAAAGGCAATTCCACATTCATCGCGGAAAACATGCCAAGCATCTTGGGCATCACCACAGTAATCATAATAATAACCACGATGACTCCGACGCCCATGACCATTGCCGGATAGGTCAGCGCTTTTTTCACTCCCTGAGCCATCATCTGGTGCCGCTCCATGTAATCCGCCATCCGGTTGAGCACCGTGTCCAGATTACCCGTTTCCTCGCCGACGGCAATGGTACGACAATAAATTTCGCTGAATGCCTTGGGATTCTTCCCTACTGCCTGCGAGAACGAACCTCCAGAACGAATTTCATTCACGACGCTACCTAAAATGCTTCTGAAAGCGCGGCTGCTGGCCACCTGTCTCTGCAAGATTTCCAGTGCCGGCAGCAGTGAAATGCCGGAGTGCAGCAGTGTGGCCAGCTGGCGTGAGAAAACGATAACATCACGGGGCTTTATCCGGAAGATGGAAGGGAGGGCTTCTTCCAGACTGAACATGGATGGGGCGACTTCAACATGCTCCGGAATGTATCCCTTGGCGACGAGCAGTCGTTCGGCAGCAATCTCGCTGGGTGCCTTGATATTGCCTTTTACCAGATTGCCCTGCCTGGTAGAAGCTACGTAGCGGAAGCTAATATCCTTCTGTTTTCTGGGCGCTTCAATCGTCCCCGCCATTGCTTTCCCTTAACTGATGGAGAATACGTTACGCAGGACTTCAAAGGGGGTGGTAATTCCCGCTTTGACTTTCACCATTCCGTCATGCCACAGAGAGACCATGCCTTCTTTCTGTGCTTCATGGCGCATTTCATCAATGTCGTTGCTCTTGACAATCATCCTGCGGATGGTCTCACTGACTACCAACACTTCAAAGATGCCGGTTCGCCCCAGATAGCCGGTACCGGCACAGAAATTGCACCCGGCACCGACAATGAATTCAGAGCGTTTTTCCCCCATTTCCGCTTCATAAGCTTCACGCTCTTCCGGGGCTACTTCGCTGGGACGTGAACAGTACGGACAGACGCGTCGCACCATTCTCTGGGCCACGACCCCAATCAACGCCGAGGCAATGAGGAATGGTTCAATACCGAGGTCAATCATGCGGATAATGGTGCTCACGGTATCATTGGCGTGGACGGAAGATAACACCAAGTGTCCGGTAAGGGCAGCCTGGGTGGCAATCTGCGCCGTTTCCTTATCACGTATCTCGCCGACCAGTATCACGTCGGGGTCAAGCCGCATCGTGCCTCTCAGCCCGGTGGCAAAGGTGACGTTTGCCGTGGGATTGACCTGCATCTGGTTGATATTGGCAAAATGGTACTCCACCGGGTCTTCAATGGTGATAATCTTGCGTCCAACAGAGTCCAGGGTGTTTACCGAGGCGTACTGCGTGGTTGTTTTACCAGAACCGGTGGGACCGCTTATCAGTATAATGCCAAAGGGTGTCTTCAGCATCTTATTGTATTTTCCCAGCATATCCGGCAGGAAGCCGATTTCCGGCAGCGGCATGAAGGCAAAGGTCTTGTCCAGAATTCTCAGCACCGTCATCTCCCCATAGATGGTGTTGGAAGTGGCCACGCGGATATCCACCTCACGGTCACCCATGTCAAAGGTTATCTGGCCGTCCTGAGGACGACGGCGCTCGGCGATGTTCAGGCCAGCCATGATTTTCACACGGGAAAGCAGCGGTGCGTGCACGCTTAAAGGCAGGCCCATCACTTCATTCAAAATGCCATCAATCCGGTAGCGAACGCGCAACCGGTCTTGCTGTGGTTCGATATGCACATCGGAGGCTCGGTCTCGCACCGCCTGTTTTATGAGAAGGTCAATGGCGCGCACCACTGGCGCCTGCGCGATCGCCTCCGGCGAAACCCGGGCTTCTCTCAGCCCGGCACCACCGCGATACCGCGTGGGAATCTGACTAAGCTGTTCCTCAAGCTCACCACCGATGCGGTAGTTGAGGTCAATCATTTCCTGAATGTCCTGAGCCGTGCTGATCACCGGCTCAATTCTTTTCATGGTTATCGCCGCTAGGTCTTCCAGCGCCTCAATGTCCTTGGGGTCTTCCATAGCCACCACAATGGCCCCGTTTCTTTCCTCCACCGGTATCACACCATATTTCCTGGCGACGGATTCAGGCAGCAATTTCACCGCATCGGCCTTTATGCCTTCTCTTCTCAAGTTTACGAATGGTATTCCCAGTTGCAGACTGGTAAAAAAGGCCAGTTGCTGCTGGGTGACCATTCGCTGCTGCAGCAGGACGTGCTCTAACCGGTCGCCTGTCCTCTGCTGCAGTTCCTGAACACGCTTTATCTGCTCGTCGTTGATAATCCCGGCTTCCGCCAGAATATGAAGGATGTCTCTCTTTACGCTTTTCGCTGGCGCTTCCATTTCTCTTCCCCCAGGCTAGCCCATAAGTGAAAACGGACTTCCTTTAACCGGGCGTTCGCCACACCTTGATGAGGCGGCTATTTCCCCTTCCGTGAAATGCTAATCCTCCGCACTACCCTTTTATCTCTCACGTAACCGCTTACGTCAGGTCGGTCAGGTAAAATATCCGCTTCAGGCAACTTGTCTGCGAGCGCTGAAATCAAGGGAATTGGCTTATCCAGCACTACCGTTATGGCGCTTCCCTTGTTCCAGGAGCCCACGGTACGGATGAATTTTATTTCGGGTGTGGTCTGCAGGTAATTATACAGCTTGGCGACCAGGGTCGGTTCAACCGGCACCTCAATGGTTAACTCAACCTGGCCGGTGTACAGCGATTGGCTTCCCTCCTGGGGCAAAATCTTCTCAGATTTCTTCTTGTGCGCTCGTTCCTTCCTGCCGACCCTTTCCGGCCCCTTTTTTTCGGCCACAGGCGCCACAACTTTCTCCTGTAGCTGAGCCAGCTCTTCCTCTTCCACCGCCGCCACCTCTTCTACCGCCGGGGCCGGCTCCGCCACTTGTTCCTCGGCCACCTTCTCGACCGCGGCCATGATATCTTCCGCGGTCTCCTTCTGAACCGGTGCCTTTCCTCCTCTTACCTTTTCCGCCTCCTTTTTGGCCTCAGCGATGATTTTCGCTGCTTCCTGCTGGGCTTCGGCCACCGCCCGCGTTTTCAGGCTGTCAATAATCTGCTCGGCACTGTTAATCGCCGCTTTGAGAATGGAACGGACTGAAGCCGCTGACGAAGCACCGGACTGTTCCACGATGTTGTTCACCAGCTCAACAGTCTGTTCAACATCCCCCTTGTCCTCAGTGGCCTCAGCCACTCGGTTTTCTTCCCGCGACCTGCTTTCCGTCTCCCTGGCTTCACGCTTTCGCCCGCGCAATTTAAACATGCCGTACCATTCCTCAGCTACTTCTCAAGCTATTTCCAATTTGTTTTACATAAACAATATTAATTTGCCACATGCCAATTGTCAAGTAGGTTCAAGTGCAGGTCATCGGCTCGCGATTGTCAATGCGACAGTAACTAGGACTATGGTACCATCTGCCCACAGAAACATTTTCATATTAACTGACCGAGGTTAAATATTCATTAAAATCCCGTTACAGTTGTGTTAAAATATGCTATCGGGTCGCACATTATTGCCTCGCCATGCCCCTGAAGCCAAACGCCGTTTTCATTTGAAAAGTCAACGCTTTTGCGTTATAAATATAAAAGCACTTGCCAGTGTGGCGGAAAGAAGGGTTCATATTTGGCCAAGAAGAAACCGGAGAAACAGCGTATACTGACGCCGCGCCAGATTTCACACTGGGAACAGCAGAAAAAGCGACAGCGCATAGTTCTCATAACCGGCACCTTCGTCATCGTTGTGGTGCTGGCTTTTATTGGCGCTGGATGGTATCTCGGCCAGTATAAACCGCTGCATGAGACGGCCACCAAGGTTAATGACACTGAGTTCACCATGGATTATTATGTGGAAATGCTGAAAATTGAAAACTCTGGCCAGCCGGCATCATACCTGCCCTACATTGCCGATGGCGTGCTGCAAGATATACAGCGCAATGAACTCGTCAGACAGGGGGCTATGGAACTGGGAATCACTGTTCCCGATGAAGAAGTGAAAAAGATGCTGAAAGAAAATGACCTGCCGGATAAAGAGGCCTATCGCGCTCTGGTCTCACTGCAGTTGTTAACCGAGCGTTTGCTGGCCGAGCATTTCGACCCCCAGGTGCCACTTTTTGCCGAACAGAGGCAGGTCATGGCGATGATGCTGGAAAATGAGCGGCAGGCTCTGGATGTCAGGAGCCGGCTGGAAAACGGCGAGGATTTCAGCGAGCTGGCGGAAGAGATAAGCCTGGAGCCCATTTCCAGAAACAAAGGGGGTGACCTGGGCTGGGTCCCTAAGACCATCCTGCAGGATATGCTGAAGACCTCAATTGCCGATGATATTTTCCGCCATGAGGTGGGAGTGCTGAGCCAGCCAATACATGATGAGGAAGTGGAAAAAGGGGTTGGCTACTGGCTGGTAAAAGTCTTAGAGAGAAATGAAGAGGAAGAGGAAACCCATATCCAGGTAATGCTGCTGGGCAATGAAGATGAAGCGCTGAGTGTTAGAAGTCAACTGGAAGCCGGTGCGGAGTGGGGTCCCCTAGCTGTGGAGCATTCCCAGATGAAAGGCGTTAAGGAAAACGAAGGGGAATATCTGGTATCACCGGGAGAGATGGAGCCGCTGGTTGATGCCTATGTCCAGGACCTGGAAATTGAACCGGGGTTGATAAGCGAACCGATTCGTGATGAAACGATAACGACCAAGGGCGGTTACTGGCTGATAAAGGTACTTGACGAAAATACTAACCGGCGCATCGATACCAACTCCCGTGACTACCTGAAAGCCAAAGCTTTAGATGAGTGGGTAAATTCACTGATAGACAACAAGGACAACAAAATCGTAAACTACCTTGACGCAGAGAAAAAATCCTGGGCGATGGAACAGGCGGCAAGAGACTAGAACCAGCCGCGAGGTAGGGGGAATGAAAAAGAGAAGCATTGGCATCGGCATGATGGGGCTGGGAGTAATCGGTGGACAGGTAGCCAAGGTGTTAGCGGAGAAAGCTGACATGCTTGCCGAGCACGCCGGCTGTCCACTGGTCCTGCGCAAGATAAAGGTGCTGCCCGTCGACTTGGACCGGCCGCTGGCCAAGACAATGCCCGCAAAACTCTTCACCACCGATGATGATGCGTTCTTCAATGAACCAGGTATCGATATTATGGTTGAGGCCATCGGTGGTGAGAACCCGGCCCGGGAGTACCTGAAGCGGGCCATCACCAGCGGTCGGTACGTGGTAACCTCAAACAAGGAGGTCATTGCCAAGCACGGCGCGGAACTGCAAGCCCTGGCCCAGCAGCACAGGGTCGGACTGCGCTATGAGGCCAGCGTTGGCGGCGGCATCCCGCTGATTGCACCGTTCAAATACGACCTGATAGCCAACGAAATCACCGGCATCTACGCCATCATCAACGGGACGACCAATTACATCCTCACCCGCATGGCACGTGAGGGCATTGACTTCCCGATGGCGCTGAAGAGCGCCCAGAAACTGGGCTATGCTGAAGCCAATCCCGTTAATGACATCGAGGGCATTGATGCCAATTACAAGCTGGCCATCCTGGCCTCGCTGGCCTTTCAGACTGTGGTCAAGCCAGAAGACATCTACCGGGAAGGTATCTCCCGTATTAGCAGTCGGGATTTCCGCTACGCGCGGGAACTGGGTTTCGCCATCAAGCTCCTCGCCATTGCCAAACGCGCTGACAACTCGATTGAGGTCCGGGTACATCCGGTCTTCATCCCGGAGGACTCTCTTCTGGCCAAAGTCGATGGCGTCTATAATGGCATTCTGGTGGAAGGCGACCTCATCGGCAAGGTGATGTTCTACGGGGAGGGCGCCGGCCCGCTGCCTACCAGCAGCGCCGTGGTCTCCGACATTGTGGCCTCGGCGCAGGATATCACTTTCGACGTGGGCAACCGCCTGAAGTGGAAACCAGGGTCAGGAACGCGTATCAAGCCCATGGATGAGATTGAAACCCAGTATTACCTCCGTATAAACTGTGCCGACCGGCCCGGCGTGCTGGCCCAGATTGCCAAGATACTGGGTGATAACAGGATCAGCATCGCCTCGGCAATTCAGAAGGAAGCCGATGCCGCCGCCCAGACCGCCGAAATCGTCCTGACCACCCACCCGTCATCAGAAAAAGCGATGCAGCGGGCTTTATATCAGATTGAGCAGCTTGAGGTGGTCAAGGAGATAGGCAACTTCATCCGCGTGGAACACATATAATCCATACTCGAATCAGGGGTTGAGCCCGATGGTGAAAACAGGCGTCCTCCACAGGTATAAAAAACTCCTCCCCATCACCCCCAAAACGCCGCTCTTTTCTCTGGGGGAGGGGAATACCCCGCTGGTTAAATGCGAGCCGCTGGCGAAGGAAATCGGCGGCGGGGAACTCTACCTCAAACTGGAAGGCTGCAATCCCACCGGCTCGTTCAAGGACCGGGGTATGGTCGTGGCCGTAGCCAAGGCGCTGGAAGAGAAGAGCCGGACCATCATGTGTGCCTCCACCGGCAATACCAGTGCCTCTGCCGCTGCCTATGCTGCCTACTGCCGCCTGA
>CAZJGR010000025.1:13260-22486 GCA_964545815.1 uncultured Dehalococcoidaceae bacterium | reverse complement strand
CCTCTATCTCCTCCTTCGTGAACAGAATGCGCCTCTCCGTGTCCAGACAGTAAACTCCGGTCTCGAGCAGAAACTCCATGCCCGCCTCCCAGACACGGTCTGCCAGGTCATCATCAGATGGCACCGGGCTCTGCGGGTCATACTTTAGGCCATACTTTTCGATTACCCGGCGCAAGTTGGGCACGAAGATACCGAGGTCAAAGTCCCGTTCCGTGCAGATGGGGCCGGTTAATGCCCTTTCCACAACTGTATCAAAGCTGAGCATGATTTCCCTCCTGCATCTTACTTGAATCAGAGGTAAGGGGAAGCACTGCTGAACTGAATGCCGAACTGGTCAGCCATCTCCCGCCTGACATCCAGATAAAGCTCAAGAAACTCTTGGTTTGGCTTGCCGGTTACCGGGTCGCAGCATTCCTGGTACTTCTGTCCGGCAGGAGGCTTGCGGAGCTGCGATTCATACTCCTCCAGCAGAGCCTTCACAATGTCATTAGCTTCCCGGCGGCTCATGCCTGCCACCGCGTGAGCCACTTCGCTGGCCAGAAGAGGTTCCACCGGGCTGGTATAGTCAAGCGCGGTACCTCTTGCCGAGGCCCCCACCTCAACCGAACCACCGGAAACCACCGAGGCGATAACCCAGGCGCAGTGCTCATAGAAAAGCATCTTGGTCATCGGGCCGGCGGCAGAATAGCCGACGTTCACCACCGGCAGAGTGCTGTTTCGGGTAACGGCCTGGTTGGCCACGCTGCGCGCCCAGATGGTGTCTCGTGCTGAGGTAACACCAAGGTCGAAATGAGTCGGAAACGGGTGCTGCACGGCGCCCCGCAGGATGAGCAGGTCCACCGGGTTGTAGGCGGCGGTAACCACCGCCACTCCCGCCGGTCCGCCAGACAGTCCGCCCAGTATGACCCCGTTCTCGGCAAAGATAAGGTTGCCCGCCGCCAGCGAGTAGGCGACCTTGTTCATGGTATCAAAATCAACCTTCATCTCGTGGATAGTGCCGATTTCCAGTGCGTCCGTCTGGCGAATGCCGAAGCGGTGGGCAGCAATGTGCTCCTGTGCCCTTGCCGCCGTGGTGACGCCATTGACGATGGGCATCCCCGGTCGCCCGGCACGGCGCATGCCCTCTCTGGTCAGCAGAACCGCCCTGATAGCCCCCTCTATCCCCAGCGGGCTGCCGCCAACGATGGGCTGCCCGTTGACCATGGTCAGGCAGGGCATGGTGATGCCGTCCCCAAGCGGGTTTTCCGCATGTGCTTTGACTAGGTTCACGTAGTATAACTCCGAGGAAAGCGGTGAGGAGGTCGGGCCAACCGAACACCAGGGCAATGTCTTATCTTCGGGGCCACGTCTGGGCATTACGCGGGTATCCTTTCCCTCGCCGAAGACACGGCCACACGGCCCTGACGCCAGCGCACCCTCTATCTCCTCCTTCGTGAACAGAATGCGCCTCTCCGTGTCCAGACAGTAAACGCCGGTCTCGAGCAGAAACTCCATGCCCGCCTCCCAGACGCGGTCCGCCAGGTCATCATCCGCAGGCACCGGGCTCTGCGGGTCATATTTTATACCATATTTCGCCACTACTTTGCGCAGGTTGGGCACAAAGACATTGAGCTCAAAGTCCCGTTCCGTGCAGATGGGGCCGGCTAATGCCCTCTCCACGACTGTCCAGAAACTTATCATGCCCTGGTTCCCTTCTGTTTCCGCGCTACCGCCTTCAATGCCAGTGCCGCGGCATCACCGGCGGTTCGGCCGTAGCCGTCGGCCCCGATGCTGTCCGCCCACTCCTGGCTGGTTGAGCCGCCACCGACCAGGACGCAGTACTTGCGGCGTGCATCACGTGCCTCTAGATGCTCAATGATGCTCTTCTGCTGCGGGATGGTGGTGCTCATCAGCGCCGAGACGGCAATGATATCGGCACCGACTTCCTCCGCCTTGGTAACAAAGGCGGAAGCGGCAACATCAACCCCGAGGTCGATAACATCAAAGCCATTCATCTTCAACATCGCCCCAACGATGTTTTTCCCAATGGAATGGATATCTCCCTTCACCGTGCCGATAACCACCCGTCCCAGTCTCTTCCGCTCACTCCCGGACTCCAGCAGCTTCGGCTCCAGAATTTGCATCGCGCCCTCCCATGCCTCCGCCGCCATCATCATCTCCGGAAGATAGATTTCATAGCGGGCGAACCGGTCGCCCACCTCTTTCATACCGGGGGACATCCCCTTTTCAATGATTCCCGATGGTGCGATACCCTCTTTCAAGGCCTCGTTGACTGCCTGCTCCAAGCCCTTCCTGTCGCCAGCGATAATGGCATTATATAGCCGTTCAAACATAGCTTTATCTGACATCTAGGCATCTCCTTTCGCTTTTTTATACATCAGAACAGACCTTCTCTTTTCCGGCTCAGGTATTTCCGGCCGCCGGATTACGGTCAATAAATGGTAGCACAGAGCATGAGGTAAAATCCATACGCTGGTAAAAAAAAAATTATGAATCCCTGGGCAGGAAGAATGAAGTTAAGACAATTGAGGCCAAGATAGGCCGTTCCACACGCGATGGCGGTCTAATACATATTACATATTAAAGAATACGGCAATGGTAAAACCCGCCGCTATTACTTCGATGAGTAATATGGCAACAAGAAACGTTATAATTCTGGCTATAGCCTCGGCTATTTCTTGCTGCATCTCGCTCTCCTTTTTATGATTTAATTTTACCCTCTTTTAAGTGATAGTCAATCACTCATTTATATGATTGTTATCGCTCTAAAGAGTGATTAATCACTGGAGGCGTGGAATGTAGTTGCGACAATTCATTTGACAAAGGGACTCCTTTCAGTGTAAACTAAACTGTTAGATTTAAGGTTATTACAGCTTTTTCAAGTCAATAGACTACTTAAGTGTTGGATGACCGGACTCTAACTAAAATTTAAAGAGAGGAGGTCATTCAATGGTTTTTAAGGAGAAGTCTCTCCAGTGTTCCGATTGTGGGGCTACCTTCACTTTCAGCGCTGAGGAACAAGAGTTTTTCCAATCCAAGGGCTACACCAATGAGCCCAAGCGCTGTCCTTCGTGCCGTCAGGCAAGGAAGTCAGAGCGTTATGGAAGTAGCAACTACGGATCCAGACGCCAGATGTTCCCTGCGGTATGCGCCGAGTGCGGCAAAGATACTGAAGTACCCTTTGAACCGCGTGGAGACAAGCCAGTGTACTGCAGCGATTGTTATCGCAAAGTCAGACAGAGTAGTTAAGAAAAGCTTAACTTCGAGTCACGTCCGGGTTGGGCAACTGACCCGGATGTGGCTCTGGAAAGCGTGAGTTATTCCATTGAAAGTATCAATACGCGAAGGTGAATCACAGGAAGCATTATTACGCCGCTTTCAAAGAATGATTCAGATGAGTGGTGTCCTGCGAGAAGCAAAGACTCATCGTTATTTTATATCCAAACGAGACGCTGCCCGTACTAAGGCTAAAAATAGCGCCCGGAGAGGGCTCCGTCAGGGAAGATAGCGGGCAGACCAATAATTCAAGAATAAGGAGAGGGCGGGCTATGAAAATCTATGTAGGCAATTTATCCTTTGATGTGACCGAAGAGGAACTGCGGGGGGAATTCGCTGCTTTTGGAAAAGTGGAGTCTGTAGCCATACCAACCGACAGGTATAGTGGCAAACCAAGAGGGTTCGCGTTTATTGAGATGCCTTCAGTATCCGAAGGCCAGGCTGCGATTACCGGCCTCAACGGAAAAACACTAAAGGAACGGACACTTAACGTTAGCGCGGCTCGCCCCCGTCCTGAGGACAGAGGCGGTGGGTCGTACGGTGGCCGAAGAGGTGGTGGATTTGGCGGAGGAAAATTTAGAAAGTACTAACCTAGTAAAAACTGGTATTAATGAGACTCCCTTTTGGCAACGGTATTGGCCCTCACAATAAGCCTTCTCTCTTCAGGCTCAGGTATTTCTGTTCTCCGATGATAACGTGGTCAAGAACATCGATGCCCATAATTTCCCCGGCTTCAGCCAGCCTTTTGGTCAGGTTTATATCATCCTCGGAAGCCTCCGGGTCACCAGAGGGATGATTATGGGCAAAGAGCACCGAGGCCGCACTGGCGGAAACCGCTTCTTTGAATACCTCCCTGGGATGGACAATGCTGCTGTCCAGACTGCCAACTGATATCTCAGCCACCCTGATGAGCTGATTCCTGGTATCCAGCAGCAGTGCCAGAAAATATTCCTTCTTTTTGCTTTTCAGTCGGCTTCGAACCAGCGCCACAACATCTTCCGGTGTTTTGACCGTTTCCCTTTTTCCGCTATCCTGGTAGCCTTCGAGCCGGTTGCTCAATTCAAAAGCGGCTCTTATCTGGGCTGCCTTGGCCAGGCCGATTCCCCTGACACTGGCCAGCTCTTCCAGCGAAGCCCCAGCAATTCCCTTGAGGCTGCCGAACTGGCTCAAGAGTCTCTGGGCAGTAACCATCACCGACTCGCCAGCGATGCCTCGGCCCAGAATAACCGCCAGAATCTCCTGAGCCGAAAGCGCCTCCGCACCGTATCTCTGCAGCCGTTCCCTCGGCCGCTCGGAAACGGGTAAATCGTGGATGGTAAATGACTTTTTTACCTTGCTTTCCTCCAGCACCTAAGTTCCCCAACGCGATTATCTCATAATATAGCTCGCCAGAGTTTATTTAAGCCATCCATATCAAATCCGTACACCTTCTGCAGGGCTTCATCATAGCCGCTTCCCTCATGGAAGGTGTTCAGCAGCTCAAGCATCCGGCTCTGGCCATAATTATTGATGATAAAATCAAGCAGGCTGTAGCTCTGGGCATAAGCGAGTGCTGATTCCTCAGCATAGGCGGAAAAGGGGCTGGAGAGGCTGCGCACCGTTATCAGCCTGTCTTCATTAGTCGCTTTGACCAGCAGGTTGACGAATGCCGGCTCCAGCGGCCCTTCGGCATACATGGCCAGGCCCTCATCGAGCCAAGTGGGAAGGTCATTATAGGGATTAAAGACCACCTGGTGGATTACCAGATGCGTCAACTCATGGGTCATCGCCCGCTTGCCCCAGTCAAGCTCATCCGGGGAAATGCCGATGGCGATGGTGCTGAACCTGGTGTAGGCGACGCCTCCCGTCCATTCCTGAGGGAATATCATGGCACCGAGCAGGTCTTCGGCTTTGGCGTAAATATATATCTCAGCCGGACTTTCCAGCTCGGCACCGGTGTATCCAGCCAGACGCACCAGCGCCTGCTGGGCAGTACCCATGAGCTCATGAGCAAAGGGCTCATCTCCTTCATACCAGTACAGGGTCAGCAACCCCTCGCTCAGGCTGCGCCAGGGATAGCGCGTGTCATTAACCTGAACCGCGGTCGGCTCGGTTTCCAGTCTTTCGCCCCGGGCATCTTTTACCGTCCACCAGTAGCTCAGGCTGCTGCCCGGAGGCAGGCCGCCGGTCTTTCTCATATCCCAGCTCCACGCCGCACTTATCAGCGTCGCCGGTTCAAATTGCAACAACACCTCGCTGACAACCTCAGCATGGCTCATCTGGTGAACGGTATAGTGCAGGCGGATATCGGTGATATCAGCCGCGCTGGCCGCAGAGAGGCTGAAGTTGACCTTCATCGGAAAATCAACTTCTACCCGGCTATCCAGAACCTGCAGCCCGTTAACCGCCCGAACCGTCGCTGGACTGGACAGGGCCAGTAATAAACTTGCCAGCAGAATTAAAAGCAATGCTCTTTTCACAACTCTTCCCTCCCCAGACCGGACCGGTGATAGGCCTTCAGAAAATCGTCCAATTCGCCATTAAGCACGTCATCGGGATTGCTGGTCTGGTAGTCAGTCCGGTGGTCTTTGACCATCTTGTAAGGATGCAGGATATAGCTTCGTATCTGGTTTCCCCAGCCCGCAGCGATGCGCTTCCCTTTAAGCCTGGCTTTCTCCTCGGCGCGTTTCTCCAGTTCCAGTTCCAGCAGGCGCGAGCGGAGTATGGTCATCGCGATCTCCTTGTTGCGGTGCTGAGAGCGCTCGCTCTGGCAGGTAGCAACGAGACCTGTGGGCAGGTGGGTCAATCTGACCGCGCTGCTGGTCTTCTGCATGTGCTGCCCGCCCGGGCCGCTGGACCGAAATGTCTCCACCTTCAAATCGTCGGGGTCGATTCTGACATCAACGTCCGCCTTGGCCTCCGGCATTACCTCCACCAGGGCAAATGAGGTATGCCGGGCGTGGTCGGCATCAAAGGGGGACAATCGAACCAGACGGTGAACACCATGCTCCGCTCTTAAGTACCCATAGGCGTAGTCGCCGGCAATACCAATGACCGCGCTCTTTATCCCGGCTTCCTCACCAGGCGTGCTTTCCAAGACCTCCGGCTGGTAGCCGCGGCGTTCTGCCCACCGCAAGTACATCCGCATCAGCATCTCCGCCCAGTCCTGGGACTCGGTGCCACCGGCACCAGCGTGAACCGCCAGAATGGCATTGCGCTCATCATATTCACCACGGAAAGCAAGCTGAAATTCAAGCTGAGCCAGAGTCTCCTCAACCCGCTCTGCCTCTGAGGCTATCTCGGCTTGAAGCGGTTTATCTTCTCCGGTCAGCTGAGCCAGTTCGGCTAGGTCAGCCACCCTCTTTTCCAGTCCTCGCCACTGTTCCACCGCCCTTTTTCGCTCGGCCAGGCGCCGCATGGTATCCTGCGCCTTGGGCTGGTCAAGCCAGAAATCTGGCCGTGCCGATTCTTTCTCTAACCGGCTGATTTCTATTTCCTTGCCGGCAATGTCAAAGATGCACCAGCGCCATGGCAATTCGAGACCGCAGGTCTTCCATCTTGTCCAGTAACTCCGGCATATTTGTTCTACCTCTGCTAACCGAACAGTTTACCCTGATAGCTCATTTCATGAGCCGGTACGTACTCTTTTGGCTTCAGATTTCCACCCGCCGCCAGATGGGCCAGCCGCAACGGCTCCGGAATACGGTAGCCACGGCAACACGCCAGCACCCAGTGAACCGCCGCCTCAAGGTCAACCTTGTGGCCAATAGAAATATAGAGTGGGCTGGCACCTGCTTTCGTGCGCAGGACAGCTCCGATTACCTCACCATTGTCCACCAGTTCGGCAGAGCTGCCCGGTGCAATGCCTGGCGCCCCGTGGCTGCCGCACAGTCGCGATTTGGCACAGCCAATGGTCGGTGCGTCCAGAAATAACCCCAGGTGGGAGGCCAGGCCGAGGCGGCGGGGATGGGCCAGCCCCTGTCCGTCCACCAGAATGAGGTCGGGCATCACGGTCAGCTTCTCGCAGGCGGCCAGGACCAGCGGTGACTCCCGAAAAGAGAGGAGGCCCGGAATGTAAGGAAAGGCCAGTTTTTCATCGACCGTTTTCACTTCCACCAGCGTCAATGCCGGGTAATCCATGACCACCACCGCGCTGGTGGCCATATTCTGGGCACGGCCGGCGGATATATCAGCACCAGCAATGAAACGCGGCTCATCGATTTCGCTGATTCGGGAGACCCGGACGGCCAGCTCCCGCTGGATGTCGAAAGCCTGCGCCACACTGACCTGCCAGCTATGCAGATTTTGCACCTTCATACCCCGAATTATAACGGCATTAGCGTTATCTGGCAACTAATTTTCACCACTGCCATTGACAGGCAGTAAACCAATGGTGCATAATAAGTATTTAGAAGCTAGATAAAATCATGGTAAAAATCAGATTACGCCGCACCGGAGCCAGGAGCAAGCCAAACTACAGGCTTGTGGTGGCTGATTCCCACTCACCCCGTGATGGGGCCTTTATTGATATCATCGGTCATTTCAATCCCCTCACTGACCCGGAGACAGTGGTCATCAACGAAGAAAAAGCCCGCCACTGGCTGAGCCAGGGCGCCCAACCAACAAATACCGCCGCCAGGCTGCTGAGCAAGGCCGGCATTTTGCCAAAATCCAATACAATTAAGGAGAACCCAAAACATGAGTGAACCTGTATCACAAGAAGAGAGCATGAAAGAACTTGTCATCTACATTGCCAAATCAATCGTTGACGCCCCGGACCAAGTGAAAGTTGAACAGGAAACCGACGAAGAAGGCCTGACCACACTGAAACTGCAGGTTGCCGATGAGGATAAGGGAAGGGTCATTGGCAAGCAAGGCCGAATCGCTGAAGCTATGCGCGCCCTGCTCCGGGTAAAAGCCGCCAAGGCTTCCACTCGGGTTAGACTGGAAATTGTCTGAGCTTACCCCATCTGAAAATACAGAATCAGGAATAGAAGCGCCCCGCATGGACTTCATTATCATCGGGCGCATTGTTGCCCCGTGGGGAGCCAAGGGCGGGGTAACAGTCGAGATAGAGACCGATTTCCCCCAGCGGTTTTCCCCTGGCGAACAGGTATTTGTCAATGGCAAGCCGCTGACCATGGTTGATGTCTCACGGCACCGCGACCGACTGATATTGAAGTTCAGCACCATCGACTGCGCTGAAGACGCCCAGCGCCTACGGGGCAAATTCATAGAGATACCGCAAAGTAAGACCCAAACGCTTCCGGAAGACCGCTACTACTATTTTCAGCTCATCGGGCTGGAGGTAAGGACTACCGGGGGTGAGCGTCTGGGCGAGGTCAAGGAAATCCTGGCTGGTGAGAGCCACGATATCTACGTGGTACAGGGCATGAAAGGTGAATTTCTTATCCCCGCCATTGCCAATGTGGTCAAGTCAGTGGATTTAGAGCGTGGCCTGATAAAGATAGAGCCCATCGCTGGTCTTCTGGAATTAAACCGGAAAAAGACTGATTAGCTTCTGGCTAACGTTTGGTTCTTCTCCGCCCTGTTTCCGCCACCTTCAGGCGTATCAGCGACCGACGTAGTGCCGCCTCGGCCCGGGCACCGTCAATGCCCAGTTCGCGTCGCTGGGCCAGCTTTTCCCGGGCGCGTTTTCTGGCCGCCTCCGCCCTCTCCACATCGATTTCCTCCGCGCGCTCCGCAGCGTCGGCCAGCACTATCACCCGGTCGGGACGTACCTCAAGGAAGCCGCCAGATATCGCCAGCGAAATCTCCTCGCTGCCTTTCTTTATCCGCAGTTCGCCGGGCAGCAATGTTGTCATCAGCGGGGTATGGTGGGGCAATATCCCGAGCTGCCCTTCAAAGCCAGGGGCAATCACCATGTCCACGTCGTCGGAATAGACCATTCGCTCTGCGGTCACAACATCAAGCCTGATACCTGGCATCCGCTATTTCCTCGCCTTTTTCG
>CAZJGR010000025.1:6350-13160 GCA_964545815.1 uncultured Dehalococcoidaceae bacterium | reverse complement strand
CTCGGCCTCACCTCTGATGCTTATCGTCTTCGCCTGCTTGACCACTTCGTCAATGGTGCCCACCATGTAAAATGCCTGCTCCGGCAGGTCATCATACTTGCCGTCAAGTATCTCCCGGAAGCCACGCACCGTATCTTGAACGGGCACGTACTTGCCCTCCCGGCCGGTAAATACCTCGGTCACAAACATCGGCTGCGAGAGAAAGCGCTGGATACGCCGTGCCCTGCCCACGGTGAGCTTGTCTTCCTCACTGAGCTCCTCGATGCCGAGTATGGCGATGATGTCCTGAAGGTCCTTGTAACGCTGCAGCACCCGCTGTACCTCGCGGGCAACCTGATAGTGTTCGTCGCCAACCACGGCCGGCGTCAGGATGCGAGAGGTCGATACCAGAGAGTCGACGGCAGGGTAAAGCCCCTGTTCGGCAATGGACCTCTCCAGCGCAATCACAGCATCAAGGTGACCAAATGTCGCCACCACCCCGGGGTCAGTATAGTCATCCGCCGGAACATAAATTGCCTGAAAAGAGGTAATCGAGCCATGTTTGGTGGACGTAATCCTCTCCTCCAGCTCACCCATTTCCGTAGCCAGAGTCGGCTGGTAGCCCACGGCCGAAGGCATACGCCCCAGCAGCGCGGAAACTTCCATTCCGGCCAGAGTATACCGGTAGATATTATCGATAAAGAGGAGCACATCCTGGTTCTCAACGTCGCGGAAGTATTCCGCCATGGTCAGCCCGGTGAGTCCAACGCGCAGGCGAACGCCGGGAGGCTCGTTCATCTGACCGAAGACCAGCACCGTTTTATCAATGACGCCGGACTCTTTCATTTCGGACCACAGGTCGTTACCTTCCCGCGACCGCTCACCAATGCCGGTGAACACGGAAAAACCGCCGTGCACACGGGCGATATTGCGAATCAGCTCCATGATGATCACCGTTTTGCCCACCCCGGCACCACCGTAGGCGCCGATTTTACCCCCTTTGGTAAATGGTGTTATCAGGTCAATCACCTTGAGGCCTGTTTCCAGCATCTCGGTACTGGTGGACTGCTCCTCAAGTGACGGTGGGGGGCGGTGGATTGGCCAGCGTTCCTTCGCCTTCACCGGGCCAAGGTTGTCCAGAGGCTCGCCCATGACATCAAACAGGCGCCCCAGAGTCGCCTGGCCCACCGGTACCCTGAGCGGTGCCCCGGTATCAACCACCTCGGCACCACGCTCCAGACCATCGGTTGGTGAGAGCGCCAGACACCGGACCCAGTTATTGCCCACGTGCTCCTGAACTTCAAGCACCACCTTGCCGCCATCGGCATTTATCTCAACGGCGTTAAAAAGTGCCGGCAATTCATCGGGTGGAAACTCAACATCAACCACCGTCCCGATTACCTGAGTCACTTTGCCTTTTGCCATTATAACCTCCTCGGTCAAGCCAGAGCTTCCACACCGCCGGCAATGTCCAGAAGCTCTTTGGTAATCGCCTCCTGGCGGGCTTTATTGTAGAGCAGGGTCAAATCATCTATAAGCTCACTGGCATTATCCGTCGCGTTCTTCATGGCCACCATCCGCGCCGACTGCTCGCTGGCGATGGACTCCAGAATGGCATGATAGACCTCCATCTCAACGAAACGGGGCAGAAGGTTGCCCAGCACCGCGCCTGGCCCTGGCTCATAGATGTATTCCACGTTCTGCGCCGCCGGTATACGGGCCGGTGCCACAGGAAGCAACTGCCGCACGCAGGGGCGCTGGACCATTGTGGAGACAAAGTGTGCGTAGACCAGGCAGACCAGGTCAAAAGCACCTTTACTGTAATCGTCAATCACAATGTGCGAGATGGACAGGGTGTCCATCAGGCTGGGGCGGTCACCCAACTGTGTGAATTCAGCCAGCAGCTCCCTGTCACAGCGATGTATGAAATCAAGCCCTTTCCGCCCGACGGCGATAACGGTCACCGGCACCCTCTGTTCCAGAATATAGCTGGCCAGGGTGCGATTGAGATTGCTGACCAGCCCGCCGCACAGACCGCGGTCAGGTGTGATGTGAACCAGGGCGATTTTATTTATCGGGCGGCGTTGCAGGAGCGGATGGGGTTCCCTTCCAGGCTCGGCTAAAGCGGCCAGGTCGGCAATGACCTGCTGGATTTTCTCTGTGTAAGGTCTGCCGGCAAGACCGCTCTCCTGCGCCCGCCTCATTCTGGAAGCAGCAATCATCTCCATGGCCCTGGTTATCTTGGCTGTATTCTGTACACCCCGTATTCTTCGCTTGATGACCCGGATATTAACCAACCTCTGCCTCCAATTATCGGCCAGCCAGCTGCTTTAGAATTCTCGTTACGCCTTAGCCCCGGGCATGCTGGAATATTTCTGGATAATTTTGCTCCTTAAAATCCTTGAGCGCCTTGATTAGAGCCTTTTCCGCCTTCGAGCTGATCTCTTTTTCTTGGGCAATAGATTTGACGATGTCAGAGTACTTCTCATCCATGAATTGATAAAATTTGGTCTCGAAAAGAGCTACTTTGCCTATCGCAATATCATCAAGATAACCGTTCACCGCGGCATACAGTATCATGACCTGCCTTTCCAGCGGCACGGGCACGAACTGTGGCTGCTTCAGGACCTCGGTGAGCCGCTGACCGCGTTCTAGCTGGGCTTTCGTCGCCTTATCCAGCTCGCCGGTGCCGAACTGGGCAAAAGCCGCCAGCTCGCGGTACTGGGACAGGTCCAGGCGCAGCTTTCCGGCCACCTGCCTCATGGCCTTGGTCTGGGCTTTACCCCCCACGCGCGATACTGATAAACCAACGTTCAACGCCGGCCTGGTACCGGCATTGAAAAGGTCGGTTTCCAGATACATCTGGCCATCGGTAATTGATATCACATTGGTCGGAATGTATGCGGAAAGGTCGCCGGCCTGCGTTTCAATGATGGGCAGCGCGGTCAGTGAACCACCCCCGTATTCCGGTGCATACTTGGCCGCCCTCTCCAGCAGCCGACTGTGCAGATAGAAGACATCGCCTGGATAGGCCTCCCTTCCCGGCGGGCGGCGGAGCAATAGCGATAGCTGGCGGTATGCCCAGCCGTGTTTGGTGAGGTCGTCATAGATGACCAGTGCATCCTGGCCGTGCTCCATGAACTCCTCGCCGATGGCACAACCGGCATAAGGTGCCAGGTACTGGAGGGCAACGGAATCGGAAGCGCTGGCCAATACCACAATGGTATGCTCCATAGCGCCGTGGCTTTCCAGCGTGGCCACCAGCCGCGCTACCTTGGATACCTTCTGCCCGATGGCAACGTAAATACAGGTAAGGTCGCCGTCTTTCTGATTGATAATGGTATCAATGGCAATCGCCGTCTTGCCGGTGGAACGGTCGCCGATAATCAGCTCACGCTGTCCCCGGCCAATGGGAATCAGGCTGTCGATGGCCTTGATGCCGGTCTGCACCGGGGTATCCACGGACTTGCGCAGCACCACATTGGGGGCCACACGCTCCACAGGACGGGTCTTCTTGGTTTTAAGGGGGCCTTTGCCGTCCAGAGGTCGACCCAGCGGGTCAATGACCCGCCCGATAAGCGCCTCCCCCACCGGCACCTCAACAATACGCCCGGTACACCGAACCTCATCGCCCTCCTTGACCTGGAGGTAGTCTCCCAGGATTATCGCTGCCACGCTGTCCTCCTCCAGGTTCAGCGCAATCCCCATGATATCGTTGGGGAACTCAAGCAGCTCATTGTACTTTGCCGAGGCCAGCCCGTGAATGCGAGCAATGCCGTCACCAACTTCAATCACCGTGCCCACATCCACCATGGTAACGGCGCTGCCAAACTGCTTTATCTGCTCTTTCAGCACCGATACGATTTCCTGCCCTCTGGTTGTCAACGGAGCTACCTCCTTTCTGCTTAGCGGTTCTGCCAGTTTTACCGACGGCGAATCATCTCTGAGTTAATTCACTTAATTTATTATTTTACTGTCTGCCTTCAACGAGGCTCTCCACCACCGACGGGTCGGACAGCGTGCTGGTATCACCCAGGTTGCTGACGTCTCCAGCCGCAATTTTGGCCAGGATACGGCGCATGATTTTCCCGCTTCTGGTCTTGGGCAGACCTTCGGCAAACTGGATTTTATCCGGCGTGGCGATGGGCCCGATTTCCTTACGGACATGAGCGACGAGCTCTTTCTTGAGCTCTTCCGTACCCTCCAACCCGGCCTTCAAAGTAACGTAGGCGTAGATGCCCTGTCCCTTCACCTCATGGGGCATGCCGACCACGGCGGCCTCGGCCACCTTCGCATAGGAAACGAGCGCGCTTTCGACGTCGGCGGTACCGATGCGGTGGCCGGAGACCTTAATCACATCGTCAATACGGCCCATCAGCCAGTAGTAGCCGTCCTCGTCGAGCCTTGCCCCATCACCGGTATTGTAAACGCCCGGGAAGCGGACAAAGTAAGTCTCTTTAAACCGCTTCGGCTCACCGTAAACGCCGCGCATCAAGCCGGGCCAGGGTCGTTTCATCACCAGATATCCACCTTCATTCACGCCGACGGGCGAACCGTCTTCCCTCAGTATCGCCGGCTCGACGCCGAAGAAAGGCACACCGGCGGAACCGGGCTTGGCCGGCATGGCCCCAGGTAAGGTCGTAATCAGGATACCCCCGGTCTCAGTCTGCCACCAGGTATCCACAACGGGGCACCTTCCCTTGCCGATGACGTTGTAGTACCAAATCCATGCCTCGGGGTTAATTGGCTCACCCACCGAGCCGAGAAGCCGCAAAGAACTCAGGTCATGTTTGTTCGGCCATTCTTCCCCCTCGCGCATGAGGGCACGTATGGCCGTGGGGGCGGTATAAAAGATGCTAACCTGATACTTCTCCACGATATCCCAGAACCGGTCCGGGTGCGGATAGGTGGGGATACCTTCAAACATGATACACGTGGCGCCATAGGCCAAGGGACCGTAGACAATGTACGAATGGCCGGTCACCCAGCCAATGTCTGCCGTGCACCAGAAAACGTCCTCCTCTTTGACGTCAAATATCCACTTGAAAGTCTGATAGGTATGCAGCAGATAGCCTGCCTGGGTGTGCATCACACCCTTTGGCTTGCCGGTGCTGCCGCTGGTATAAAGGATAAACAGCGGGTCTTCTGCATCCAGTGCCGCAACATCGCATACAGGCTTGATTTCCACCCCGGCCATGAGGTCGTGCCAGTACTGGTCGCGGCCCTCCTTCATGGGCACACCGATATCAGCCCGTTTCACCACAATGGCATTCTTGACATCGGGGCAGGACTCAAGCGCCTGGTCGGCATTGTCCTTGCTGCGGATGACGCGTCCGCCACGATAGTAGCCATCACAGCAGATCAGCATATTCGAGCCGCAGTCCCGTATCCGGTCGCGCAAAGCTTCAGCGCTGAAGCCGCCAAAGACAACGCTGTGAATCGCACCGATGCGGGCACAGGCCAGCATGGCAACGGGCAGCTCGAGTATCATGGGCAGATATATCGAGACACGGTCGCCCTTCTTCACCCCCAGTTTCTTCAATACGTTGGCGAATTTACAGACCTCATGGTGGAGCTGCTGGTAGGTCATCACCCGGCTATCACCGGTATCCCCTTCCCAGATAAAGGCCGCCTTGTTCCGGCGCCACGTTTTAAGGTGGCGGTCAAGGCAGTTATAGCTGATATTAAGCTTGCCATTGGTAAACCACTTGTGTTTGGCTTCGGCAAAGTCCTCAACCATCACCTTGTCCCACTTCTGGAACCAGTCCAACTGCTCGGCCATTTCCCCCCAGAACCCCTCCGGGTCTTCAATCGACCTCCGGTAAAGCTTCTTATATTCCGCCATGCTCTTGATATAGGCTGATTTGGTGAATTCCTTCGGAGGATTGAAGCTTCTCTTCTCCCCCATCATGGATGTAATCCCTTTAGCTTCGCTCATCAAATTCTCCGCCTCATTCTTAACCGATTTCAACACCGCGTGCTTCGTTCGCTTCTCCTCGTTGTTACTTTAAACCTCTACTGATGGGCTATTACAAAATTCCCGAAATTTCCTTTAGTCCTGAGCGGTAACGCCCATCAATTGAGTATAGGCATTGTTGAGCCTGGTGGCGATGGTCTGAGCGACGCTCCGGTGTATTTTACATCCAATCGGTGGATGGCTCTGACACAACTGGGCGAGCTCCAGCCCCTTAAACGCCAGCACCTTCGTGGTCTCGATTGCCTTCACTGTGCTGAACATGCGATTGGGTGGCAGTATTGCCGACCAGCACACCAGTTCAAAGTTGGATGCCGCCTGAATCTGGCGATGCATCATCGGGCCCAGCTCCAAGTATATGCCAACGAGTCCGTCCTCAATGATGAATGCCTTTTCCTGGCTCCTTCCCTGCCTGCCCAGGCTCTCCCCAACCTCATAGACCTCGCTGGTGGCCATGTCGGCGATGAGCTCCAGTTGCTTCTCATCCAGATCGCGAAACATGGGACATCGCTTCAGTATCTCGATCTTTTTCATTCCTGAACCTCCTCGCTCTTTTTGAACCAGGTATTAAAGGTTACCTCTCCGCACCGGCCAGTGCTTTCTTCAATGCCATCAGTTGGCTCCGGGTGCTGCCGTCCAGCAACCTGTCCCCAATCCGGGCGGTAAAGCCGCCGATTATGCCAGAATCAACTTCTGACCTGATTTCAACCTTCCTGCCCACAATGCGGCTGAGATGTCGGGCCAGCTTCTGTTCCTCCTCTTTGGCCAGCGGAACGGCTGTGGTCACCTTAGCCAGCTCTACACCACGGTAGCGGTTCCACAGCCTCTGGTACTCAGCCACAATTCCACCAAGAGCA
>CAZJGR010000025.1:0-6250 GCA_964545815.1 uncultured Dehalococcoidaceae bacterium | reverse complement strand
TACGCTCTTACCGTCACGTCTCTTCCTTGAAAATTATTTTATTTCTTCTTCAGGGCATCGCTCTCTTTCAGAACCTTGTCAATGAGCTCGCGATGTGCCTTCTTATCCAGCGAACGGTCAATGACCTTCTCCGCCGCCATGATGGTCAGGTCAGCCACTTCCTTTCTTATCTCGCTGATGGCCTCGTCTCGCTCCTGCTGAATATCGCGGCGCGCCCGGGCAATGAGAGCTTCAGCGTCCTGCCTGGCGCCTTGCCTGGCTTTCTCCCTGATTTCCTCGCCGGCCTGTGCCGCCCGGGCAATGCGCTTCTGTCCTTCCTTGTCCGCCGCCTCCAGTTGCTTCTTCACCTCTTGCTCGGTTCGGGCCGTCTGTTCCTTGATGGCGTCCGCCTGCTCCATGCTGTCCCTGATTCTTTTGGAACGTTCGTCCAGCATTCTCATCACCGGTTTGTAGGCGACAAAGTAAAGGACCATCAGCAGAATGACCACGTTTACAATCTGCGCCAGCAATGTCGGCACATTTATGCCAAGCCCAGCAAGTCCCTCCATAGCTACCTCCTCATTGCCTTCCCGTCCTATACGGTACACTCGGCATTGGTCACGAGAAAAAGACGGCCATCAGTACCATGCTCATGACGAAGCATACACCCAGTATGGCGGTGGCCATAATGATAACTACTGAAATTGGTATGCCATCTTGTCCCATATCGGCCTCCTACGCAATCAATGCCAGAATAATGGCGACAATCAAGGCGTAAATACCGATTGCCTCGCAGAATGCCGTCACCAGAATCATATTGGTCATTATCGGACCGCTAGCCTCTGGATTGCGGGCTATTCCCTGGAGTGCCGAGTAACCAATAAGCCCGATTCCCAGTGCCGGTCCCAGTAACCCCAGCCCGGCCGTCAGGCCCACGGCCAACATCTTCATCGTTCCTGGATCCATATTAAACCTCCTTCAGCGATTTGCCCAGAGCATATTTATTTTATATCAGTCTGACTCTTCTCCGTGATGGGCTACCGCCAGGGTCAGAAAGACCAGGGTCAGCCCACCAAAGATGAGTGCCTGAACAAAACCAATGAGCAGTTCGAGGCCGTAGAACGGCAGGGCAAACACCCAAGGTATTAAAAATGCCGCGACGAGCAGCAGTATTTCGCCGGCGGTCATATTGCCAAAGAGACGGAAGGTGAAGCTGACAATACGCACCATTTCACTCAGCGCTTCCAGGAGCCCGATAAAGATGTTAATAAATCCGGTAAACAGTCCCCCCAGCCCGGCCCACAGCCTGCCCTTTATAACCTGCCTGAGGCTCTGGAAGAATTGCCCCACATTTAAAAATTTACCCAGATAGCGCAGCCCCAGCGACCTCAAGCCAAAGTACTCAACAAAGAAAAATGACACCAGCGCCAGCGCCAGAGGCACGTTGATATCGGTATTGGCGCCGCGCAGCAGGTGTATCTGTTCACCTTCAGCATTGGTTACAAATATTGAGCCGAAGCCCGGAATCAGGCTCAACCAGGCATTGAAGGCCACAAACAGGAAAATGGTGGCTACCACGGGAAAGAAACGCCGCCCATTTTCCTCTCCGGCGACCCGGCGGCAGAGGTCATAAAGCCAGCCAAGCAAAAATTCAAAAGCGCTCTGCATCCTCCCGGGGATAATCTTCATGCGGCGCGTTATCACGTAGGACAGGCAGATAAGAACGGCCATCGTCATCCAGGCACCTAAGATGCTGTTGGCGACGGGAAAGCCAAAGAGGTGGCAAACCGTTTCCGCGGGAAGCTGGAATTCGGGATGGGGCAGGCTGAGCCATGCCGGCAGTCCCAAATCACCGACCATATTTCTGCCCAGCGGACCGACCAGGAAGCCAACGACCAGCAGAATGATAAAGATGAACAGTACTCCTACCAGAAGATGTCGGGGCATCCCCAGAGCACTTCGCTTGGCCATCAGCCACTCTCCCCGTTTTTCCTATTTTTCATCAGCGGTATGAGCATCCGGTATACCCCGTAGAAAGCAACGACAATGCCGAGGAACAGCCCCACTATTCCCAGAGCCGGACTGGTATCCAGCCGGCGGTCCAGCCAGATACCGGCTACCACGCCCAGCACGATTGAGCCACCGATGAAGAACCCAACCCCCACCAGCCGCAGGGCCGCCGTCCATCTCCTCATGTTCGCCTCAAAACCCGCGCCAATGCGCAATCCAGTATATTGTATCACCCCACACTGAAATAAACTACCAGAAGTCACCGAAAATAAAAGAGCCCTAACCTTAAAGTGCTAGGGCTATCCATCATCGCACATGACCACTATAAACATAAGGTTAATCTATCTGAGCTTCTCCTGACCAAAAAGCCTTGAGAAGTCACCATCGAAGTCTATCAGGAAATTGTGCATGTCGAGCACGTCATCGATTTCAATCTTTTCGCGCCGGTGTCTGTTTACCTCGGCAGCGGTGAGGTCGTTCAAGACTGCCGGCACTTTCTCCTCCCTGACCACGGCGGCCACCAGGCACTGGGTATGGCAGGTGGAACAGAGCACCCTCAAAAACCACATATCTTCGCGGTGACCCAAAATATCAATGTTGTAAGACTCATAGTGCCGACCACAGGAATCACATTTCATCGAAGCCATCAGTTTTTTAATCAGTCTCTCTTCCACCGCTCGTGCTCCGATTGCCCTGCTCCAGGTTACTTCAGGATTTGCGCTTGTCAAAGTCATCCATATCAAGCGTGTTGATGAAGTCATAGAAAGCCGACAGCTTTTTCATCTCTTCTTCGGACACTTTTTTGTCCTTGGTATCCGCCTCCTCCGATCCCTCCATAATCGGCTTTCCGGTCTCTTCATCAAGCAGAATGCCTGCTTTATCTAAAACGGCTTCCTCGGCGAATATGGGGGCATCAGTGCGCACAGCCAGCGCCAGAGCATCACTGGGACGCGAGTCAATTTCCAGCTGCTTGCCATCCACATTGAGGATAATCTTGGCATAAAACGTGTCGCTCTTCAGGTCGCTGACAATGATGGACTCTATCGCCGCCCCCAGTGAGTCAATCACCGAACTGAGCAGGTCGTGAGTGAGAGGTCTTGGCACCGTGACGCCTTGAAGCTTCACGGCAATGGCATCGGCCTCCGCTGGGCCTATCCAGATAGGAAGATACCGCTTGGCCATTTTTTCCTTCAAAATCACCACCCGTTGGTAATTCATCAAACTTACGCGGATACTGTCAATGGTCATCTCAATCATAGCCGTACCTCCCCGCTTTATCAGCCAGCAATTTAATTCTACGTCAGACAGCTAGGCTTGTCAACCAGAATTGGACGGATTACTTTTCTAAATTACTCTTATACATAACATGTAATTATGTTAAGTTAAAGGCAGATTTTCGCTATCCGATGTGGTATAATATACATGCCCACCTTTCGGCATTCTGGCAGTGAGATTGAAGCCTCTGTGATCAGGCGCCTTGCGATTCGTCAGCTCAGTGAGGAAAGAGAGGAAAGCCTCTCACCGTACGCGGTGAAAAGCAGGCTCTCCAGAGGTAGGCTGAGAGCCGAAGCGCCCTGCCCGATTAGGACCGCTTTCCAGCGTGACCGCGACCGCATTATCCACAGCAAGGCGTTCCGCCGCCTCAAGCACAAGACGCAGGTCTTCATCGCGCCGCTGGGCGACCACTACGTGACCCGGCTGACCCATACCCTGGAGGTCTCCCAGATAGGTCGTACCATAGCCCGGGCTCTTAACCTGAACGAGGACCTGACCGAAGCGATTGCCCTCGGTCACGACCTTGGCCATACCCCTTTCGGCCACGTCGGAGAAGATGTGCTCAACGAACTCTGCACACATGGTTTCCGGCACAACGAACAGAGCCTGCGGGTGGTTGACCTGCTGGAAAATGACGGCCGTGGCCTCAACCTTACTATCGAGGTCAGGGACGGCATCCTGAACCACTCAAAATCGGGAAGCGATGTGCTGGGCGATGGGTGGGGAAAAGTAAATACCCTTGAAGGTGAGATTGTCAAAATGGCGGATATCATCGCCTACATCAACCATGACATCGGCGATGCTATCAGGGCCGGTATTATTACGGAACGCGACCTGCCCCTCAATGCGGTAAGAACGTTGGGCATATCGCATTCACAGCGCATCAATGCTATGGTCAGTGATATTATTGATAGCTCGTGGGCGGCCAGCGGTTATGATAAAATAGAAATAGAACGCCCGAAGATAACCATGAGCCCGGCGATACTAGATGCCACCAACGTGCTCCGGGAATTCCTCTTTCAACGGGTGTACCACGTGAAGTCCGCTGAGGAGGAGAGCAAGAAGGCAAGGGAAGTGGTCTGCCACCTGTACCGGTATTTCACCAGACATGAAGACGGACTGCCACCGGAATACTTTACCTACAGTGTTGATGCCGAGCGGAGAGTCGTCGACTATATCGCCGGCATGACTGACCAGTACGCCCAGAGGGTAGCCGCCGGGCTCAAAGATTGATTAACGAAGGGAATCAGCCAGCCGATGAGCGCTATTGACGAAGTTAAACAGAAGACGGATATTGTGGGCATCGTCAGCCAGTATGTGGCGCTGAAAAAGGCGGGACGAAACCAAGTCGGGCTGTGTCCGTTTCACAGCGAAAGAAATCCCTCCTTCTTTGTCTATCCGGAACAGCAGAGCTGGCATTGCTTCGGCTGCAACACCGGCGGCGATGTTTTCTCCTTCATCATGAAGAAAGAGGGGCTGGACTTCGGCGAAGCGCTGCAATTACTTGCCCAGAGGGCGGGGGTTACCCTCCCCTCCCAAGCCGGAAGAGATGAAGAAAAGGAAGCGAAGGAGCGACTTTATAAAATCAATGGGGCGGCCGCCCAGTATTTTCACGACCGGCTGCTCAACTCCCCCGATGGAGAGAAGACCAGAAAGTATGTTCAGAGCCGCGGTTTTACCGACCAGACGGTGTCCGAATTTCAGCTGGGCTACAGCCCAGACAAATGGGATGACCTGAAAAAGCACCTCCAGGGGCGGGGCTACACGGAGGCGGAACTGCTAAAAGCCGGCCTGACCTTTGAGGCAGAGGGTGGCCGAACCTATGACCGCTTCCGCAACAAGCTGATGTTTCCCATTTCTGATATAAAAGGACGTGTCATTGGCTTCGGCGCCAGGGTGCTTGATGACTCGCTGCCCAAATATGTTAACTCACCACAGACACCGGCTTTTGACAAGAGCCGCAGCCTCTACGGCATCAACCTAGCCGCCGCCGGTATCAGGCAGCAGGACACCGCAGTCATTGTTGAGGGCTATGTTGACGTCATTACCGCCCACCAGAAGGGCTTCAATAACGTGGTCGCCTCCATGGGCACCTCGGTTACTGAAGCCCAGGTAAGCGCACTGAAAAGGCTGACCCGGAATCTGGTGCTGGCCCTTGATGCCGACGCTGCCGGCAGGGAAGCCATGCTGCGGGGTTTGGGCTATGAAAACATCCTTGAGTCCGAGATAAAGGTTGTCATTCTGCCTCAGGGAAAAGACCCGGATGACGTTATCAAGGAAGACACCGATGCCTGGCGCAAATTGCTCTCCGAGGCAATGCCAACCATGGACTACACCATTAACATGGTTACCCGCAAGCTTGACTTGGGCACAGCCCGAGATAAATCGCTGGCGGTAAAGGAGCTGTTGCCAGTCATAGCCGAAATGAAAGACAAAGTTCGCCAGGCACATTATGTACAGAAGCTGGCGCATCTGGTCAATGTCAGCGAACGCACTATCGAAGCCGAGTTGAGCAGATTGAAAACGGGCTCGGAACGGAAGGCAACACCGGCACCAGCACCGGAAAAGGGCACGTATGCACCGCGTGCGTTGCTGTCCCCTCAACTGGAGGAAGGTTATCTTACCCTGCTGTTGCAACACCCAGAATTAAAAGCTAATGCCGAAAATATTTTGCCCGAATATTTCCTCAACAGTGAAAATCGGGTGGTCTTTCTTACCTGGAATAAGGTGGACGACCTGGCCAAGCTCAGAGATACGCTGGACCCGGCCCTGCATGAGCATCTTGACGTCATTGCCAGCCGGGAGCTACCATCTGACCGTCTGGACGAGAGGGATGCCGATTACCGCCACCGTCTGGAGGAACGGTACTACAAAAAGTTGGCAGAGGAAATAGGTGAAATACTGGCGCTGGAAAGAGAGGCAAAGGGGGTCGGTGCTGACCTTGCCAAGCTTGTTGATGAGTTAGGAATAGACTACGCACTCCGCT
>CAZJGR010000024.1:0-22571 GCA_964545815.1 uncultured Dehalococcoidaceae bacterium | reverse complement strand
GCCAGCAGCAGTAAAAACGGTATTATCCAGACAAAGTTAATTACTTTCTTCGCCGTGCCCAGACCGGAACGTAACTGCTCGAACGCCGCCATTGGCTCGCCGGCACCAGCGCCTCCAGTACCGCTCATCAGGTTTCTCAAGTCCTGCTCGCTAAAGGTCAGACCATCAGCTATCCGTTGCCTGATGTTTTCCAGAGCCACGGTATCGGTATCCATAACTTTGCTCAAGTCCTCCTCGGTGAAGGTCAGACCACCCCGCACCAGTTCCCGCACCTGAACCAGAACACTGCCTTCTCCCTCACCACCAAATAGCTGGCTCACTTCTGCTTCGGTCAAGAGCAACTCATCGGGTATTCCGGCTTCAATAAGAGGCTGCGCTAGGGTGCCCGGGTCCAGATGCACCAGTTCCTTGAATTCCTGATAGGACATATTTAAAGGTCGGCACGCCGGCATATCTTCCAGCGTTGGCTTTGACAGCAGTTCAAGCAGCTGTGTCTCCGTGCACACCGGCAGGGAATCGAAAGCGCTCTCCATCTTCTTATCGGCCAGCTGGCCGAGTGCTTTGGCTATCCCCGCTTTGTAGTCGGCCAGGGGTATCACCAGTTCCAGCTCATCCTGCGTTCCACGCAGATAGGCGAATAGCTGGCTGACCAGGTCTTTGACCAGCGCCTGATACGCCTCCAGCGGCAGGGCCTCTCTGGCGACGGCGATGATTTCATCCTCCGTCAGCTCCACGTCTATAGGCAGTTGGGTTATTTCTTCCAAGTTTTGCGACAGCGCTGGCGCCAGCATTTCGGCAAACAGGCTATCGTAGGTTCCCGGCCTTGACAGGAAATCAGCCAGCACTTTCTCCAGCTCGTCAAGCGGCCTGGTTATATCTATCTTCACCGCGAAATGCGCCTGTTCTTTGGTGAGATAGGGCACCACTTCATCGACCGCGCCGTCTATTTGCGCCAGCAGCCAGTCTTGCGGTACCACCTGACGCAGCATCATTCCCATTTCCTCTTCGGATGCGGGGAGCATGGCCGGCATTCCACCTTCCGCCGACGCTATCTCGTCGGTAATTAATTTGATAAGCTGCTCATAGAGCACCGGGAAGACATCTTCACGGTGTAAAACGTCCTTTATTGCCTCCCCTCCAGCCTCCACCCTGTCTTTTAACGGAACGGCGATGCGAAAGGCAGCCTTTTCTCCCCAGACATAGGGCACCACCTCGCCGATTACATGCTCCGCCTGTGCCTGAAGCCATTCCGGGGGCAGCGTTTGTTGAACCACGTCAGCGATATGAGGCTTGAGTGGCGTGATAATAACACTGGCCTCTCCTGTATCGCCACCTATCCCGGATTCTTCCAGCGCTGCCGGGAGCACAGCATCGTAAAGGAAATGGTACACGTCCGCCTGCTGCAACTGTTCGGCATAGAAATCCGGGTTGCCCGCGGTGGCGTTAACGCGGAAGGCGACCATCACCAGCAGCGACAGAATGACGAAGACAACGGCCAGAGGTATGGCGATAGCTCGGCGTAACCAGATCATACCGTATTATTTTCCCACCTATTATGAGATAGTTTACCTGTCTACAGGCCAGCGGTCAAATTTTATTCATCTCCGCCCGGGAACTGCAATGTAACTCCCGCCTTGATAGCCACCGTTGCCAGTGATAGAATGCTTGTCAGAGGCATAATATATGACACTGCGCCGAAAAACGCTGCTTATCATTGCCGGTACCTTCTACGGCGTGATTATCCTGCTCTTCTTTATCTCCCGTAATATCCTGCTGGAGAGCTATGCTGACCTGGAAAGACTCGGTACCCAGCGGGATGTGGAGCGGGTATTGACGGCTTACTCAAATGAACTAGCCAGCCTCGAGACCACGACCACGGACTGGGCGGCCTGGGACGACACCTATGCTTTCATCGCAGACGCAAACGAGGATTATATCAGGTCGAACCTCACCAATAGCACATTCACGGAACTGGAACTGAACCTGATGCTTTATATTGACTCTTCCCGGCATATTGTATTTGGCCAAGCTTTTGACCTGGAGACTGAAGAGCCGGCACCTCCGCCACCGAGTATGGCCAAATATCTGGCCGACCATGATTTTCTGTTCGCTCACCCGGATGAAGAAAGCAGCTATACGGGCATTATTCTCCTTCCTGAAGGCCCCATGATAATCAGCTCCCAACCCATCCTGCCCAGTGAAGGTGAAGGCCCGGTTCGAGGGACACTGATAATGGGACGCTACCTCGATGCGGACAAGGTCAACAAACTGGCTGAACTCACACTCCTCTCCATAACCCTTCACGAATATAATGACCTGCGGGTTCCTCCTGACTTCACCACCGCCCGTTCCTCCTTTTCGGTGGCGTCACCGGTCTTCGTTCAGCCTCTTAGCGAAAAATCCATTGCGGGCTACACAACTATTAGAGACATCGGCGGGCACCCGGCTTTAATTCTTAGAGTGGATGCGCCCAGAGATATCTATCATCAGGGCCAGTCCGCCATCTCCTATCTCATACTGACCATTGTCGGTGTCAGCCTGGCGTTTGGCCTGGTAACCATTCTGCTCCTGGAGAAGCAGGTCCTTGCGCCACTGTCTTACCTGAGCCGAAGCGTTAGCGATATCGGTATGGGCGGTAAACTGTCAGCACGGGTATCTGTGACCGGCTCGGATGAGCTGTTCAAGCTTGGCGCCACCATTAATGGTATGCTGTCGGCTCTGGAACAATCAGAAACAGAACTGCGGGCCAGTGAAGAGCACTATCGCCTGCTGGCGGAACATGCCACTGATGTCATCTATGTCATGGACGTGAATCTCAAATTCACCTACGTCAGTCCATCCGTGACGCGCCTCTCCGGCCACAGCGTTGAGGAAGCCGTGGCCCAGTCGCTGGACCAGGTTCTTACTCCCGCTTCCTTCAACCATGCCATGGATGTTTCTGCTGAAGAAGCGGCCAAAGAAAGCGAAAAAACAAGAGACCTCACCCGCTCCAGGACACTGGAGCTCGAGGTCAAACGCAAAGATGGCTCCACCGTCTGGGTCGAGGCCACGATGACTGCGCTCAGGGATACGGCGGATAATGTTATCGGCATACTCGGCGTCGCCCGTGATATCACCGAGCGCAAGAAGGCAGAGGCGAAACTGCAAGAGCTGTACAAGGAAGAGAAGACACTGCGGCAGGACCTGGAAGCGGAAATCAACAAAAGAGTGGAGTTCACCCGCGCCCTCGTGCACGAGCTCAAAACACCGATTACTCCGGTGCTTGCCTCCAGCGAGCTATTGCTTGAAGAAATCAAGGAAGGCGGCCCGCTGTGGGAGCTGGCACAGAATATCAGTCAGGGTGCTTACAATCTGAACCAGCGCATCGACGAACTGCTTGACCTGGCGCGCGGCGAAGTGGGGATGCTCCATCTCAACCCGGAGCCGGTTGATTCCGGGCAATTGCTCCGCAACATTGTGGACAGCGTAAGGCCACTGGCCCGGAAGAACGGACATCTGCTGAATGCCAAGCTTCCCTCTTCACTGCCCGTCATCCGGGCTGATGAAGACCGCCTGCGTCAGGTGGTGCTTAACCTGCTCAATAACGCCTTTAAATTCACGCCGGCCGGAGGCAGCATTACGGTGAGGGCCAGAAAAAGCGAAGACAACCTGATTGTCGAAGTGCAGGATACCGGCCGCGGCATAAGCAAGGAGGAGCAGGAAAAGCTCTTTGAACCCTATCAGCAGCTTGAAAGGGAAAGGGCCCGCCTCAGCGGGCTGGGACTGGGATTAAGCTTGGCCAAGAAACTGGTGGAGCTGCACGGCGGCCGGATATGGGTGCAGAGCGAGAAGGGCGAGGGCAGTACTTTTAGCTTTTCCATTCCACTGAATGTCAATGAAAAACAAAATAGCCCGGCAAAAGGGTGAACGTTATGAAAGTGCTCATCATTGAGAACGACCGTGGCATCATCGAAGCGGTTTCCCTCGCCTTCCAGATACGCTGGCCTGAAGCCAAACTGATATCCACAAACCTGGGAGAGGAAGGAATCTCCCTGGTGGAGACCGAGAAGCCGGATGTGGTTATCCTTGACCTCGGGCTCGACGATATCAGCGGTTTTGATGTGCTGAAGCAGGTCCGCCTCTTCTCCAGTGTCCCCATCCTCATTCTGACGGTGCGTGCTGACGAGACTGACATTGTCAGGGGACTGGAATGGGGCGCCGATGATTACGTGGTCAAACCTTTCCGGCAGCTTGAGCTGCTATCGCGGATAAAAGCGCTGACGAGGCGACAGGGCCCCTTCAACGCCGAAATGCCGCTGGTATGCGGGAACCTCCGCCTTGACCCCGCCACCAGACAGCTGTTTCTTAATGAAAAAGAGGTAAGCCTCACCCCCACAGAGGGAGCTATCATCAGCCACCTCATGAAGAATGCGGGGCGCGTGGTCACTCACTCCAGCCTTGCCGAATCGGTCTGGGGAGATGACTATCCGGATGCCGCCAACAGCCTCAAGGTCTACATCCGCCGCCTGCGGGAAAAGCTGGAAACAGACCCCGGCCACCCCAAGATAATCCTCACCAAGACGGGCGTGGGTTACCAGATGGCCAGGCCCGACTGACCTCCGTTTTCAATTGGCCTCATTCGTAACAGATTGTAATTGTTTTTTAACCTTTTTCTAACCTTGACCCACGCATTTAAACCTGCCCGTAACTTCCTCCTCGTAGACTGTGTCTGAAGATGATGCTGAAAGTATTCCTCTTTGGCAGCAGTAAAGCGGAGCAGAAATTAAAGACGTCCCTTGATAGCAAGGGATTTCACCTGACCCGCCTTACTGACCCAGCTGAGGCCGTCTGCCGGCTGAAACAAGAAAAATGTGACGTCTTTGTGGTGGACAGCGCGGTGGAGGATGCGCCTGTCGTCTGCCATACCATCAGCAATCTTAACCATATACCGCTCATGCTGTACGTCAGCAGGCGACAGACAAACTGGGAAAGGCTGACATCTTTAAATGTTGATGGTTACCTGCCTTATAGCGTTCGCGGAGCCGAGCTTGCTGCCCGGCTACAGGCGGTGGCTCGCCGGCACTCACCTAAATTGAAGCTGGCTATATCCACCGAGGAGCAAACATGAAAGAGAAAACAACTACCAAAAAGATAGCAACTGAGATTGAACAGGCCGCCGCTCAGCGAGCCAAAATCAAGGCCAGGGCCGCCCGCTGGGACCTTGACGTCGCCGTATTCCTCTTCCTGGTCCTGATTATCGTCATTATCCTGCTGTTCCAGGATATCAGCGTTGAGATTGTGGCACCAATGGCCATCTTTGGCCTGTCCATGGTCTGGCTGGTGGGGTGGAGGCGTGGAAAAACGCTGTACCAGCGTTTTTATGAAGAAGAAGTGGTCAGGCTTGAGCAGGAAGAAAAGACCGTTACCGAAGAGACAATAGAGGAGAAGGTTGAAGAGAGCATAGAAGACATCGTTCAGAGGGCCCTACGCAAACGCTGGCATTAAGGCTCTCTTCTATACCACCGGTTTGCCAACGGAAGCCGGTGCCAGAGCCTGGACTTTTTACCTTTCCTTATACCAGTTTACCCTTGGGCTTCACGCCTTTGTTCACCCAGTGGCGCGGCCATTTTCCGGTAAGCACCCTGGCCGCTTCCTGCGCCACGCTCAATCTGAGCCGCTTCATCGCCGTGCTGGTGTGCACGGCGTAGTGAGGAGTAAGGATAACATTGTCCATCTTGAGCAGGGGGTTATCTTGCGCAATCGGCTCCTTCTCAAAGACATCCAGCCCGGCACCGGCAATCCATCCCTCCCGCAGAGCTTTAATCAGTGCCGCTTCATCCGCCACTGCTCCCCGTGCCGTATTTATCAGATAAGCGGTGGGCTTCATCTGTTTTAATTCCTTTTCCCCTATCATGTGACGGGTTTCCTCGTTCAGAGGAGTTTGAAGGCAGACGTAATCTGATTCTTTCAGCAGTTCAGCAAGACTTACCAGCTTTATACCGTGCTTTTCCGCAACCGCTTTATCCAGATAAGGGTCGTAGCCGATTGTTTTCAGGCCGAAGCACTTCGCCCTCTTGACTATCCGACGCCCGATATTCCCGCAGCCAATCATCCCCATCGTTTGTTCAAACAGAGATGGCTCTTTGATTGTCCCCATCTGGACCTCACCCCAGCGTCCCTGCTTCAGCCCTTCCGTCGACCAGACCAGGCGCCGGGCACAGGCCAGCAGTAAGGCCATGGCGTGGTCAGATACCTCCTCGAGGCAGAAATCGGGGATATTGACCACGATTACATTATTATCGGTGGCGGCGTCGACATCAATCGTATCGTAGCCAACGCCGTACCTGACGACTACCTTCAATTTCGGCAGGGATGACAGAACCCGGCGCGTTATCGGGGCAAAGACCACCAGCAGGGCATCAGCGTCTCGCGCCGCTTTAATTATTTCATCTTCCGTTCTGCAATCCGCATCCACCACCGCGGCATTGACCCGGGAGAGCACTTCAGCTTCAATCTCAAGCTCTCTCACGCTCGTCGGGACGGTGGACTTATTTTCCACTCGCATCGCTTTAAATCGCGTTTCCGGCATTATTTCCTCCTTCAGGCTTTTTTAGCACAGATTATGGGCTAATGCCTATTATAAAGCATGACCGACGCCGCGTCATCTATCTGCCCTGTGGCCCTTTCCACCCGGGATTGAGGAAAAAGGCACCTGCCCCGTGAGCAGTATGCTATAATCGTTTAAAGTCGGAAACATGCAAAGACGCAATAACATGGCACCAGACACCAGCACTGCCTCTGAAGACGAGGGCCTGAGCCGGGGTACACTGTGGATTTTACTGGTCGGGATTTTCCTCGCCTCATTCAGCACACTGGCTTTTGAGATTACACTATCCCGGTTGCTCTCCGTACTGATTCTCTACCACTACGTATTCGCCATCGTTTCCCTGGCTTTGCTGGGGCTGGGGCTCGGCGGCATCTTTGTCTATTTATTCAGACCGCAAACACCCGCTCCAGAGAGAAGGTTTGGCCCGCTGGCGCTGCTGGCCAGCTTCATCTCACTGACCATACCGATTTCGGTAATCCTGATGATTCAGATTGGCTATCTGGAGAGTGTGCTGAACAATATCCTGTTTTATTGCGCCCTGCTTTTCTTCCCGTTCTTCTTCACCGGCATTTTGCTGGCTGAGGTATTCCGTACCTTTCCGGAGGTCAGCGCCCGGATTTACGGCGCCGACCTGGTGGGCGCGGCGCTCGGCTCGCTGGGTATCATTATCTTCCTCGATGCCTTTGGCGCCGTCAATACCAGCTTCTTCCTCGGCATCACCACTGCCACCGCGGCACTCCTCTTCGCCAGCAGAATATTCAAATGGGGCACCTGGCAGACCGCGCTGCCGATAGCCAGTTTTGCCATTGCCGTTATCCTGCTCATCTCCAACCTGCTTGGCGCCTATCTGAGCGATATTCCAATCATCGGTAAAAATCCCGAAAAGGACATCCACCGCGCGCTGTATGAAAGACCTTCTCCGGCACGGATAGTGGAAACACAGTGGAGCGCCTTCGGGCGGACTGACCTGGTTGAGTACACTCAGTATCCGCAGCAGATGGAAATTTACCTTGACGGCACCGCCAGCGCGCCGATGTACCAGTTCAATGGCGACCTGAAAAACCCGGGCACAGCCGTGCAGAACCTGAAGACCACGTTTTCCGGTTACTTCCCCTTCTATTTCCTGACCGAAGAGGAAAGAGACAATGCCCTCATCATCGGTCCCGGTGGCGGCCGGGATGTGCTGCTGGCACTGATGGGCGGCGTTGGTCAGATTACCGCCGTTGAGGTCAACCGAGACCTCGTGGATATGGTGGTGGAATACTCCCGGTACAACGGCGGCATTTTCACCGATTTTCCCAGTGTAAAGATTATTGTTGACGAAGGCCGGAATTTCCTCAAACGCCAGAGTGAGAAGTACGACATTATCATGCTCAGTCTGCCGGTTACCCAGACTAGCCGGAGCCTTGAAGGCTACTCCCTGACCGAAAATTTTCTGTTCACCACGGAGTCCATCGCCGATTACCTGGACCATCTTACCGAGGAAGGGCAGCTTATGGTGGTGACCCACGATGACTTTACCGCCTGGCGACTGCTTTCCATCTCGCTGTTGTCGCTCGAGCAGAGAGGGGTCAGCAATACTGACGCGCTCAAGCAGATTTACATGCTCGGCCTGAGCTCTGGTGAACACGTTTACCCGCTTTTCGTCCTGAAAAAGACGCCATTTGAGCCCGAGGAGGCACTGGTCCGACATGAAAAAGCGCTCCAGCTGGGCTATGCGCCAACTCTATCTTACTTTCCGTTTCTTGAGGATGAGGGAACGGTCAACCCGACCCTCAAAGGCCTCGCCAGTGGCGAATTGAGCTTCCGCCAGGTGGAAAAAATGGCCAGAGAGATGGGCATGGATTTGACCACGGTTACCGATAACCGTCCCTTCTTCTACAAGATTGATGTCGGCCTGCCGCAGCCGGTGTCGCTGGTTTTCTGGTCTTCATTTGCCCTCCTGCTGCTGGTGCTGGTGGTGCCGCCGCTGTACTGGAGGCTCCGCTCCTCCCCCATGCGTCGCCAGCCAGAGAGACGCCAGAGCCACCAGAATAAATTGATTCAACCGGTAGCCCTGTTTGTGCTGATTGGCATTGGCTTTATGCTCATTGAGATCTCCTTAATCCAGAGATTTATCCTCTATCTCGGCCAGCCGGTACTGTCCATGGCGGTCCTTCTGTTTTCCCTGCTGACCGGCGCTGGCCTAGGCAGTATGTACAGCGGCCGTCTGAACCGCGAGGCGATATTCAAAGGGATAACGACGGCGGCCATCGCCATTGCCATATTGGTCATCGCTTACATCTTTCTCATTCCCCTTATTTTCCACCAGCTACTGGGGCTCAATCTGGCGCTGCGTTTGCTGGTCATGGTGCTCATGCTGGTACCCCTGGGCTTCCTGATGGGCTTCCCTTTTCCGCTTGGCATCAGGGCACTGAAAGAAATGGAGATGAATAAGTACATTCCCTGGATGTGGGGGCTGAATGGCGTGGGGTCAGTGCTGGGCTCGGCATTCACCATCGTCATTGCCATCAGCCTCGGCTTCGCCCAGGCATTGCTGGTCGGCGCCATCTGCTACCTGTTCGCCTTCTTCGTTTTTATGAAACACGGCGTAATAAATATAATATCTCGGCAATAAAGGGAAATGGTGCTAAAGCTGGTCTTTCTCGGTACCAGGGGGGAAATTGAGGAATCGAACGAGAAACATCGATACCATTCCTCATTGCTGCTCGTTGCCAACGGTGACAGGTTGCTCATTGATTACGGAATGCTCCACCGGCATAATCTGGAAGAGCTCGCGCCGGATAGGCTGCTCATTACCCACGCCCACCCGGACCACTATCTATGGCTGGAGCAGGATATCCAGACCGGCGTCCCCGTTTACCTGACGGAAGAGACGCTCGCCTACGGGAAATTCAAGCCCTCAAACCGCCACGTGATTGAGCCGGGAAAATATTTTGAGGAGGGCGATTTTCAATTCCTTGCCTACCGGGTGCTTCATTCCATAAGATGTCCCGCAGTCGGGTACAAGATAAAAACGCAGAATAAGATGCTGGTCTATAACCCGGACCTGGTGGATATCATAGACAAGACGGAAGTGCTGGCGGATGTTGATTATTATATCGGCGACGGCTCCTCAATAAAGTCCAATCTGGTGAGAAGGCGAGGCGACACCCTTTTTGGCCACACCCGGATGACGACGCAGGTGAACTGGTGCCGGAAGTATGGCATTGACCATATCATTTTCACCCACCTGGGCAAGGAGACCATCGCCGCGGAAGATGAATTCCGCCAAGAGCACCCAGAGGCGGTTCTTGCCTACGACGGCATGGAGGTTGTAATCTAGGTGATAGCACCCTGAATCAGGAGGAAAACAATGGAAAAGCTGAAAGAAGTCCGGAAGGTGGGCCAGTCCATATGGCTCGATTTCATTCAGCGGGGCCTGATTACCAGCGGCCGGTTAAAGCAACTGGTGGCTGGTGGCGTTAGTGGCCTGACCAGTAATCCCACCATTTTCCACAAGGCGGTGACCCAGGGGCAGGACTATGACCAAGCGATAAAGTCCATCCTGAAATCAAAACCCGACGCCAGCATCATGGATATCTACGACCGCCTCACCATAGAGGATATCCAGATGGCGGCCGATGTTTTTCGTCCCGTCTACGATGCCAGCGGCGGCATTGATGGGCTGGTCAGCCTGGAGCCAACGCCCGAACTGGCCTATGACACGCAAGGGACAATCGCCGAGGTGCGCCGGCTGTGGCAACGGGTAGACCGGCCCAACCTGATGATGAAAGTGCCAGCCACCCCGCCCGGTATCCCGGCCATTGAACAGCTCCTGGCCGAGGGCATCAATATCAATATCACCCTCATGTTCTCCATGGCGCACTATGAGGCGGTTTCGAGAGCGTACCTTCAGGGCCTCGCCCGGTGCGCCAACCCACGGCAGATAACTTCGGTGGCCTCTTTCTTTGTCAGCCGGGTGGATACCTATGTGGACCGCGAGCTGGAGAAAATCGGCACCAAGGAGGCGCTATCGCTGCGCGGCAAAGCGGCGGTGGCCAATTCCAAACTCGTCTATCATCGTTTCCAGGAAGTCTTCTCCGGCGATGAGTTCGCCAAGCTGCGGAAGCGCGGCGCACGCATACAGAGAGTGCTCTGGGGAAGCACCAGCACCAAAAACCCAGCCTACTCCGACGTGAAATACGTGGAAGAACTGATGGGGCCGGATACGGTCAACACCCTGCCCACGGAAACGCTGGACTGCTTCCTTGACCACGGCCAGGCCAGGGACACGCTGAATAAAGGCCTGGCGGAAGCGAAGCGGGTTTTAAGCAGCCTGAAAAAGGTCGGCATTGACCTGGATGCGATTACCGAGCAGTTGCAGGCGGATGGCGTGAAAGCCTTCAGTGATTCCTTCCACCAGTTGCTAGAGGCCCTGAAAGAGAAATGCCGGCACTTCAGGTAGACGTTAGCGCATAATTTAAAACATTGTGGAGGATTTAAAGATGAAAATCACCAAGGTAACCCCGATTTTCTGCGATGGGGGGTGGCGGGCCTTTACCTTTGTCAAGGTGGAAACCGACGAGGGGCTGGTGGGCTATGGCGAATGCACCGATAACAGCTCACCGTTTGGCGTCGCCGGCGGCGTCAAAGACCTGGAGCCGCGCCTTGTGGGCAAGGACCCGCGGGCTGTGGAGAGGCTTTACCGCGAGATGAGCCATCGCTTCCAGCATCACCCCGGCGGCATGGCGCAGAAAGCCATCGCCGGCATCGAAATCGCCCTCTGGGCCATCAAGGCCAAGGCGCTCAACGTCCCGCTCTATGAGCTCTTCGGCGGCCCGACCCGCGATAAGATACGAGTCTACTGGTCTCACTGCGGCACCTACCGTACCCGCAATCCGGAACTGTATCCCGGTAAACCAGCGCTGAAAACTTATGATGATATCTCCGCTCTGGGCGAAGAGGTGGCAGCCAGCGGCTATACCGCGCTGAAGACGAATATACTTACCCCCGGAAAGCCACCCCAAATGCTGTGGTCTATCGAACAGAATATAGACACCGGCATACTGAAAACCATTGACCGGCTGATGGGCACCTTCCGCAAGGCGGTGGGAGATAAAGTTGACCTCTGCCTGGACCTGAATTTCAACTTCAAGACAGAGGGCTTCATCCAGGTCGCCAGGGTGGTTGAGCCTTACCACCTGATGTGGCTGGAAATGGATATCTTTGACCCGGAGGCGCTCCTGCAGGTGAAAGAAGCCGCCAAAATGCCCATCTGCTCGGCGGAAAGCCTGTCCACCATGAAAGGCTACCTCCCCTATCTGGAAAAGCATGCCATGGACATCTGCATGATTGACCTGCCCTGGAACGGCTACATTGAATCGCGCCGCATCGCAGCTCTGGCGGATATGTACGAGATGCCGGTGGCGCCCCACAACTACTACAGCCACCTCTCCACCTTCATGAACGCCCATTTCTGCGCCTCCATACCCAATTTTAAGATTTTGGAGACGGACGTTGACAGCGTGCCCTGGCGCGACGACATCACCACCGAACTGCCGGATATCAGGGATGGCTATCTCTACCTGCCGAAAAAGCCGGGCATCGGGGTGGAGCTCAATGAGAAAGAAATCGCCAGGCACCCCTGGCCGAAGTAATCACTCCATTTGCATCAGGTGTTTTAAAACCGGGATATAGACCTATTTTGAGGCGCCCGTCGGCTCCATGCTCCTCAGCCAGCCCACCTCATCCTTCTTCACATCCAGGATGACAAAGGTCTCGCTTTTTCTGATTCCTGGAACACCGGCCAGATAGTCCTTGACAAACTTGGTCAGCTCGCTGGACGAGTGGAACCAGGTGCCAATAAATAAATCGTGATTGCCGGTGCAAAGCGATACGTAACGAACGTTCGGACAACTGGCCAGTGACTCGGAGACTTTATCGATTTTCCCCAGTTCCACCTCAAGGGCGATGATGGCGATGATGCTGTATCCCAGCTTTGACGGGTTCAGGGTGGCAGTGAAGGTGATGATACCCTCTTTTTCCAGATGCTGAATCCGCCGTCTGACGGTCGTTTCGCTCACCTTCAGCTTGCGGGACAGCTCAGCACTGCTCTGCCGGGCATCTTTGGCCAGTTCGGCAATCAAACGCCGGTCCAGTTCGTCCATGGTAGAAAATAGTATGGCACGGGACATCACTCCTGTCAATTCATATTAATCTTAAAAATAAAAAAATGATGGCTCGCTGTTTTTGAACGAATTTATTTCTCTGCCTGCTGTAACTGTGCATCACAGCAATCATTTATGCTTTAAATAGACAATAATTATGTGATTTATGCCTTTTTCCGCCACAGGCAACACTTGACCACAGGAAGCAAAGGGACGATAATTAATATTGGATTATCTCTTCCCCTGAAATCGGCCGGTGAAAGGGGGAAATATGGTCGCGGTAACCCGACTGAAATCAAGCTACGTCGTTATTGATACCGAAAGGTGTAAAGGCTGCCACCTCTGCATCGCCTTCTGCCCCAAAGGAGTTCTACAATCTGCCTCCCACATCAACCGCATGGGTTACACGCCGGCTGAGAGCAACGAAAAGAAAGCTCACGAATGCACCGGCTGTGGCATCTGCGCCATGATGTGCCCGGACGTCGCCATTACCGTACATCGCCTGAATAAAGCATGAAATAAGGTCGCCGTGTGACTGCTTCCACTTTGGGGGCTTCCAGTGTCGGAAAAGACTTTGCTGGCAGGTAATATCGCCATCGCGGAAGGCGCCATCTTAGCCGGTTGTCAGGCTTACTTTGGCTACCCGATTACGCCCCAGAGCGAAATCCTCGAGCACATGTCCAAACGTATGCCGGAGGAGGGGCGGGTATTCGTCCAGACGGAGAGCGAAATATCCGCCATCAACATGGTCTATGGTGCCGCCGCGTCCGGCTGCCGCGCCATGACTTCCACCTCCAGCCCCGGCTTCAGTCTACAACAGGAAGGCATCTCCTATATGGCCGGCGCCGAAATCCCGGCGGTGGTGGTGAACGTGATGCGTGGTGGGCCCGGTCTGGGCGACATCGGCGGGGCCCAGGGCGACTATTTTCAGGCCACCAAAGGGGGAGGGCACGGGGACTACCACTTAATTACTCTGGCCCCGGCATCGGTGCAGGAGATGATGGACCTCACCATGCTCGCCTTCGAACTCGCGGATAAATACCGCACTCCGGTGGCACTGCTGCCCGACGGCTTCCTCGGCCAGGCCATCGAGCCCGTAACCATGCGCCCACCCGTCACCAAGTTTCCCCCAAAACCGTGGGCCATCACCGGAGCGGTGGGGCGCCCCAAGAACATCATCAATTCCTTTGCCATGGACCCGATTGATTACCGCCCGCGCGTGGAATTATTGCGTCAGAAGTTCGAGAAAATAAGGCAAGCCGAGGTCCGCTACGAAGGCATCAACCTCGATGATGCTTCTCTGGTCATCGTCGCCTACGGCAGCGCCTTTCGCTCCGCAATGACCGCCATGAAAATGGCCCGAGAGGAAGGCTTGAAAGTCGGTATCTTCCGCCCCATCACCCTTTTCCCCTTCCCCACCATACCCCTGTCCCAATTATCAAAGAAGGCTAAACGCTTCCTGGTTGCCGAGTTGAGCTTAGGCCAGCTTATTGAAGATGTCAGGCTGGCACTGGGCAGGGAGACACGGGTTGAACTGGTCAATCAGTTTGCTGGTGTGCCTATCTCCGCAGACGAGATACTGGAAGCCATAGTGAGAATAATGAAGCAGTCGGTCTAAGTTATTATGGTGCCACGGGACGATAACGAATCGGAAACAATATTATACCAGAGGCCGGAATCACTGGAGGAGTACCCCTTTCATTTCTGCCCCGGCTGTGGCCACGGCATTATCTTTCGATTGGTCGCCGAGGTAATTGACGAGCTGAAAATCAGAGAGAGAGCGATATGCGTCGCCTCCATCGGCTGCTCGGTCAATTCCTACCACTTTTTCAAATGTGACGGCCTGGAGTCGGCCCACGGACGTGCTCCGGCCGTGGCCACCGCCATCAAAAGGTGCCACCCCCACCTCATCCCCTTCACCTATCAGGGTGACGGCGACCTGGCGGCCATCGGCACGGCCGAGATTGTTCATGCCTGCGCCCGCGGCGAGAACCTCACCACCATCTTTGTCAACAACGCCATCTACGGCATGACCGGGGGTCAGATGGCCCCCACCACGCTCCTTGGCATGTACTCGACCTCAACGCCGGGAGGGCGAAAATCATCTCTGGCGGGCTACCCTATCCGCGTCTGTGAGATGCTGGCGACCCTGGAAGGTACCGCCTATATCGCCCGGGTTGCTGTGCACAGTCCGGCCGCAGTCCGAAGAGCCAAGCAGGCGATAAAGCTCGCTTTCCGCGCCCAGCAGGCCAATCTTGGGATGTCACTGGTCGAGGTGCTCTCTCCCTGCCCAACGAACTGGCGGGTGGAGCCCACAAAGGCCATGGACTGGCTGGAGAAAAACATGCTTCCCCACTACCCGCTGGGAGAATATAAGGTGATTGAAGCCGTTGCCGCGCTGAAAAAAGAGGTCGGCCATGCATGAGGAAATCGTCATCGGTGGCTTTGGTGGACAGGGCGTGTTGTTCATCGGACGGCTGCTCACCGAGGCCGCTTTCCGGGAAGAGCGTGAGGTGGTATACATGCCCGCCTATGGTGCCGAAAAAAGGGGCGGCACCGTCTGGTGCAATGTCACCATCTCCGAGGAACGCATTGGCGCTCTGTTCATTGCCCGGCCCACTATTGCCCTGGCCATGAACTCGGCTTCCCTGTCCAGACTGGAACCGACCGCCAGGCCCGGCGGACTTCTGGTGATTAACCAGACACTGGTTCCGGAAAAAGCCGGGCGAAACGATATCGCTGTGGTCTATGTGCCGGCGAATGACCTGGCGGCGGAGGTGGGGGATAGCGGCGTCGGCAATCTGGTTGCCCTCGGCGCCCTTCTTGCCTGTCGCCCGGTCGTTTCTTTAAACAGCATCGACCAGATAATGGAGGGTATGCTGGCCAGAAATCAGGAGCTCCTGGCCGTAAACCGCCGTGCGCTGGAAAAAGGCGTTGCCTGGACGCGAACTAAATATGCTGGCCGCATATCTGGCCGGAAGGGTGGTGGCTGACCATGTTCGATGAGAAGACACTGACTGATGCTCGCCAGGGTATGAAAAAATGGGAAGCTGAGGTTACCAAATCGTCTCCTGACCTGGCGGCAAAGAAGCGATTGTCCACCATTTCTGACCTGCTGGTAAACCCGATATACACCCCTGAAGATATTCGTAACCTGGACTTTGACCGTGATATCGGCTATCCCGGCTTTTTCCCGTTTACCCGCGGCTGCCAGGCCACCGGCTACCGGGGCAGGGTCTGGACATTCCGCATGTTCTCCGGCCTCGGCACCGCCGAAGATACCAACCAGAGATGGCACCAGCTTTTAAAAGAAGGCGAAACGGGCTTAAGCACCGCCTTTGATTTCCCCACCCTTATGGGCTATGATTCCGACTCCCCAAAGGCCAGAGCTGAGGTCGGCAAGTGCGGGGTTGCCATCGATACCCTGGCCGATTTTGAAATCCTGACCCGGGACATCCCGCTGGATAAAGTCACCACCTCCATGACCATCAACCCCCCGGCCAGCGTGCTCTGGGCAATGTACCTGGTGGCGGCCGAAAAGCAGGGGGTGGGCTGGGACCAGGTGGGCGGAACCATCCAGAACGACATGCTCAAGGAGTTCATTGCCCAGAAAACTTTTATGTGCCCTCCGGAACCATCAATCAGGCTCATCAGCGACACCATTGAGTTCGGCACGCATCACGTGCCCCGCTGGAACACCATCAGCATCAGCGGCTACCATATCCGCGAGGCCGGCGCCACCGCCGTCCAGGAACTGGCCTTCACCCTGGCTGATGGCATCGCCTATGTTCAGGATGTCATCCAGCGCAAGAAGCTGGATGTTGACGCCTTCGCCCCGCGGCTGTCCTTCTTTTTTGACTCCCACATGGACTTCTTTGAGGAAATCGCCAAGTTCCGGGCGGCGCGGCGGATGTGGGCCAGAATCATGAGAGACCGCTTTCAGGCGAAAAACCCCCGCTCCTGGTGGCTCAGGTTCCATACGCAAACGGCCGGCTGCTCGCTGACGCACCAGCAGCCATACAATAACATCATCCGCACCACCACCGAGGCGCTCGCCGCCGTCCTGGGCGGGACCCAGTCCCTGCATACTAATTCTTTTGACGAGGAGTTCGCCCTGCCCACGGAATTCGCCGCCACCATCGCCCTCCGCACCCAGCAGATACTGGCCGAGGAGACCGGCGTGGTCAATACCATCGACCCTCTGGCCGGCTCCTACTATGTGGAGGCGCTGACCAGCCGCATTGAAGAAGAAGCCTGGAAATACATCAACCAGATAGATGACATGGGCGGCATGCTGGCGGCAATCGACCGGGGATTTCCGCAGCTAGAGATTGCCAATGCCGCCTACATCTTTAAAAAGCAGGTGGATAATAGGGACAAGGCGGTGGTGGGGGTAAACCGGTACGTGGCTGAAGAAGAGCCACCCCTTGAGATACTCAAGATTGATGAAAGAGTTGAAGCTGAACAGCTTAAAAGGCTCAAGGAAGTGAAGAGGAGTCGGGATCGCCGGATGGTAGCCCGGGCCCTCAAAGACCTCCGTGCTGCCTGCCAGAGCGATAAAAATGTCATGCCCTGCGTCATCGAGGCGGTCAGGGCCTATGCCACCGAGCAGGAAATCTGTGATATCTACCGCGAGGTCTTCGGTGAGTACCATGACCCCGGGTTCTTCTGATTTTGGGATTTCAGGAAGCCAGAATGGAGTCATAGTGGGTCGGGAGAAGAAACTGAGGGTGCTGGTGGCCAAGCCCGGCCTTGATGGTCATGACCGCGGCGCCAGGGTAATTGCCCGTGGTTTCCGTGACGCGGGCTTTGAAGTCATCTATACCGGGGTGCACCAGACTCCAGAGCAGATTGTCAGTGCCGCGATTCAGGAGGATGTTGGCCTGGTTGGCTTAAGCTGCCTCTCCGGGGCACACCTGCACCTGTTCTCCGAGGTGGTCAGACAGCTAAAAGCCAGCGGTGCTGGCAACATCATCGTCATCGGCGGAGGCATCATTCCGGACGAAGACATTTCCAAACTGAAGAAAGCCGGCATCAAGCAGGTGTTTCTGCCGGGAACCCCGATTAGTGAAATCATTGACTGGACACGGAAAAATGTGCCGGTGGCCCGCCGTCCCATCCCATCAGGGAGAAAGACGGGCTAGACCGGCACCTCCACGGTTACGGTGGCACCCTTGCCCGGTGCCGAGTTCAAGGTGATTTTGCCACCGATGAGCTGGGCCCGTTCCTGCATACCAGCCAGGCCAAGCTTGCCATCGCGCGCCAGTGCCCCGATTTCACCGGGAATCTCAAAGCCCTTCCCGTTATCACTGACGGTCACTTTCACCCGGTTCGTGTCAAAGACAACGGTAATCTCAGCTCTGGTTGCCTGAGCATGTCGCCACACGTTACGCATCGCCTCCTGCGTGATGCGGAAGAGGACGAGTTCCACCTCCTCGTTGAGACGCCGTTCCTCACCTTTGACCTTGACCGCGGTCTTTATTCCTGAGTAATCAGCAGCATCTGCCGCCAGCCACTCCAAGGCCGGCAACAGCCCCAAACGGTCCAGCGCCGCCGGGCGCAGGTCCTGACTCAACCGGCGTACTTCTTTGATAATCCCGTCCGTCTTTTTCCAGAGTTCTTCCAAGTGATGACGATTTTCTGCGGAAAGCTCTTTGCTGGAGGCCAGCGTGTCAAGCTGACGGGAAAGAACCACCAGGCCTTGCACCGTATCGTCGTGCAGCTCACGTGAAATGCGCTTTCTTTCCTCCTCCTGCGCCTTGGTCACCTGCCGCAAGTAAAAACGCAGGTTTTCCTGCATGCCGCGCAACTGCTCGGCGACCTCCTGCTGCTGGTGATAAAGGCGGGCGTTCTCCACCGCCACCCCAATTTGATTGCCAATGGCGGTCAGCAATTCTATCTCTTCTTGACGGAACGTACGACGCCGGTACATGGCCACACAGAGAGTGCCGTTTACCTTGCTCCGGCAGCGCAGCGGCACGATGAGCTGCGATTGTATATGGTACTTGCTGACCACTTCCTTGGTCAGTCTGGGGTCTTGAGAGGCATCCTCCACAAACAATGGCTCTCCGGTCTGAGCCACCATCCCATTGAAACCTTCGCCAACCTTTAACCGGTCCACCCCTCTCACCACCTCCTCCGCAACACCCCGGTGCACGCTCATCGTCAGTTCATTCGCGGCCTCGTTCAGCAGATATATCCAGGCGATATCAACCTGCATAACATCAACGACGTTATCAATGGCGCTATCCAGCACCTGGTTTAAATCCAGAGACTGGGATACGGTGCCGGCAATCTGGTTCAGTGCCGCCAACTGTCGCTCACTTTTCTTGATAGTCTCAATATTGCCTTCGAGGTCCCGCCTTGCCTCCTCAAGCTGAGTGCGGTATTCCCTCTCCCGGCGGAGCGAGGCAAAACTGAGCGCCAGCACGTTGCCCACAATAAAGACCGCCGCCGTTTCAAACAGTGCGTCCTTCGGATAGAGTGAGAACATGAAGACCCGGGGGAGCATTAAGGCGAGGGTCGCGAATGATGTGACCATCGCCCCTCGCCAGCCAAAGATAAAGCCCGCCCAGACAATCGGCGCCAGATAGAGAATCCTCTCAAAGGCATGCCGCTCCAGGTCAAGCTTGGAAATCAGTTCTATGACAAATGCGGGGTGTTTTAAAGCCTCGGCGTAGTGCGGGATGGTAATGAGGACGAGCAGTAACACAATAAGCCAGAAACCGGGCTTGCCCAGCGCCCTTATCAGCCAACGTGTGAATGAGTATCTGGCCACATTACTCCCCACGTTTTTCACCCGGTGGCACTTCTCAGGCAACGTCACTTAGAGTTATCCAGCCCTCCTTGAGAGCGCGCACCACAGCCTCTGTCCGCGAGCTGACCTGCAGCTTATTGAAAATATGGCCCAGATGGGCCTGTACGGTGCGCAAACTCAAACAGAGCTCATTAGCAATATCCTGATTGCTCAACCCCTTTGCTGCCAGCCGCAGCACCTCAACCTCCCGGCCACTGAGCACTTCCAGGACTTTCTGCTTTGGCTCCCGGCCCGCCGCCGGGGCAAAACGATTAAGCACTTTCCGGGCAATTGCCGGATGCAGCACGGACTCACCAGCATTTACCGCGCGTACTGCCTCAATCAGCTCATGGCCGCGCACGCTCTTGAGGAGGTAACCGGCTGCTCCAGCCTCAATCAAATTAAAAACAAACTGGTCATCATCATAGGCGGAAAGAATGAGGATAGCGATATTAGGATGAAGCGCTTTTATCTGCTTGGTCGCCTCTATGCCGTCCAGCCTGGGCATTGATATGTCCATGATGATAACATCAGGAGCGGAACTGCCAGCCAACCTGATGGCCTCTTCACCATCGGCGGCCTCCGCCACGACATTCATGTCCGCTTCCTTCTCCAGAATCTGGCGGGTACCCTCACGCACCACCGCATGGTCGTCCGCAATCAATATCTTGATGGTACTCAAATACCAGCTCCCTGAACTTCGCTCACTTCTATCATACCCTTTTTTCTTCAAGCGCTCAAGATTGCCGAACCGTCATTTAAAAAGCCCCGCCCGCAGTAAGCATAATTACCTAATCACCAGATGGCTGCCAGTAGCTTAAATACGTAATCCCGGATATTGAGTATTACGCCTTTTTGGAAATGAGAAATAGGCATCGTAGCGGAAGCTATTTTGACCGCACCGTGATAAGGTTATAGTGGAGGTAGCAGGAAGATGCAGTGGGAATTCATCTTGGCACTGATTATCGTCATACCAATCATCCTCTTTCCAGCGGCTTTCGTCTGGTATACCAACATCGGTGGCATTTACACCGCCATCAGGAATGCCTGGAAAAAGAGAGCTGCCCTCAGAAAGAAAGTTGAGGTAGAAGGGAGGTAGTAAAAATGGGGATTGGATTCATCATACTGCTGGTGCTCGTCGTGCCTTTCATAATCCTGTGGCCAGCCCTTATCTGGGCAGGAGCGTTCACCAGCCTGTACCGCCTGGTACGCGACCGCGTGCGCAAGAAGGCACTGGCTCAGAACCGCCAGACCAGTAACACAGCCTGAAAATCTCCGCAACGCATCAGGGCGGTAAAACGGCTAGTTGACAATGAAGAAGAGACATTAGGCACAGAGAAATGGCGAAAGAAACGAATGGCCACCCGACTTTGAAGCTATTTATTCTGCCCGGAATGACACTGTTCTGCACCGTATTCTACTATTTTGGTGAACTGGTGGACTGGGCGGCCTGGGACACGCTGCGTCTCAATTTTTTCTACGGTATCCATGACATCCACCGCCTTCTGTTTCTGGCACCGATTATCTACGCCGCGCACACTGCCCGGGTTAAAGGCGCGTTCATCATGACACTGGTCTCCTTCATTATCTTTCTGCCCCGCGCCTTTTTTATCTCCCCATTTCCAGACCCTCTGCTCCGGATGGTATTATTCACCCTTTTCGCCGGTACCATCGGCATACTGACCGGCATCTCCCGCAATAAGACGGAGCAATACCAGCAGCTGGACGCAATGTTAACTGTCGAAAGAGACAGGCTGTTGAAAATCGTTGACGGCATAGCGGATGGCATCCTCATCACTGGCCCCGACTACAAGATAAGATTTATGAACTCATATATGGTGAATAAATTCGGTGACGGCACCGGACTGCCCTGCTATCAGCACCTTCATCACCTTGATGCCCCGTGCCGCCGGGACTGCAAGATAACAGAGGTTATTAAAAGCGGCCAATTTGACCACTGGGAATGCGATTTCCCCGATGGTACACGGTATGAAATCATGGCCGCCCCTTATACTGACTCCGATGGCACCACATGCCAGATTTCCATTTTCAGAAATATTTCAACGCGCGAGAAACCCAAAGCATAAACTCGCATCTGTTCCCCCCTGTTTAATGGCCTTTGCCTCATATTATGGGTAACGTATATAATACGGTACTAAAGAAGCAGAGCCACCGGAAGCAGAGATATGGACTTCGAATGGATTTTGAGGATTGTTCTCTTTGGCATAGTGCACTGGGTTCTGGCTGCGGTCATGTTACAGGATTTAGCCACCAGAGACAGGGTGTTCGGGAGGCGAAAGCCGCCCTGGGCCATAATCATAATATTTATTCCCTGCTTCGGCTCACTGCTGTATCTGCTGTTTCACCCTCAGATTTTCCATCCGCCACGGTCCAAATCGGGCTAATGCAACGACAAACGCCGGAAATAAGATAACAGTTAGCCCGAAATGCCTATGCTGCTCTCACTCGCCGTCCTTGGCCCGATTATGGTATAACTATCGGGAATGCTGATAAAGTGGGAGACAGGCGATGAACGTATGGGAAGCAATCGCTGGCATGGTAAAAGCCGAAGGGGTTGAATTTGTCTTCGGCCTGGGAGACACCGGCCTCCAGCTACACGCCGAAAAGGTCCCGGGATTGAAGACCATAAATCTGCGTTACGAGGGTTCAGCGCCTTTTATGGCCATGGCTTATGCCAGGGTGAGCGGGCGGCCCGGGGTATGCGCGGCCAGCCCGGGGCCAGGGGTGGCCAATCTTGTCCCCGGGATTCTTGAGGCATATTCCGGCTGTTCACCGTTAATCATATTCGCACATTCATCATCGCAGAAGCTGGAGGGAATGGGCGATTTCCAGGAGACCGAGCAGACAGCCATAATGAAGCCCATCACCAAGTGGAGTGTTCGCATTCCGTACGCCGAGAGAATCCCCTGGTTCGTCCGCAGGGCCTTCTCCATCGCCCGGAACGGACAGCCGGGGCCGGTCTTCCTGGAATTTCCCTATGATGTCACCGGCGTCACCCGCTTCAAAACCGATGATGTTG
>CAZJGR010000023.1:0-22849 GCA_964545815.1 uncultured Dehalococcoidaceae bacterium | reverse complement strand
TGGTGGAGACGGGGGAGAGTCGAACTCCCCGTCCAGAAGAAGCGACCCAGGGCATGCTACAGGCTTAGTCAACTCTTTAGTCTCATCCGGCTGACCTCTGCTGACCGAGTTCAGCCAGACCAGTCGATGGTTCTTACACTGCCTTTATCGACGTCCGGCAGTGGCACCTCAACTTTGCGTCACCCAATCCCGACCCGTTGAGGAGGGGTCAGGGTGAGTGTGCAGCTATGCTATTTTAAGCTGCGTAAACGACTTCAGGTTCGCCGTTTATTTTTTGCCACCCGTTTTGTGAGGGTGATGGCACCTCAGCCTGCAACCCTGCAGCCTACTTCCCCTGTCGAAACCACGCGTCCCCACTGGCTGCGGCGAACTTGTCTTAAAACCTCCTTTACCGTTTGCGGCTTTTCACCGCCCGCCCGATTTCTCTTTCCACCTCGCGCTGGGCGATGGTCTCCCGCTTATCGTACAGTTTTTTGCCTTTGGCCAGGGCGATGGCCACCTTGGCTCGGCTGTCCTTCAGGTACAGCCTCGTCGGCACCAGCGTCAGTCCCTTCTCAGCCACCTGGCTAGCCAGGTCATCAATCTGCTTGCGGTGCAGAAGGAGACGGCGCGGCCGCTTCGGCTCATGGCTCATATAGCTCCCGGCCTCGTAGCGCGCGATGTGCGCGTTCAGCAGCCAGAGCTCACCGTTCTCCGGCCTGACATAGGCATCTCCCAGGCTCACCCTTCCTTCACGGATTGATTTTATCTCCGTGCCGGTGAGGGCGATGCCCGCTTCCATACTCTCCCCGATGTGGTAATTATGGTATGCCTTGCGATTGGTGGCTACCGTCTTGACCGCCATTTCCCCAAATTAAATTATATCACATTCAAGGTGGGCTTTTAATGCTTATTGGTACGGCCAGGTCTGGGCGGGAATGGAAAATATTATCGGGGGCTACATCTTTCACGTCTGGGCAGCTTTATGAGCGGTATGAACTTCAGATTTCATATTCTTCTGTGGTCACGGCATACTTCAGACGACCTTGCCATCTGCGGGCAAAACGCAGTGCCTTATCAAACGCCTGCAGGTTCACCTCCAGCTTTGCGGAAGGCAGTCGGTTGGCAATGGCTTTAGTTAAAGCACGGCGGCTGATGAGTGGGCAGACGGGTACCAGGGCGCCAAGGGCGGCCACATTGATGGCACGTTCCTCACCGGCCTTCCGGGCTATTTCCCCAAAGGGTATCGAGATTACTTTCTCCCAGAGAACCCGCGGCACCGCCTCTGAATCAATAATCACCAGGCCATCCGCTTTCATGTCCGGCAGATTACGGTCGCAGGCTACCTGGGTGAGGGCAATCAGCACATTTAGCTCGGTGGACTGGGGAAAATCAATTTCCGTATCGCTCAGGATGACCTCGGAAATTGAGTTGCCGCCCCTTGTCTCCGGGCCGTAGCTCTGGCTCTGCGCCACGTAAAGGTCCTGGATGATGCCTGCCTCGGCCAGCATTATCCCGGCCAAAATGATACCCTGGCCGCCGGCGCCGGCTATCCTGATTTCAAACCTTGGACTTTTCCCCGATGAGACTTTGGTATTGTTCATGATAGCTTGGCCTTTCTCTATCCCCCAGAACGCCGATGACTATCTTCCCTTCCCGTTCCGCCTCGCTCAGCTGTTTCGCTTTTTCCACCGTAATGGAATTATCCTTCTGCCACTGCATCATTTCCACCGGCGACTTGAGCTTAAGGAAATTGCCGCCGTAGGTTACGCATGGCGATACCACTTCCACCACGGCAAACCCTTTCTTCTGCAGCGCCAGGCCGATGAGCCGCTCAAGGAGCTGCGTGTGAAATACGGTGGAGCGGGCGACGAAGACCGCTCCGGCAGCCTCGGCCAGACGGCAGATATCAAAATCCGGCTCGAGGTTACCGTATGGCGATGATGCGGTCCTCGCGCCGTATGGTGTGGTCGGCGAGGTCTGTCCTCCGGTCATCCCGTAGACGTTGTTGTTCAGGATGAAGCTGGCTATCTCAACGTTCCGCCTGGCGGCGTGGATGAAGTGGTTCCCCCCGATGGCCACGGCATCGCCGTCGCCCATCACCGTGAGCACTTTGAGACGGGGATTGGCCAGCTTTATGCCGGTGGCAAAGGTGAGCGCTCGGCCGTGGGTGGTATGCAGCGTGTTAAAATCAATATATACCGGAAGTCGGCCGGAACAACCGATACCGGATATGAGTACGATATCGTCTTTGCGGTATCCGCTCCGGTCAATAACTCGAATCAGGGCCTGCATGAAGATGCCGATGCCGCAGCCGGCGCACCATATATGCGGGAACCTTTTGCTCGAGCGGAGATACCTGTGGACTAGGTGGTCTGTTTCCCTCATGGATATATCTCCTCCAGTTTCTGCAGGATTTCCGCAGGCTTGATAGGTGTGCCGTCGACCTTGTTCAGCGTGACCACCTCGCAGCGACTTTGATTGACCCTCTTCACCTCCCGGGAAATCTGCCCGACGTTCAGTTCCGGCACCAGCACTTTTTTCGAATTTGCCAGTATGCCGCTTACGGTACGGCGCATGAAAGGCCAGAGGATTTTCAGATTAATCAGCCCCACCTGAAGCCCCTTTTCCCGTGCCTTCTGCACCGCCCGGCGTGCGGCGCGCGCCACGCAGCCATAGGCGATTACCGTCACCCTGGCATCTGTGGTCTCAAATGAGTCAAACCACTGCAGGCGGTCGAAATCCTTCGATATCTTGGTGAAGAGCCGGTTGATGAGTGGTTCCACCTCGTCGGTGCGAACGGTGGGATATCCCCTCACATCATGGGACAGGCCGGTCACATGATAGCGGTAACCATCGCCAAATGCCGGCATCGGTGGCACGCCGGTGCCCGGGTCAGCGTAGGGAATATACCATTCCGGCGGCATAGTGGGGCGGGGCCTCTCTTCAATTACCAGGGTCTCCTTGGAAGGCAGAATGACCCCTTCCCTCATGTGTGCCACCACCTCATCAACGAGAATGATGATGGGAGTGCGGTACCGTTCCGAGAGGTTGAAGGCCTGTACGGTGAGCTCGAAAAACTCATATACTGACGAAGGGGCGAGGGCAATGATGGGATGGTCACCGTGGGCGCCCCAGCGGGCCTGCATGACATCACCCTGGGAGGGCTGCGTGGGCAGCCCGGTGCTCGGCCCGGGGCGCATGACATCGACGATGACGCAGGGTACCTCAGCCATGCAGGCAAAGCCGATATGCTCCTGCATGAGGGAGAAACCCGGCCCGCTCGTGGCGGTCATGCTCTTGCTGCCGGCGAGCGAGGCGCCGATAACTGCGCCCAGACTGGCGATTTCATCTTCCATCTGAATAAAGACGCCGCCGACCTCGGGCAATTTCCGGGCCATAATCTCCATGATTTCAGTTGCCGGGGTGATAGGATACCCGGCATAGAAACGGCAGCCGGCCATCAGTGCGCCGGCAACGCAGGCTTCATTTCCCTGCAGGAGAACCTGCTTCTTCACGGCTTTCTTCATCTTTATAGACCACGATGGCGAAATCGGGACAGCGCTTTTCGCAGAGCAGGCAACCAGTGCATTTTTCGGGGAATTTTACGATGGGATATGATGAATCATCAGCTTCAAGGACTTTACGGGGGCAGAAGGCAATGCAGATACCACATTTCTTGCACCACCCTCGGTATATCTCAACCCTGTTCATAAGACCGCCACAATATTATATATGATTGGGTGTGAGAGCACAAGTTCAGACGGCCTGGAGCAAGGTGCTAAAATCGCCTTTTTCCTGTTCCGCCGGGCGGTCCCGATTTTGCTTTTTGCATCGCATTTGTTAAAATAAGAATATATGCTGAATGAAAAATTGGTCGGCAGGTGGCAGGAGCGAATAGGCCACCGCTCGCCTTTAACTATCGTCGAATTATCGCCTAGCCCGCTTTAAAGCTCAGCATAAATGTATTTCCAGGCTCCGCCTGGATTTAGAATTAGGCATTGGTTGGAATGAGGATTCAGATTTCCTCGCGGACGCTCCAGAGCGACTTCGTCAAGAAAGTAGCCGAAATTTCCGGACAGGACCTTCTGGCCTGCAACCAGTGTGGCAAGTGCTCGGCTGGCTGTCCCATGTGCTTTGCCATGGATTTGCTGCCCAATCAGGTTATTCGGCTGGCACAGCTGGGATTGGAAGAGGATATCGCCGCCGCCAAGACGGTCTGGCTCTGCGCCTCCTGTCTCACCTGTACCGCTCGCTGTCCGCGCGGCGTTGACCTGGGCCGGGTGATGGAGGCGATAAGGCTCATCACCCTGAGGAAAAATATCGACTACGTGGGGGCAGCCAGCATTCCCAAGGACATCATCGGCGAACTTCCCCAGATAGCACTGGTGAGCGGTTTCCGCAAACACACTGCCTGAGGGGATATTTATGGAACTGAGTTACTATCCCGGGTGCACGTTGAAGACCAAGGCCAAGGGCCTCGAGGATTCCGCCATTGCCAGCATGGATGCCCTGGGCATCAGGCTGGTCGAAATCGAGCGCTGGAATTGCTGCGGCACCGTCTATTCGCTCGCCGAGGATGACCTGGCCCATCACCTGGCGCCGGTGCGCAACCTTATCCGCGTCAAGGAGCAGGGCGGCAACCGGGTGGGTACCCTGTGCTCTTTCTGCTACCATACGCTGAAGCGGGCGAATCTGCTGATGCGGAATGATGCCGAAAAGAGGAAAACACTCAACGACTTCATGGAGGAAGAGGTTGACTACAACGGGGAGGTGGAGGTGGTCCATCTTCTTGAGGTGCTCCGTGATGACGTCGGCTGGGAGAACATCGCCGCCAAGGTCAGGGTTCCGCTGCAAGGTCTGAAAGTGGCACCGTATTACGGCTGTACCCTGCTGCGACCCCAGGAAGTGGCTATCGACCAGGTGGAGAGGCCAACCATTCTGCACCGGCTGATGGAGGCCATAGGTGCCGAGGCTGTGGATTTCCCCTACGCCACCGAATGCTGCGGCTCCTTTCAGATTGTGGGGAACACCGATTTCATCACCCAGCGCGCCTGGGAGATATTGAGTTCGGCATCGAGGCGCGGCACCGAAGCCCTGGTCCTCACCTGTCCCCTCTGCCACTTTAACCTGACGCAAAGGCAGACTGAGTTGATATCAAGGTACAGCGATTTCAGTGGCCTGCCCGTCCTCTATTTCAGTCAACTTCTGGCCATTTCCCTGGGCATTGACCCGAAGGTCTGCCACTTTGAATCACGCGACAGCGATTTTCTCGCCCGGCTCAAGAACAAGAAACTGGTCCCTTAATTAAAATAACCATGGCAAGGATTGGAATTTTACTCTGCGACTGCCGACTCAGCCCCCTGAAGCCGACCGATGTGGAGAAGCTGTTAGCGGCGGTCCGCCGTGGCCCGGATGTTGCCTATGCCGAAATTCACCCTGATATGTGTCTCAACCCCAGACCGGCGCCGGTAGCCGGAGTAATCAAAGAACACAGTCTGGAGGGGGTGGTCTTCACCAGCTGTTCTTCATTGCTCCATAAAGACACGTTTGGCGACCTGGCATCTGCCGCCGGGCTGTCTCCCAATCAGTTTGAAGTGGTTGATTTGCGCGCGCAGATTGACGGGAAAAAGCCTTCAGAAAGGATAGCCGAGGCGGTGGCAAACCTTGCCGCCAAATTGGTCTCGCCACCGCCCGTACCTGAGGTTCGCAAGCCGGTTACCAAAAAGGCGCTGATAATTGGCGGTGGGGTGGCCGGCATTCAGGCGGCTCTGGACATCGCCGATGCCGGCTATGAGGTCTTCCTGGTGGAGAGAGAGCCCAGCATCGGCGGGCATATGATACAGTACGCCGAGGTCTTTCCCACGCTGGACTGCCCACAATGCATCATGACCCCCAAAATGGTGGAGGTTGGTCAGCACCCCAATATCAGGCTTCTGACGTATTCCGAGGTGGAAAGTGTTTCCGGAGAGGTTGGGAATTTCAATGTCCGTATCAGGAGAAAAACGGCTTACGTGGAACGGGGAAAATGCACCGGGTGCGGAGACTGTGCCAACGTCTGCCCGGTAGAAGTGTACAGCGAATATGAGCGCGGTATCGCCACGCACAAAGCAATATATAAACCCTTCGGGCAGGCAGTTCCCGCGGTCTTCACGGTGGAGAAAAGAGGCATCGCCCCGTGTCGTATTGCCTGCCCGGCGGGGGTCAACGCCCAGGGGTATATTGCCCTTATTTCTCAGGGCAAGTTCAAAGAAGCCCTGGAACTGGTGCGCCAGACCATGCCCTTCGCCGGGGTAATCGGACGGGTCTGCACCCATCGCTGTGAACTGGACTGCGAGCGCAGGACCGTTGATGAGCCCATGGCCATCCGAACTCTCAAAAGATTTGTGGCCGATTACGAGATGAAGGCAGGCAGGGATAAGATAGCCCCGGTCGAAAAGACGAGCCAGGAAAAGGTGGCCGTTGTTGGTTCCGGCCCGGCCGGCCTGGCCTGTGCCTATGACTTGGTCCGGAAAGGTTATCCGGTGACCGTGTTTGAAGCTATGCCAATGGCCGGCGGCCTGCTGCGCTATGGGATTCCGGAGTACCGGCTGCCGAAGAAGGTACTGGACAACGAGATTGATTATATTAAAGAGCTCGGCGTTGAAATCAGGACAGATAGCCCGGTGGCAGACCTGAACCAGCTCACCGCCGATGGGTATCGGGCCGTTTTCCTCGGCACCGGTGCCTGGGTGAGCCAGAAGATGGGCATTCCCGGTGAGGACACGCCGGGGGTGATTCAGGCCATTGATTTCCTGAAGAGGATAAATTCCGGGGATACAATCAGTCTGGGCCGGCGGGTGGCCGTCATTGGTGGCGGCAATGCGGCGGTGGATGCCGCCAGAGTCGCCAGACGACTCGGCGCTGATGAGGTAACTATCGTCTACCGTCGTTCCCGGGAGGAAATGCCGGCTGTCGCCAGCGAGGTGGATGAGGCGGAAAATGAGGGGGTTAAGCTCCACATCCTGGCCGCGCCGGTGAAAGTCCTGAGCCACGGCGGCAAATTGACCGGCATTGAGTGCCTTCGGATGGAGCTGGGTGAGCCTGATGCCAGTGGCCGCCGACGACCGATACCGGTCAAGGGCTCGGAGTTTACGCTGGATGTGGATAATGTCATTATCGCCATCGGGCAGTCGGTGGCTAAAGCGGGACTGCCCGGGGGGCTTGCCGTCACGGAGCGGGGCACCATAGCCGTGGACCCGGTCACGCTGGAGACTAATATAGCTGGCGTCTTCGCCGGCGGGGACGTGGTCTCCGGGCCGGCGGATGTCATCGGGGCCATTGCGGCCGGCAAGGAGGCAGCGGAAAGCATTGACCGCTATCTGAAAGGCACTGACCTGAGGCCGGGAAGGCCCAAGCCGCTTAACAAAGTCGAAGAAGTATCCAAAGAGGGGGTATTGCCGAGGTCAAGGGCCATGATGCCAATGCTTGACCTGAAGCTGAGGGAAGGCTCCTTTGCTGAGGTAGAGCTTGGCCTTGACGAGGAGGCTGCCGTGGCGGAAGCCAGGCGCTGCCTGAACTGTCCCGGCTGCTGTGAGTGCCGTTCCTGTGAAGCCGCCTGCCAGAGGCAGGCCATAAACCATGAGATGGTTGACCGTTACGAGGAATTAGATGTCGGTGCCATCGTGGTGGCCACCGGGTTTGAGCTGACCCCCAAGAAGGCAATCGCCGAGTATGAACCTGACCCTGACATAGTGGACGGGATTCAGTTTGAGCGGATTCTTGCCCCCGGCGGGCCTAATGCCGGCGTGGTATTGAGGCCATCCGATGGCAAGTCACCCAAAGAGGTGGTATTCATCTCGTGCGTGGGCTCCCGTGACCCCGAGCACGGTGTACCCTACTGTTCCCGGGTATGCTGCATGTATTTAGCCAAACAGGCCATGCTCTACAAGCACGCTGTCCCCGATGGGCAGGCGTATATTTTCTATATGGACACCAGGAGCACGGGGAAGGGCTATGAAGAATTTATACAGAGGGCCGTGGAAGAGGACGGTGTCTTATACCTGAGGGGAAGAGTGTCCCGTGTGTTCCGGGATGGTGACAAACTCAAGGTCTGGGGGGCTGATACCCTGACCGGGAAAAGAGTCGAATTGTCCGGCGACCTAGTGGTTCTGGGCATGGCCATGTTGCCCAATCCAGCCGGTAAAGAATTGATGCGGATACTCGGCATCAATACCGATAGCTACGGATTCATCAGCGAAGCTCACTACAAACTTCGTCCCCTGGAGACCGCTATCCCCGGCATCTACATTGCCGGAACAGCCCAGGGCCCCAAGGATATCCCCGATTCAGTGGCCCAGGGTAGCGGGGCGGCCAGCAAAGTCCTCACTCTGTTCTCGGCAAGCGAGCGGCTGCCGGAAAAGGTGGTGGCGCGTTGAAAAAGAGAAAAATAGGGGTCTTTGTCTGCCACTGCGGCATGAATATCGCGGGCACGGTGGATGTGGAACGGGTGGTGGCGCAGATAAAGAACTACCCTGAAGTTGAACATGCCGAGCACTATATCTACATGTGCTCCGAGCCGGGCCAGGAGCTGGTGCGGAAGGCAATTAAAGAAAAAGGCCTTGATGGTATCGTTATGAGCAATTGCTCGCCTTCCCTGCATCAGACCACTTTTCGTAAGCTGGCCGCGTCAGAAGGCATTAACCCCTACCATTGCGAGATAGCGAATATCAGGGAACAGTGCAGCTGGCCTCATGTTGCGGATAAGGAGACGGCCACCAGAAAAGCGGTAGCCATCATCAAATCGGTGATTGAAAAGCTGCGTCGCAATATTTCCCTGACCCCGCTGGTGGTGCCGCTGACCAAAAGGGTGCTGGTTATCGGGGCCGGGGTGGCCGGTATGCAGGTGGCCTTGGACATCGCCGATAGCGGCTATGAGGTCGTGCTGGTGGAGAAAAACCCAAGCATCGGCGGGCATGCCACGCAGCTATCAGGAACGTTCCCCACGGCTGGCCGCGTTCCCTGTATGGTCTCACCTATGATGGCCAAGGTGGCTTCACATCCCAATATCATGCTTTACGCCTACTCCGAGGTGGAGGATGTCTCCGGATACGTGGGCAATTTCCAGGTGAACATCAGGCGGAAAGCCACCATCGTTGATGAGGAGAGGTGTAACGGCTGCGGACTCTGCCTGGGAAGCTGTCCGGTCACGGCCCCTTCCGAATTTGACCGTGGTCTAGCACAGCGTCACGCCGTCTATCTTCCTTTCCCGGGGGCATTGCCACTGCGCCCGGTGATAGACCGGCAGACCTGTCAGCATTTTAACGGCCGAGAATGCCGCGCCTGTAAAGATATTTGCCCCAGTGAGGCCATCGATTTCCAGCAGGAGGATACCATAGTCGAGGAGAGGGTTGGCGCCATCGTCGTGGCCACGGGGTATGAGCTCTTCCCGTGCGATGGCCTCGCCGAATATGCCACTGACCCGGACGTGATAGACGGGCTGCAGTTCGAAAGGCTGCTTTCACCTTCCGGGCCAACACATGGGGAGGTCAGGAGGCCGTCTGATGGGAAGACACCCGAGCAGGTGGTCTTCATTCAGTGTGTCGGGTCGCGCGACCCGGAACACGGTGTGTCTTACTGCTCCCGTGTGTGCTGCATGTACGTGGCGAAACAGGCGCTGCTTTACCGGCAGGCTGTTCCCAACGGCCAGGTTTATATTTTCTATATGGATATTCGTTCTGATGCCAAGGGCTATGAGGAATTTGTCAAGAAGGTGGTGGACGAGGAAAGGGTGCTCTATCTGAGGGGCAGGGTCTCCCGGGTATTCCGGGACGGGGATACGCTCAAGGTCTGGGGTGTGGATACCCTGACCGGGAAGAGCATTGAAATCTCAGCCGACCTGGTGGTTCTGGCCACCGCCATGGTGCCCAGCACCGGAGCCAGGGAGATGGCAAGAAAGCTTAACATCATCGCCGACCAGCATGGTTTCATCACCGAAGCGCACATCAAGCTCAGGCCGGTGGAGACTCTCACCTCCGGTATCTACCTGGCGGGGACAGCGCAGTGGCCGAGGGACCTGCCCGATACCATCGCCTCAGCGAGCGGCGCGGCGAGCAAAATCCTTTCTCTCTTCTCCCGTAAGGAACTTCTACACGAGCCAGTGGTCGCCGTCGCAGATGTGGAAGTATGTCGCGGCTGCGGGCAGTGTGTTTCTATCTGTGCCTTCAAGGCCATCGAGCTTGACCCGGTGAAAAAGGTGGCTAGGGTCAATGAGGCGATATGTGAAGGCTGCGGCGCCTGTGCCGCTACCTGTCCTTCCAAAGCGATGCAGCACAAGAACTGGACTGCCAGTCAGTTCTTTGAGGTAATCGATATCGCTACCGCGAAATATGCATGAGCTGATAAAATGGCCAAGTCAGAAGCGGTTTTAATAATAGGGGCCGGGGTGGCGGGGATAAAGGCCTCTCTGGAGCTGGCGGAGGCGGGGCACACGGTCTATCTCTGCGAGCGGAAGCCGGGCATCGGGGGCACGCTTATCCAGATGGACAAGTGGTTTCCCGATAACCACTGCAACCTGTGCCAGTTGCTTCCTACGCTCAATAGAGACCGGTCTGGCCAGTTCTGCCTGCGGCGCGGGCTGATTCACCCCAACATCGAATTGCTATACCACACCGAAGTAACCGAACTGCAGGGTAAGGCCGGCGATTTCCGGGCGACGGTGCGTACCAAAGATGCTGGCGTTGACCCTCAATTATGCCTTGGCTGCGGCCTCTGCACCGAGGTCTGCCCGGTCGAAGTGGAAAGCCAGTTTGATGAAGGGCTGGGTCGAAAGAAGGCCATTGATGTGCCAAATCCATACGCCACTCCTCGCCGGTATGCCATAGACTGGGAGAGGTGCACCCGGTGTGGGGAGTGCGTGAGCAAATGCCCGACGGCTGCCATTAATCTGGAAAAGAAAGAAAGCACGAGGCATCTCCAGGTGGGTGCTATCATCCTGTCGACCGGCTTCGAGGAATTTGACCCGCGTCTCGCCACGCAGTACGGCTACCGGCGTTACCCCAACGTGATAACCAGCATTGCGCTGGAGCGGATACTCAGTCCCGGTGGGCCTTTTAACGGGGGGCTGGTTCGCCCTTCGGATGGCAGAGCGCCAGCCTCGATTGCTTTCCTGCAGTGCATTGGCTCGCGGGACAGCCGGAGGGATTACTGCTCCTCAGCGTGCTGCATGTTTGCCGTCAAGGAGGCGACGCTCATCAGGCAGAGCTTCCCGCAGACGGATGTCCATATCTTTTTCATGGACCTCAGGGCGTTTGGCAAAGGATACCACCGCTACTACGAGCGGGCCAGGGATGAGCTTGGTGTGCACTTCACTCGCTGCCGTGTCCCGGTGGTGAAAGAAGACCCTCAGACCCATAATCTCATGCTGACGGTAACCTCTGAAGACGGAGCACCGGTCAGGCGCCAGTTTGAGATGGTCGTGCTGTCCGTGGGCCAGACGCCGGCTCCGGAATTCCATGAGCTCTGTCAGGTATTGGGCGTGGAAACGAACCGGTGGGGGTTCTGCCAGACGCAGCCGTTCTCATCAGTCGAGACGATGCGGGAAGGGATATACGTATGTGGCAGTGCCGCCAGCCCCAAAGATATCGCCGATACCGTGGTCGAGGCCGGTGCCGCGGCCGGCGAGGCATCGAAATGGCTCCGTTCACCGGCGGTCAGCAAGGCTGGAAAAGAACCGGCGAAAAAGCAGGCTGGAGAGGAAAAGCCGAGGACCGCCGTTTTTCTGTGCGGCTGCGGCGGCGAGATTGACTCAGCGCTTGAACTTGAATCGGTGGCTGATTACCTCGGAAAACTGCCCGGCGTCGTTCACGTTGAACCGATGCCTTATCTCTGCCGGGGTGAATCTTTCGAGACAGTAAGCAAAAGGGTGAAGGAGCACAGGGTCGACCGTCTGGTACTGGGCGCATGTACTTATATCAATGAAACCATGCGCGGCGAACTGGCGGCAGAGGCTGGACTTGACCCGGCCCTCATCAGGGTGGTGAACCTCAGGGAAGAAATTACTTGGGTGCACCGTGACCAGCCGGAGAAGGCTCGGGCCAAGGTGAAAAGCATGCTGGCCATGGCCATAGAAGACGTCAGGCAGTCGGATTACCTGTCCGCCTCACTGACCGCGGTGACACCCCGGGCGCTGGTCATCGGTGGTGGCCTGGCCGGTATGACGGCGGCGCTCTCCATCGCTCAGCACAGAATCGAGGTCAGCCTTGTCGAAAGGTCATCGGAGCTTGGCGGCAACCTGAACCACATATATTCTACCCTGGAAAGCGGGGACACCCGGCCGTTGCTTAAGGACACCGTGGAGAGGGTGAAAAAAAGCCCCCGTATCCACCGGTTTATGGACTCGGAGGTGGTGACAGCGAGCGGTTACGCCGGCAATTTTAGAGTCGGTGTTAAAGGGAAAGACGGGTCTGTCAGCGCGGTGGCCGCCGGGGCCATAATTGTCGCCACCGGTGGTGATGAGTACCATCCTGTCGAATACCGGTATGGGCAGAGCAAACAGGTGCTCACGCAGCGAGAGCTGGAAAGGCGACTGTCCGCCGGCGAGATTGACCCCGGTGGGTTAAGCTCGGTGGTTATGATACAATGTGTTGGCTCCAGGGATAAAGACAGGCCCTATTGCAGTCGGGTCTGCTGCTCGCAGGCAATAAAGAATGCGTTGAAATTGAAGGCAGCCAAGCCTGATATCGAGGTGACCGTTCTCTACCGGGATTTGATGAGTTACGGCTTCAAAGAGGAGCATTATACCCTGGTCAGAGAAAAAGGCGTGCGGTTTATCCGCTACGAGCCGGACTGCCGGCCGGAGGTGAAACAGGACGAGGAAAAACTAAGCGTTGAGTTCGTCGAGCCGGCGCTTAAGGGAAAGCTGGTGCTGGAACCAGACCTTGTCGTCCTGAGCACGGGCATAATACCCGGTGATAACCGGGCTCTGGCTGGCATTTTAGCCGTTGAGCTGGACGAAGGCGGGTTTTTCCGTGAGGCGGAGGAAAAATTCCGGCCGGTGGATTTTCTGAAAGATGGCATCTACGTCTGCGGGCTGGCCCATTCGCCGCGCGGGGTCGAGGAGACCATCGCCCAGGCTCAGGCGGCGGCCCAGAGAGCGGTATCACTGCTGACCTCGAAACAACTCAAAGCGGGCAGAGTTATTTCCGAGACAACCCAGCGGCAGTGCCGTAAATGCGAGCTGTGCGTCAGTGTCTGTCCCTATAATGCCAGAGTTAAAGATGAGGAAGCCAATGAAATCGTGGTGCGGGAGGCACTGTGTCAGGGCTGTGGGGCCTGCGTTGTGGCCTGCCCCAGCGGCGCGGCTAAAATCAGGGGTTTCCGGGACCAGCAGGTGTTTTCGCTGATAGATGCCGCGTTTTAATGATAAGGAGGTAGCAAAGTGGCCGAGGAAAAAGAGTTTGAACCGGTAATCGTGGGCTTCTTTTGCAACTGGTGTACGGCTACCGCCGCTGACCTCGCCGGCACACTCAGGATGCAGTACCCGGCCAACATCCGCCCCATAAGGACCATGTGCAGCGGGGCAGTGGACCCGGTTTACGTGTTGAGAGCACTGCTCGGCGGGGCTGACGGCGTGATTGTGGGGGGATGCCCCCCCGGCGATTGCCACTATGTCTCTGGAAACTTCAAGGCGAGGAGGCGAATGGCCATACTGAAGACCGTGCTGAATACCCTCGGCCTGGAAAATAACCGGGTCTGGATAAAATGGATCAGCGCCGCCGAAGGCGCCAAGTTTGCCCGCATTATGAATGAAGTTACCGCGTCCGCCAAAAAACTGGGGCCAAATCCGATGGGCAAAGACTGGTCCATATAGGAAATAGAAATGGAGCGATACGCAGTGATACCAACCGGGAACCAGGGGATACTCGGGGCGATTCGCCAGTTTCTGGCCAGCCTTCTGGAGAAGAAACTGGTCGCTGCGCTGCTGGTACCACTGGAACTGCCCACCAGGGACAACGTGGTGCCGACCATCGTGAGCCGCCCGGAACAGATACAGGCGGCCAATCCGCTGGCGCCAGTGATGCCAGTGAACGCCGCCCGCCTTGTCTCCAGAATCACCTTGATATCACCCAGTCCGGAACGGTTGGGCGTGGTGCTGCGCCCCTGCGAACTCAGGGCGCTGGTCGAGCTGGTGAAACTCAAGCAGGCCTCGCTGGAAAAACTGCTCCTGATTGGCATCGATTGCTATGGCACCTATTCGGTTGCTGACTACGGGAAACTGGCCAAGGAAAGCTCATCAGCAACCGAGGATTTCCTGAAGCGGGTTCAAGAAGGAAAAGATGACCCCCGGCTCCGCAAGGCCTGCCAGGTCTGTGAATACCCGGTTCCCATGGGCGCCGACCTCACCATCGGCCTGCTCGGGGCTGACCTTGAGAAAGGCATCTTGCTGGTGGCTGGGACTCCAGAAGGGGAGAGAGTAATTCAGGAGCTGGGCCTTGAGGAAGGAAAAGCAGAGGGGAGGCAGTCAGCCATAGCCAAGCTCCTTGAAGCCAGGGCGGGGAAGAGAGAAGAGCAGCTGAAGCAGACCCAGGCCGAAATAATGGGTCTGGATAAGCTGATGGCCACTTTTGCCACCTGCCTCAACTGCCATAACTGTAGAACAGCCTGTGCGCTCTGTTACTGCAAGGAATGTTTCTTTGACTCTCCGGTCTTCGAGTTCGAGGCGGAGAAATACCTGGGCTGGGCCAAACGAAAGGGTGCCCTCCGCATGCCCAGCGATACCCTTCTCTTCCACCTGACCAGATTGAACCACATGGTGGCTTCCTGCGTCGGCTGCGGACTGTGCACCGAGGCCTGCCCCAATGATATTCCCGTGTCCGATATCTTCCGCCTGGTGGGCCATCAGGTGCAGAAGATGCTCAATTACGTGCCGGGTCGAAGCCTTGATGAGGAATTGCCCCTGACCACGTTCAAGGAGGAGGAACTGACCGATATCGGGATGTAGTCGCATGCAGTACTTTGACGACAAAGGCGAAGCCATAATTGAGGCGCAGTTTAGCGCGCAGGTGAAAGAAGAAAGCGGCACGGAAATCGACCGCTGTTACCAGTGTCTCACCTGCAGCCTGGGCTGCCCATCGGCCTTTGCCATGGATTACCTTCCCCATCAGATTGTCCGCATGGTGCAGCTTGGCCTCCGAGAGCAAGTATTGACCAGTGCTACCATCTGGGTCTGCGCCGATTGCCAGACCTGCGCCACCAGGTGCCCGAATGAGGTTGACCTGGTGAAAATAATGGATGTCCTGCGCGAGATTTCACTGCGTGAGGGACTGGCGAAAGAGCGCAACGTCGCCGATTTTCATCGCCTTTTTCTGGCCAATATCAGACAGTGGGGAAGGCAGCACGAGCTTTCCCTGATTTTAAAGCTCAAACTCAGGACGAGGGACTTATTCAGCGATTTGCTTCCGGGGATAAAAATGCTGATGAAGGGCAAATTGAAGTTGCTCCCGGAGCGCTTTAAAGAGATAGAAAAGGTAAGGGACATATTCCGGAGGGCGGAAAGATGACCCAGCCGACAGCACCAAGTTTGAGGTATGCCTATTATCCCGGCTGTTCCCTTGAGGCGACGGCCAAAGAGTATGGCCTGTCGGTGCGTGCGGTCTGCGCCCATCTTGGGATTGAGCTGGCGGAGATACCTGACTGGAGCTGCTGCGGGGCGTCCTCCGGGCACAGCACCAGCCGGCGGCTGGCCTTTACCCTCGCCGGGAGGAACCTGGCGCTGGCTGAGGGGATGGGCATGGACATCGCGGTGGCCTGCCCTGCCTGCTATATCCGGCTGCGAAAGGCGCACCATGAGATAAAGAGCGATGACAGTCTGAGGGAGGAAATCAGCCGCCTGATGGCGGTTCCCTATCAGGCAAAACACCGCACCAGACATCTTTTAGATATAATCAGCCATGACGTAGGCCTGGAGAACTTGAAAAAGAAAGTGGTGAAACCGCTGAAGGGCATGAAACTGGCGGCTTATTACGGGTGCTACTTGGTCCGGCCCCCCGAAATCGTTGCCTTCGACGACCCGGAAAACCCGCAGTGCCTGGACGCGCTGCTCGATACCCTGGGTGCCGAGGCCAGAGACTGGTCCGGGAAGGTGGACTGCTGTGGCGGCAGCCTGTCATTGAGCAAACGACAAATCGCCAGACAGCTGGTCGATGAGCTTGTCGAAATGGCAAGGCGGGCCAGCGCTGAGGCCATGGTCACCGCTTGTCCACTGTGCCACGCCAACCTGGAAATGCGGCAGACCGGCACGGATGCAAATAAACTTCCCGTCTTCTATTTTACCGAGCTTATCGGGCTTGCTCTGGGAATAGCCGAAGCCAGGTCCTGGCTGAAAAGGCATCTGGTTTCACCTTCTGGTCTGCTGGCCTCTTATGGGCTATAATCGAACGGAGGTTACTATGGCGGATAAAGAGCGTAAAGTGACCGTCGATAAGAAAGATACGGAAGCAGGGAAGGCAAAGCTCATTCCGGTATTTGTCATGGGCAAGAGGTACCTGGTGCCGGAAACGCTCACCATCATGAAGGCACTGGAGTACGCAGGCTACCAGTTTATTCGTGGCTGCGGCTGTCGGGGCGGCATCTGCGGTGCCTGCGCCACGGTCTACCGCAAGCCGGGGGACTACCATATTCGGGTCGGGCTGGCCTGCCAGACGGTGGTCGAGCCGGATATGTATCTGACGCAGATACCTTTTTACCCGGCGAATCGGGCGCGCTATGACTTTGAGCAGCTTTCCCGCAATCCCGAGGAAATATTCAAACTGTACCCTGAGGTGTTTCGCTGCCTCGCCTGCAACAGCTGCACCAAGGTCTGCCCCATGGATATTCAGGTGATGGACGTGATTTCAGCGGTGAAGCAGGGCAACATTGAGCGGGCCGCCACTCTTTCTTTCAGCTGCATCCAGTGCGGCCTCTGCGTCAGCCGTTGCCTGGGCGAGCTGCCACAGTACCACATTGCCCAGCTGGCGCGGAGAATCTACGGGAGCATGATTGCACCGCGGGCAGAGCACCTGAACGCGGCCGTCGAGGCGGCAGAGGGTAAAAAATGCCAGCAGGCGCTGCAAGAGCTGATGAAAGCTGATATCAAACAGCTCAGAGAAATATATCAGTCCCGGGAAATCGAGCCAGAGATGGCTGATGAGGACTGGACGCCGGCCAAGCGTGATTATCTCTAGGAGGGGAGCATGCCATATACTGATGAACTCAAAAGCCTCATCAAAGTGGTGGAGAAAACCAGGTCGAAGCGGCTGACGCAGAAGAAGCGGGGGGAGGAATTCCCCAAGATGGCTATTGATGAGGCCGAGGAGATACTGAAGAAGTTTCACCCCGATTTCAAAGAAGAAGGGCGACGGGAGCTGAAGGTGGGGCCGAGCAAGGGCTACCGGGTAGCTCACGAGTTTGCCGACCTACTTGAAGCGTGGAGCCGGCTGGAGCCGGACAAAATCGACCTTTCGCGGGTGAATATTGAGACCGATGTGCTGATAATCGGTGGCGGTGGTGCCGGAACGGCGGCGGCGCTGCTCGCCGGGCAAAGCGGGGCCCGGGTTTTGCTGGCGACCAAGCTCCGCCATGGTGATGCCAACACCATGATGGCCGAAGGCGGCATTCAGGCAGCCACCAAGACCGAAAAAGACTCCCCGTGCCTTCATTATCTGGATACGGTGGGCGGCGGCCACTTCAAGAATGAGCCGGAGCTGGTTCACACCCTGGTGACTGAGGCACCGGAAGTAATCGGGTGGCTGGAGAGGCTCGGGGTGATGTTCTCCAAATTTCCCGATGGCCGGTTGCGCTCCATGCATGGTGGCGGGACAAGCCGGAAGCGGATGCATTTTTGCGGTGATATCACAGGCGCCGAAATCATGCGCACCATCCGGGATGAGGCTCGCAATAAAGAGAATATCACCGTGCTGGAATTTTCACCCGCCATTGAGCTGGTGTTGAATGAACACGGCCACTGCGCCGGCGCCATACTCTATAACCTGGAGACCGAAGAATATATCGTGGTCAAAGCCAAAGCAACCATTCTCGCCACCGGTGGCTGCGGTCGGCTGCACATTCAGGGATTTATGACCACCAATCACTACGGGGCCACGGCCGATGGTATCGTTCTGGGCTACCGTGCCGGCCTCAAGCTCAAATTCCTCCACACCGTGCAGTACCACCCCACCGGCGTTGTCTACCCGGAGCAGCTGGAAGGCATCCTCATCACGGAAAAATTCCGCGGGGCGGGGGCCAATCTCGTCAACATAGATGGGGAGCAATTTATCTATGAGCGCGAGCCGAGAGATGTGGAATCGGCGGCCATTATCCGGGAATGCCTGGAAAGAGGAAAGGGCGTGGCCACGCCCACCGGCAAACTGGGCGTCTGGCTCGACTCGCCCATGATTGATATCTTGATGGGGGAGGGCACGGTGGAGAGGGAATTCCCGGGCAAAATTATCCTTTACCGGCGGTTTGGCATTGATATCTCTAAAGAGCCAATGCTGATTTACCCCACGCTCCACTACCAGAACGGGGGGCTGGAATACAATGCCCGCGGGGAAACGGCCATACCCGGCCTTTTCATCGCCGGGGAGGTCACCGGCGGTGTGCACGGCGAAAACCGCCTGATGGGCAATTCCCTGCTGGACGTCATCGTTTTCGGGCGGATTGCCGGGGAGAGCGCGGCAGGCTATGCTAGAGATAAAGCCAGAGATGGCAAACTGTCACTGCAACACGTGAGAGACTATCACCGGGAACTGGAAAAGGCGGGGATTACTGCGGAACGAGTGGCCCCGATACTCCTTCCTGACTACGCTAATCCCGAAGTCCGGGAAAGGCAGCTCACTGCCCGCCTGGTGCCGAAATGAGCCGGGCTGGTTAAGTTACGGCCACGGTATCGGGCAGAGGCTCGTACTCCACGATTTTGTCTAGGCTCATTCCCATTGAGGCGTCAGTCTCCCGGTCAACAATCACCTCGACGATTGATGGCCAGTTTGCCTCCAGGGCCCGTTGCAGCGCCGGTTTGATTTCTTCCGGCTGCTCCACCCGCTGCCCGTAGGCACCGTAAGCCTCGGCATATTTCACAAAATCCACCAGCATCCCCTCGTACCAGGTGGTAACCTCAAAGTTCATGTCGTAAAGGTATTTCTCCTGCTGGCGGATAAGGCTGAGGTAGCCATTATTGATGACGACGACGATGAGAGGCAACCGGTACATCACCGCCATCGCCAGCTCCTCGCCGCAGAACCCTATCCCGTAGTCACCGACGATGTCCACCACCGTTTTTTCCGGGTGGGCCACCTTGGCACCGATGGCGGCGGGCAGGTCCCAGCCCAGTGGCCCGGCGCCTCCGGGAAGGAGGTAATGGCGCGGCCGGAATACCCGCTGGAACTGGGATGACCATATCTGGTTCAGCCCGATGCAGGTGACAAAAACCGTGTCCTCGTCGAAGAACTCGTTGATTTCCTTGAATACCCGCTGCGGTTTGATGGGCACCTGGTCAAAGTCAAGTCGGCGCTCGTATTTTTCGCGTTGTTCCGGTATGAATCGCACCCGTTCTGATGGCTCTCGCGGCCGGGTCATCTCTCTGGCTGTTTCCAGCAATGCCTGGAGGGCCAGCTTGGCATCAGCGACGATGCCTAGGTCAGCCGGGATGATGCGGCCAATCTGGGTGGGCTCAATGTCAATATGGATGAATTTTCTGTCCTTCGTATAGACATCGAGGGCGCCGGTGTGCCGGTCGGAAAAACGGCAGCCGATGCCCAGCACCAGGTCAGAGTCCAGGAATGTCCGGTTGCCCGAAATGGTATTGCAGGAAGTACCCACCTGCCCGGCGTATAGGGGATGGTCAGCGGCAATGCCCCCTTTGCCCATGAGAGAGGTGACCACAGGGACGGAGAGGTATTCGGCCAGCGCCACGAACTCATCACAGGCGTCGGCCCGTATCACACCGCCGCCGAAGAGCAGCAATGGTTTCTTGGCGGAGAGCACCATGTCCAGCGCCCTTCTGATTTTTCGTCGGTCCGGAACCGGCTTCTGTATTTCCAGGGGCGAGTCAGTGTCGGGGTCATATTCAATCTCCTTGCGCTGTACGTCCAGTGGCAGGTCGATGAGCACCGGGCCCGGCCGCCCCTCCCAGGCGATGCGGAAGGCCTCCCTGGTGATATAGGGGAGGCGTCCCGGTTCCTTCACGCAGTAGCTCTTCTTGGTAACCGGCTTGACGATTTCCGTGATTTCCACGGCCTGAAAGGCCTCCTTGCCCAGCTGCGCGGTTACCGCTTGACCGGTGATGGCAATGAGGGGGATAGAATCGACCTGGGCGGCGTAAAGCCCGGTGACCATGTTTGTCCCCGCCGGCCCCGAGGTCCCCACGCACACCCCCACCTTGCCGCTGGCCCGGGCATAGCCATCAGCCGCATGTGAAGCACCTTCCTCATGACGGGCCAGGAAATGCCTGATTTTGGCCGACTTTCTCAGGGCGCTGTAAAACGGCAGTATTCCTGCCCCCGGTATGCCGAAGATGACCTCCACCCCTTCATCTTCCAGTATTTTCACCATGGCTTGTGCGGCTGGCATGATACCCATTTTCAAACTCCTTAACGATTTAGTTACCAGAACGGGTTAATCGGCGCTATTCAACCTGATATCCCAAAGCCCGGGAAATTTCCAGCGCACAGCTTCTTACCAGTGGCTTTATCTCCTGTATGCGCTTTGTGGAAAGACGGGCTGAGGGTCCGGACACGCTGATGGCTGCGATTACACTTCCGTTACTGTTTTTAATCGGGGAGGCGATACACCGGACACCGATTTCCATCTCTTCGTCATCGGTGCCGACACCTTCCCGCTGGACAATGTTGAGCTCACGCTTTAATTTTCGCACATCGGTTATCGTGTTCTGCGTATAGACGGCAAGGCCTTTGCCATTTAGAGCCTTCTCCAGCTCTTCACCATTCAGGTGGGCCAGAAAGACCTTGCCCACCCCGGTGCAGTGTAGTGGCACACGGTTGCCAACCTGGGTGAAGGTGCGCAGGTTCTGATTGGACTCGATATGCTCAATATAAACGGCCTGGTTCTGGTCCAGGATGGCAATATTAACCGATTCGCCAACCATCTTATTGAGGCCATCTAAAATAGGGAGTGCTATGTCCCTGACCTTCATCCGCTGGTTCAGCACGTAACTGAATTGCAGCAATTTGGTGCTCAGGGAATACTTCTGTCTTTTCTGCCGCTGGTTCAGGTACCCCCTTTTCAACAGGGTCACCGCCACCCGGTGGGCGGTGCTGACATTCAGGCCGGCCCTGCGGGCTATCTCAGAAAGGCCGATTTCATCATCTTCGCCCAGAAACAGTTCCAGAACGTCAAGCGCTTTGCCAATGGTTTTCATGGTAATTTCAAATAATGAAAATATATTGCAAAAACTGCAATAGTTGTCATTTATAATAAATAATAATGATTGATTTGTCAATGGTTAAAAAGTAGTTTGGTTTTATTTGCATCTGGTTGAAAATAGCTGGTAGTGCTAAAATGACTGCATCTCAATAAGGAGGAATTCATTTGATGTCAAATGCGGAATTAATTAAGAGAGCTAAGAGAGTGCTGGCTGGAGCTAACACGAACCTGCCCGGTGGCGGTTTCTCTCCCCGCTTTATGGTGAAGGGTGAGGGGGCTCATCTCTGGGATGCCGATGGAAAGGAATATATCGATTATGTGTTATCGGCGGGGCCACTTATCTTCGGGCATAGTAATCCTGAATTAATTGATGCTTTGAAAAAACAATTGGATACCTTATGGTCACTGAACTCGACCATTTTTCAGCAGGCGGCACTGGAGGTAGAAGTGGCGGAAAAATTCGTCCGGCTTGTCCCGTGCGCGGAAAAGGTTCATTTCAATCCAACCGGTTCGGAGACAGTCCAGCTTGTAATCAGGCTGGCACGGGCTTATACCGGACGGCGTTATTTTATTCGCTTTGAGGGCCATTACCACGGCTGGTTTGATAATATCTTGGGTGGCGCCGTCAATGAGAAAGCGAGGGGCAGGCCTTTTCCTAAAGAAAACAAACAGAATCTGGCAACGGAAGGTAGAGATGCAGCGGCTTTGGCACAGAGCTTATTACTTCCCTGGAATGACATCGAGATTTTAGAAGAAGTGCTTAAGAAATATGGTGAAGAGATAGCCCTGATTATCATGGAGCCAATCCTGTGCAATGCTGGCTGCTGCCCACCCCGACCGGGCTATCTGGAAAAAGTCAGGCAGCTGTGCACCAGGTATGGCATCGTCTTATGTTTCGACGAGGTAATCACTGGTTTCAGGGTAGGTCTTCATAGTGCCCAGGGCTTATTTGGGGTAACTCCGGATATTGGTATTTTCGGCAAGGCTATGGCCGGCGGACTCCCGTTAGCCGCTTTTGCCGGTAAGAAGGATATTATGGATTTTCTTTTGGCCAAAAGGGTAGCCTCAGGAGGCACTTTCGGCAGATATCCCCTCGGGCTCGCGGCAGCGCTGGCCAGCATGAAGCTCTTGGAGAAGGACGATGGCGCATTCTACAAAAAGATAGACCGTATCCAAAAGCCACTTATGGACGGTCTGAAGCAGGTCAGCCAAAGACGGGGTATACCCTTGTTCCTGCAGGGCACCAGAGGCGCCTTCATAACCAGGTTCATAGACCTTGGTCAAGAAGTGGCCTACAGTGTCAGGGATTTCGCCGCGGTGGACATGCCGAAGGAAAGACGGTGGGCGGAACTGATGGCTGAGGAGGGCGTGATTCTGATGTTTGGCGGCCGGTTCTACATTAGTTCAGCGCACACGGAAACAGACGTGGAAAGGACGCTGGAATGCGCTGAGCGAGTTATGCGCAAGCTCTGAC
>CAZJGR010000022.1:0-23003 GCA_964545815.1 uncultured Dehalococcoidaceae bacterium | reverse complement strand
AGTTGGTAGCCCCTTTATAATGCGCTTAACAAAGTCCCCCGCATTGGAGGCACTATGAGTGAGGATACCTTTAGGGTCGTGCTTATATTTGTAATTGTCGGTTTTCTCATAGCTATGCTGTGCATCTTCGCTGATATCATGATGCGCCATCCCTCTATCCCTTGGTTTATTTCTGGCATGGCAGCTTTGGCAGTGGCTGAGGGCATTGGCTATCTTATCTATACTCTTGTTAAATATATTAGGGAACAAAGAAGCCAACGCCTCCAAAAATAAGTAAACAAAATACACCTGCATGGGTATTGACAAACTTTTGAATTAATGGTATTATTATTTTTTGACTATGGCCTCTAAGGGTTTTACCCTATCATAATGTTTCCTTTCATTAAAGGCATCATTGCCACATGCCTCAATTAGTGAAGCAATAGATTAGGAATTTTGCGTCTTTTTTAAGGAGCAGGTATAGCTATGGTTTCTATTTTACCCGTGAGCCAGCCGACCGTTCAGCCCCTTCCCAGAAAATCTTACGCCAGGCTACCCCAGATTCTCGATGTCCCCAACCTGATTAAAGTCCAGCTGGACTCCTTCCAGCGCTTCCAGGAAAATGGACTCAGGCACCTACTTCAGGAAATATCGCCCATCAAAACGCTCACCAGCAGCAAGATGGAGCTCAGCTTTATCGGCTACGAGTTCCGCGAATCGCGCTCGGGCCATTCCGAGGCGGAATGCCGCGACCGCAATTTAACCTTCTCGGCACCACTTTACGTCCGGGTACAGCTTCTCATCAAAGAGACCGGGGAAATCAAAGAACAGGACTTATTCCTCGGTGACATACCCCTGATGACGGCCAAAGGCACCTTTATCACCAGCGGCGCCGAAAGAGTGGTGGTCAGCCAGCTACTACGCTCTCCAGGCGTCTACTTCACGGTTGAGGAAGACGTCGCCACCGGACGGGAACTCTGTTTTGCCAAACTCATCCCCACCCGCGGCGCCTGGCTGGAATTCGAGACCAGCAACCGTGACGTTATCTCCGCCAAGATTGATGGCAAGCGGAAAATCCCCATCACCACCCTGCTCCGCGCCATCGGGTTTGGCAACGATGAGCAGCTGCTTCACCTTTTCTCCAGCGATGATGACAACCCCGAACACCAGTATATCTCCACAACCATTGAGCGTGACCCCCTCATCAAGGAAGAGACAGAAGCCCTGCTTGATATCTACCGCAAAGTCAGGCCGGGAGAGCTGCCGAACCCGGAGAATGCCCGGAAACTGATTCATAACCTGTTCTTCGATGCACTGCGGTATGACCTGGGGACGGTCGGGCGCTATAAGCTCAACAAACGGCTCAGACTTTTCCGCATCGCCGCGGGAAAGATATTAAATCGCCTTGAGACGCTGGAGCTGCCTTTTGAAACGGCCGACTTTATTTCCCGCCTGCGCCAGGCCGGAGAACGAAACGACCGCGAGGTGGTCAGGATAGGCAAAGACCTCAAACTGGCACTTGCCAGCAAGCTTGACCAACAGGAAGAGCTGCTCCAGTTTTACACCATGCTTGAAGAGACGCTCGGACCCCTGGAAGAGCGTGCTCTGACCAGAAACGATATCCTTGAGATCGTCCGGCACATCATCATGATCAATAACGGCATTGACTCTGGCGATGATATTGACCACCTCGGCAACCGGCGGGTGCGCACGGTCGGTGAGCTAATACAGACCCAGTTCCACGTCGGACTGCTGCGCCTTGCTCAGGCGGTCCGGGAGCGCATGAGCATCATCGGCACCGAGGCCATCACCCCCAGCGCCCTGGTCAACATCCGCCCCGTGGTGGCCGCCGTCAGGGAATTCTTCAGCAGCTCACAGCTTTCACAGTTTATGGACCAGACTAACCCGCTCGCCGAGATTACCCACAAGCGCCGCCTTTCCGCCATGGGCCCCGGCGGCCTCTCCCGTGAGCGCGCCGGCTTTGATGTCCGTGACGTTCACTTTTCCCACTACGGTCGGATATGCCCCATTGAAACACCGGAGGGCCCGAACATCGGACTGATTGGCTCGCTGGCGACATACAGCCGAATCAATGAGTACGGTTTTATTGAGACACCCTACCGTAAAATCATCAGCGAAATGAGCAGCACCGATAAGCGACTGGTCGGCAGGAAGGTCAAAGAGGCAGTGGCCGATAGCAAGAGGAACACGGTAGTTAAGGCAAAGACCACCGTGACTCCCGCCATTGCCTCCAGACTGGCCAAACTCGCGGATACCAGAGTCAAGGTAAAGCACTTTGTCTCTGATGAAATCGTCTATCTATCCGCTGACGAAGAAGAAGAATTCACCATCGCCCAGGCCAATGCCCGTCTTGACGAAAACAACCAGTTCCTGGAAGAGAGGATTGAGACCAGGCGAGGAAGCCACTACCTGCTGGAAACGCCAGATAAAATAGACCTGATGGATGTTTCCCCCAAGCAGATCGTCAGCGTGGCCACGGCACTGATTCCCTTCCTCGAGCACAATGACGCCAACCGCGCCCTGATGGGTGCCAATATGCAGCGGCAGGCGGTGCCCCTGCTCGCTCCCGAGTCGCCTGTGGTGGCCACGGGTATGGAGATAGAGGCTGCCAGACATACCGGCCAGGTTATCTTTGCCCGAAACGCCGGCGTCGTTACCGAAATGGGCAGCGTTATTGGTGTCGAAGCCAAATATCGCATTGTCATCACCACAGATAATGGCCGCAAAGACGAATACGAGCTGATGAAATTTGTCCGCACCAATCAGGGAACCTGCATCAACCAGCGCCCCCTGGTAAACAAAGGTGACCGCGTGGCCACCGGCCAGGTGATTGCCGATAGCTCAGCCACGGAAAATGGCGAACTGGCCCTCGGCCAGAATGTGCTCTGCGCTTTCATGAGCTGGGAAGGCTACAACTTTGAGGATGCCATCATCATCAGCAGCCGGCTGGTGGAGGATGACAAGTTCACCTCAATTCACGTTGCCAAGCATGAGGTGGAAGCCCGTGATACCAAACTGGGCCCGGAAGAAATCACCCGGGATATCCCCAATGTTGGCGAGGAGAGCCTGCGCGAGCTCGATGAGAACGGCATCATCCGCATCGGTGCCGAGGTAGGCCCCGATGATACGCTGGTGGGTAAAATCACTCCCCGCGGCGAGACGGAGCTTTCTGCCGAGGAGAAGCTGCTGCGGGCGATATTCGGTGAAAAGGCCCGTGATGTGAAAGATACCTCGCTGCGCGTTCCGCACGGCGAATGGGGCAAGGTTATCAATGTGAGGATATACTCCCGCAAGGACAGCGGTGATGACCTGCCCGCAGGCGTAAATGAATGGGTGCAGGTATGGATTGCCCAGAAACGAAAGGTCTCCGTGGGTGATAAGCTGGCCGGACGCCATGGCAATAAGGGTGTCATTGCCCTCATTGCCCCCAAGGAAGATATGCCCTTCCTGCCCGATGGCACGCCGGTTGATATCATCCTCGACCCCATAGGTGTCCCGTCCCGGATGAACATCGGTCAGGTTCTGGAGACCCATCTCGGGTGGGCCGCCCAGACACTGGGCTTCAGGGTGCTCACACCGGTCTTTGATGGTGCTGATGACCTGGCGATAGAGGACGCCCTGGCAAGGGCCTGGATTGGTCACGAAGCAGGTGCGGTTGATTATACACCGGACAGAAAACAGTCACCAATTCAGCTGGAGATGGCCAAGGCGTGGGTGGACAGTCGTGGCTATGACGGCGACCGGGTTTTCAACGAGAACTATCCCGGAGAAGCCAGAGAGGTCTGCCTGCGCATCTGGCTGGAAGAACTTGGCATACCGAGCCATGAATTGAGCCAGCAGGAGTTAATGCCAGCGGTGAAGAAGGCTAGTCAAGAAAGGAAGGCCGTCCCGCCGACATTCGGCAAGGTAGTTTTGCGGGACGGGCGCTCCGGTGAGCCCTTTGACCAGCCAGTGACGGTGGGCACTATCTATATGATGAAGCTCATCCACCTGGTTGAGGACAAGGTTCACTCTCGCTCCACCGGGCCATACTCTTTAATCACGCAGCAGCCTCTGGGCGGCAAAGCCCAGTTCGGTGGCCAGCGCTTTGGTGAAATGGAAGTGTGGGCACTGGAGGCCTACGGTGCTGCCCATAACCTCCAGGAAATGCTGACCATAAAATCGGATGACGTCACCGGGCGCGCTAAAGCCTATGAAGCGATTATCAAAGGAGAGGATATCCTCCAGCCTGGAGTGCCGGAGTCATTCAAGGTTCTGGTCAAAGAACTGCAGAGCCTGGGCCTCGCCCTCGAAGTGATTAACGAGAAAGAGGCCGGCGTGACCGCAGGTGAAGAAGTAATTGAAGAAGTCCCCAAGCTGGAAGCCGAATCTACTGCGATTGAAGACACGTCTTTGAGAGAGGTAACGGAAGAAGATGCTGGAAGTTAACGATTTTGATGCCGTACGAATTTCCCTGGCCTCACCGGAGCAGATCCGGAGCTGGTCATACGGAGAGGTAACCAAACCGGAGACCATCAACTACCGCACATTGAAGCCAGAACGAGATGGTCTGTTCTGCGAGCGAATCTTTGGCCCTACCAAGGACTTTGAATGTTACTGCGGCAAGTACAAGAGAATCCGCTACAAGGGCGTCATCTGCGATAAGTGCGGCGTTGAGGTCGCCCGGGCCAAGGTGCGCCGGGAGCGCATGGGCCACATTGAACTGGCCTGCCCGGTAAGCCACATCTGGTTCGCCAAAGGAACGCCCAGCCGCTTGGGGCTTCTGCTAGACCTTTCGCCACGCAGCCTGGAACACGTGCTCTACTTCTCCAATTACATCGTCACCTCGGTTAATGAAGAGGCACGCCAAGAAACTATCAAACAACTGCAGGAAAGCACCTCCAGCGAAATTGACGAACGCCAGAAAGCCGTTGACGAGAGAATCGCCCAGACGGAGCAGGAAGGGGCCAGCGTTGAGGAAGTCAACGAACTGCGGCGCCACTCCACCGACGAAAAGATACAGCTTGAGGAGAAGGTGACGAGCGAGGTGGAACAGCTTAAAACCCTCCACGTAAAAGAGCTGCTCAATGAGAGCCAGTACCACGAGCTGAAACAGAAATATGGCGAAGTTTTTGAAGCCGGAATGGGCGCTGAAGCCATCCTGCAGATTATCAGGGATATCGATTTGGACAAGCTGCGCAGTGAGCTGCTTCAGGAAACCCAGTCGTCTTCTGGCCAGAGGCGCAAGAAAGCGAGCAAGCAGTTACGGGTGGTGGAGGCTTTCCGCAACAGCGGCAATAAACCGGAATGGATGGTCTTAACGGTGCTGCCGGTGCTCCCCCCCGACCTGCGTCCCATGGTCCAACTGGATGGTGGCAGATTCGCCACCAGCGACCTCAATGACCTGTACCGGCGCGTCATTAACCGCAACAACCGCCTGCGCCATCTGATTGAAATCGGTGCGCCGGAGATTATCATCCGCAATGAGAAGCGCATGCTGCAGGAGGCCGTTGACTCCCTCATCGACAATGGCCGCCGCGGCCGGGCGATATCGGTGAGCGGTAATCATAAACTGAAATCGCTCTCCGACATGCTCCGCGGCAAACAGGGGCGCTTCCGCCAGAACCTGCTAGGCAAGAGAGTCGATTACAGTGGACGCTCCGTTATTGTGGTCGGCCCGGAACTCGGCCTGAACCAGTGCGGCCTGCCCCGGCGAATGGCGCTGGAGCTCTTTAAGCCATTTGTCATGCACCGCCTGGTGCTGCAGGGACTCGCCCCGAATATCAAGAGCGCTCGGCGCCTTGTGGAAAGGGCCAAGCCAGAAGTCTACGATATACTGGAAGAAGTGGTAAAGGAACGTCCGGTCTGGCTGAACCGGGCTCCTACCCTGCATCGCCTCAGCATCCAGGCGTTTGAGCCCGTGCTCATTGATGGCAGCGCCATCCAGATTCATCCGCTGGTCTGCTCTGCGTTCAACGCTGATTTTGACGGCGACCAGATGGCCTGTCATGTCCCGCTCTCCAAAGCAGCAGTACGTGAAGCGAGAGAACTGTCGCTCAGCCAGCACAACATGCTGCTGCCCAGCAGCGGTGAGCCAACGGTCACTCCCACCCTGGATATGGTCTTTGGTTGCTACTATCTCACCACGGAGAGACCCGGCGCCATGGGAGAAGGCAAACGCTTTGGGAGCTACGATGAAGCCAAACTTGCCTATGAACTGGGCAAAGTCGACCTCAGGGCCAGAATCCTGGTCAGAGACCAGAGCCGAGACGGCCAGGAAATCGGGACCACCATAGGGCGCATTATCTTCAATGAAATTCTCCCTCCGGAACTTGGCTTCCAGAACAAGATAATTGACAAGTCCGGACTCAAGCAGATTGTTTCGGAGTGCTGCCGGATACTCAGTAATGAAGACACCGCCCGAGTCCTTGACAGCATCAAGCAGCTCGGCTTCCGTTATGCTACCAAATCCGGGGTCACCATTGCCATGAATGATATTGAGGTGCCGGAAAGCAAAGTCAAGATGCTCGAGGAAGCGGAAGAGAGGATAGCCATCATTGAGAAACAGTATAATCGCGGCTTGATAACCGAGGACGAACGGTATAACAGCGTCGTTAGTGCCTGGATGGAAACCATGGACCGGATTACCAGTACCATCTCGGATACCCTTGACCGCTACGGTAGTATTTACATGATGGCCACCTCCGGGGCCAAAGGCAATATCTCCCAGATAACGCAGATGGCCGGCATGCGCGGTCTGATGACTGACCCTTCCGGGAAAATCATCGAATTCCCCATCAAATCCAGCCTGCGTGAAGGACATACTGTTCTGGAGTACTTTATCTCCACACACGGTGCGCGCAAGGGCCTGGCGGATACGGCACTGAGGACTTCAGATAGCGGTTACCTCACCCGACGGCTCATTGATGTGGCCCAGGATGTTATCATCTTTGAAGAGGACTGCGGCACCTTGGATGGTATCTGGATTTCAGAGCCGAAAGAAAAAGCGCTGCTGCCATCGCTTGCTGAGCGCATTACCGGCAGGCTGGCAGCAAGCCAGATAGTCCATCCGGAAACCGGGGAGGTTATCGTTGACCGCAATGAGGAGATTGATGAGCGGAAGTCAGCGGCCATCATCGCGGCCAGAATCAACCGGGTACACATCAGGTCGCCCCTCTCCTGCCAGTCCAAACGCGGTATCTGCCAGATGTGCTATGGGCGGGACCTGGCCCGCGGCCGGCAAGTTGAAATCAATACTGCTGTAGGCATCATCGCGGCCCAGAGCATTGGTGAGCCGGGCACCCAGCTCACGCTGCGCACCTTCCACACCGGTGGCGTGGCCGGACTCGATATCACCAGCGGTCTGCCCAGGGTGGAAGAACTCTTTGAAGCCAGAACCCCCAAAGGTCAGGCTATTATCTCCGAAATAGACGGCACGGCCGATGTCATTCAGGATGAGGAAGGCAAGAGAGTCAAGGTCAGCAGTTCCGAGACCTACCGCGATGAGTATGCCCTGCCTGCCGGCTGGAAGGTAATGGTAAGTGATAAACAGTGGGTGGATATCGGCACGGTGCTCGCGGCTCCAACCGCGGCCAAGAAAACCAAAGGCGAAACCAAGGCGCTCACCAAGGAGAAGCCACCCATTGTGGCGCGCATCGCCGGCGAGGTTAGCCTTAAAAAGAGCCGGCTATACATCAGCTATGAAGAGCGGGAGGAACGGGAGTATGATGTCCCCACGGCGGCCAGTATCAGAGTCCAGTCTGGAGAAACGGTGCACGCCGGCCAGCAGCTTACCGATGGCTCGGTGAACCCTCAGGATATCCTGCGTATTCTCGGCCGTGAGGCCGTACAGCAATATCAGGTTGATGAGGTGCAGAAAGTGTACCGCTCTCAGGGCGTGAACATAAACGACAAGCATATCGAGATTATCGTCCATCAGATGCTGAAGAAAGTACGCATCGATTCCGCTGGTGACACTGACCTGGTGCCAGATGAGCTGATAGACAGGTTTACCTATGAGGACATCAACGCCAAAGTACTGGCCGAAGGCGGTGAGCCGGCCACAGCGCATACGGTGCTGCTGGGCATAACCAGGGCATCACTGAACACGGCTAGCTGGCTGGCAGCAGCTTCCTTCCAGGAGACAACCAGAGTGCTCACCGAAGCGGCGGTTTACGGCAAAATAGACAAACTGGTTGGTCTCAAAGAAAACGTCATTATCGGAAAACTGATTCCAGCCCATTACCTGCATCTAGAAGAATTGCTCGCCGCACCGCCCGAAGAGTCAGAAGCATTATCGGGACTGTCATTCGGTGAACTGACCGAACCGGCACCGGGCCCCATGACCACTGAAGCACCAGAGGAGCCTCAGGACCAGCTACCTGATAAAGAAAATGAAGAAATACCAAACTTGACCACCCTTGAAGATGAAGCTGGTCCATCGGGCGATGAAGATGATGAGCTGAAATCAGAGGATTAACGGGGGGTGAGATTTAAATAGCTCGTATCATATCGGGTAAACCAAGCGTTGAAGATGCCCCTCTTGACACCAGCCTCCGGCCGCGCCGCATCGATGAATTCATCGGGCAGGAAAAGATCAAAGAGAACCTGAACATTGCCATCGCGGCGGCAAAAGGTAGAGGTGAGGCACTGGACCACGTGCTGCTTTACGGACCGCCCGGACTGGGAAAGACGACCCTCGCTCACATCATCGCCGCCGAAATGGGGGTTAACATCAAGGTTACCTCGGGGCCAGCCATTGAGCGTACCGGTGACCTCGCTGCTATACTGACCAACCTGCATGACCAGGATACCCTCTTTATCGATGAGATACACCGCCTCAGCCGCACCGTTGAGGAAATCCTTTACCCCGCCATGGAGGAATATGCTCTGGATATCATCATCGGCAAGGGCCCCGGCGCCAGAAGCCTGCGACTCAACCTGCCTGACTTCACACTTATCGGCGCTACCACCCGTTTTGCCCTGCTCAGCCCACCCCTCCGCGACCGCTTTGGCGCGGTCTACCGACTTGATTTTTACGACCAGAAATCCATAGAGACAATCCTGCACCGCTCCGCCCGCATTCTGCAGATTGAGGCCGAAGGAGAGGGGTTAAAGGAAATCGCTCGTCGCGCCAGAGGGACGCCGCGCGTGGCCAACCGACTGCTCAAACGGGTCCGAGACTATGCTCAGGTGATAGCCGATGGCGTGGCCACCCATGAGGTGGCCGTTGAGGCGCTGGCCAAGCTTGAGGTCGACTCCATCGGCCTTGATGAAATCGACCATAAGCTGCTGCGGACGATTGTGGAGAAATTTAACGGCGGCCCGGTCGGCCTTGAGACCCTGGCCGCCGCCATCAGCGAGGAATCAGACACCATTATGGATGTCTACGAGCCCTACCTGCTGCAGCTGGGCTTCCTGGAGCGCACCCCCCGCGGCCGCACCGCCACCCAGCTGGCCTACCAGCACCTCGGGCTGCCCTATAACAAAGAGAAACCTCCCCAGAAAACCCTGTGGTAGCCACTCCGTTTCTTAAGGCGTTATTTATAAATCTCCCGAGGCGGACTAAACGCATCTAAAATCAGAGCCTGTTTCTTACGGGTGACTCCTCCGTGGGTGGTATTGGACGGGACAAGGTACATATCACCCTTTTTGAGCAACTTGGTCTCCCCTCCAATGGTCATCTCAAATTCCCCTTCCAGGATAATCCCCATCTGCTCCTCAGCATGGCTGTGGAGAGGTGCTTTGGAGTTTGGCCGCAAAGTAACATGGGAAAACATTTCCTTTTGCCCGGAAACCGCGTGCACCAGAAACCCAGGCGCGGGCTCAAATAACTTAAAGTCCTGTGGAAAACGATAAAACATGCGCCACCTCCTCAGGTTATTTAGCTCAGGTAGATTCCCAACGCGGCCGGCCTACACGCCTCCCAGCGTGGCCAGCTGTGCCAGGGCATCGTAGTTGTAGTCCTTGGCGGAACTGACGCGGAATTCATCGGCCCGGCCCACTGGAGGCTCACCTTTGATGGACTTGACCAGCTCAAAGGCTTTCTCCACCCGCTTCTCATCGTCTTCAAGCACCAGCACCACCGCCCCCTCGGAGCCACCGACGCCGCCGGAGGCGATATGGTACGCCCTGGCGCCGGTCAGCACGCCGATGGCCTGGATTTCGGTAACCACCTTGCCCACGACCACCGGCATTAGCCTGATCGGCAGCCCCAGGCTGTACTTGAAATGATAGATTCCTGTGTGTCTTGATGCCTCAATCACCGAGGTCACCAGCTTCTCCAGCCCTATCGGCATGATAAGGTGCGAGCCGCGCGCCGTCACAACCGGCCAGCACATCCCGATGGTGCCGCCTTTCACGCTGGAAGCACAAACACCGGCATTGCCCTCCATATCGATGGCATTACCTCCCTTGATGAAGACATCGTCCTGGGTAAAATTGAGAATCTCCACATTGGAATCGGCCCCTTCCACCACCTTCCCTTTCCGTATGACATGCCAGGTGCAGGGCGGATTTCCGACGGTGGCATTGGTTATGCCATTGCAGACGAGCCCCGCCGTCTGGTTGGCCTTATTCTTAATCTTTATCCCGAAGAGCTCTTCGCTGACAAAGGCATTGGTGATACCGCGCCCGATGATAATCATGCCGTTTTTATAGGCGTTCTGCACCTCGGGCAGCGCCACCGTGGCTTTCGCCAGCAGCCTCCTTGATTCCGCCGGGTTCAGCACCACCAGAGCTGAAATCTGCTTCTGGCCGGGCTCGGGCTGTGGATACTTCACTTCGTAAAACAATTTGCGCCTCCTCAAGAAAATTTGTCCTATTCTAGCATTTTTCGCCGCTTATTTAAAACCCCATGTGATTTTGCCTTAAATTTTGCGTCTTGCCCTCCTGATTGTTTACAATTGTAGTCAAGATGAAATCGGTGCTGGTTCATGTCTGCTGCGCACACTGCGCCGCCTACACTGTCAAACACTGGCGGGAACAGGACTGTGAGGTCAGTGCCTTCTGGTACAACCCGAATATCCACCCCTATATGGAACACGAACGACGTCTGGAAGCAATGAAAGCACTGGCGACACAATTGGCCGTTCCCCTGACTGTCGCCGAGGGCTATGAAATCATCGATTACTTCCGCCAGGTGGTCGGGCATGAAGGCGAGCGCTGCCGCCGCTGCTTTCACATGCGCCTCTCCCGGACCGCCGAAGCCGCCCGCGAGAATAAACTCAGCGCTTTTACCACCACGCTGCTTATCAGCCCCCACCAGAAGCACGATTTAATCCGCGAAATCGGAGCCAGCATTGCGGAGGGAACAGGCGTTGAATTCCTCTACGCGGACCTCCGCCAACGATATTCGGACAGCCGCCGTCTGACCAAGCCGCTTGACCTCTACCGTCAGCAGTACTGCGGCTGCATTTACAGCGAGTGGGAACGGTACGCCAATATCAAAATAGAATAAATGGCAAAATAAGAGGGAGCCCATTGCTGGGCTCCCTTTTCCGATTCCGGCATGTATTATCAGTTCAGTCTGTATTCTGGTAAGGTAGCGGCCCGCGCCACCCTTCGGGGACGGCAATCATCTGCTGACCGCGCACCGCATTCATAATCCGGGGCTTTGGCGCCAGCTGGTTCAAAACCGCGGGCTCATTGCCGGCCCACGCCTTGATTTCAGCGGCCTCTTCCTCGGTAATAAGACCTTCCTCGATGGCCTTTTCCAGCATTTCCAGCCTTAACTGAGGTTCTGCGCTTTCCTTAAGCCGCTGCTGGATATTTCGCTTTATCCCTTTGAACTCTTTCCCGCCATTATTGGCCAGAGCTTCGGGATGCGGGCGCATCATAAAGAAGGCCTGCCGCAACAGGGCCCAGTTAAGGGCTTCCGGCTTCTGCTCCCACCATTCCCTGATCTCCACGGCTTCATCATCAGTAATCAGCCCTTCCGCAACCGCCCGGTCCAAGAATTCATAGAATGCCTTCTCTCCGCGCTCCGCCAATATCTCCTGCCTCGCCTGTGCAAAAGCATCCCTCAGTTCCTCTTCAGTGATGCCCAGAATTTCGGCCAGTCTGGAGAGAAGCTCGCCCGACCCTATCGAGGTCGTAAATAATCTGGGCGTAACCTCATCCTGCTCTTCGATTAATGCCTCTTCGTCTGGTTCAGGCTCAGCTTCATCCTGGGCCAGCACCGCCACGGTACCGCTCACGGTCAGGGTAATGATGGCCACCAGCACCGCAATGAGGACTTTCATCTTTTTGGACATTCTTCTTGCCTCCTTTTCCACTTTTTGCTATTTGTCGTTTATATAAACGCTACTCCAGAATGGCGTAAGCCACCTGGACACTAAGGCTGATTTCCATCTCGCCGGGGCTGATGGGCGTTTCCATCGCCGGGGCGCCGGCAACTTTCTCGTAGAAGTCCTGGCGGATTATCGGGTACGGATAAGCCGTATTCTCCACGATATAGGTTGGCTTGCCCAGCTTAACACCGGCCATTTCCGCCAGTTGCTTGGCTTTGGCGGCAGCATCGGCCATGGCCTTGGTCCGAGCTTCATCGTAGTAGGCTGACGGCTCATCAATAGTGAATCCGATGCTGTCAATGCGGGTGAGGTCGCCTCCCGCCACCGCCACGGCGTCAATAATGCCACCGACCCGGTTCATATCACGAATCTTGGCCGTTACCATATTGGTCACCCGATAGCCAATCACCACCTCACGCCCCTCTTTTTCATCCCAGCGGGTCACGCGCTGAATATTGAAGTACTGGGTCTGGATGTCCTTCTCCGCGATGTCTCCATCTTTCAAGGCGGCCATCACAGCGTTCATCGCCCCGTTCGCCTGCTCCTGGGCCAGAGCGACGCTTGCCTCCTGGGACTCAATGCCCAGCCTGAGTATGGCCGTATCCGGGACCGCGCTTACTTTTCCGTTGCCGCTCACCCAGATACCTTCCTGCTGATTATTCAGAGATAACTTTATACCTGACGCGGTTTCGCCCAGGGCAACGCTCCCCTGCTGACTGCAGCCGACCAGTCCCGCCACGGCAACCACCAGTGCCAGACTGGCGGCCAGCAACCACTTCTTCTTCATCCTTTACCTCCTTGTTTTTGGTTTTCCACTTATAGATAACGAAAAAGTCGCCCTTTGGTTAGCGGCGACTTTTTCAAATTGGCTGATTTTTTATCCGACTTTTATCGGTCGGGCTATTTACCGGAGATACCGGTCATTCCTGGTTTTCTCCTTCCAGGAACTGGAGCAGCTTTTCATATTCGATATTGGACGCCTCAAGGGCGCGGCGTAAAGCCGGTCTGGCCGACTCCGGGGCTCTCTGCAATGCTGCTCGCAGGGCATCCGGGTGTTTTTTGGCATTCTGAATAAGGATTTTTATGAGCCTGGCACGCCTCGCCAGCATTTTATCCCCTTCTTCCTCTACCCCACCCTCAGGCGCTGGAACAACGGCCGGTGCTGGTTCCAGTGCTGGTGCTTCTTCCGTCACTGGCTGGGCCGGCGCCGCTGTTATCGCTTGTTTCTCCTTTTGTGGCTCACCGGCCCTGACTGGTGGCGGTGCCTGAGTGGCTGCTTCAAGAGGCGGCGTCGCCATCATCACGCCCGGTTGCGGTTCCTCAGTCTCTTCCAGCACCGCCGGTGCGGGGACTGCCTCCGGCACCGCCGGCGGAGCAGTAAGGACACGCGGTGTACCTTCTTCGGTACTCACCAGAACCGCCATGGCCATTAGCTGGTTATTCATGCGCTCGGTGGTTTTTTCCATCTGCTTCAGTTTCCCTTTGTCCGCCATACTCACTATCTCGTTGACCCGTTTGTCCACCAGTTTCGCATAGTATTCGGCTTTGCCTATCTTTGATGGAATCAGTGCCAGTCTCACCCTTTCCGCAGCCAGTTTCACCGGATACAGGGGTTGGTCCGGCATGCTGTTCCCGGCGGCAGCTACCGTGCCACCACTGGCCATGAGCAGCACCAGGACCGCAATAACCGCCGTTGCCCAGCGCGGCTGCCAGCCAAACAGTGAGAACCGGCACTGCTTCCTCTCCTCCATATCTCTGAGCTCAGCGAGTATCTGGTGCCTGGCTCTCTCCCGGAATCCGGGGCGAGGGGCAATCTCCAGTGTTTCCTTGGTGTTTAGCGCCGTCTGCAGCAGCGGCTCAAGCTCAGCGGCGTGCTCCGGATAGCTGGCCAGACACTGCTCCACGGTCTCGCCGCCAGTCAGAATCCGCTCCAGGCACTCGTCAAAGATATTGGCCAACTCATGGTTGTTCTTCATGGCTTTACCCTGTCGCCAGCATTTTGCGCAGCGATACCACGGCACTGTGCTGCAATGCCTTGATGGCCCCCTCACTTTTACCCATCAGTTTGGCTACCTGCGCCACCGACAATCCGCCGGCAAAGCGGAGTGAAACCACCTCCCGCTGCATGCCGGTCAGCTGTTTGGTGGCCGCAACCAGATTTTCAATGTCTATCTTCCGCTCCACATCGGCGCCGGGATCGCTGCTGCCAGCCAATGTCTCCACAAGCGGAACGGTTGCCTGCTTCGACTTCTTTCTCCAGTAGTCAACCACCTGGTTGTGGGCGATGCGAAACAGCCAGGAAGAGAACGGGCTCCCCTTTGGCCTGTAGCCGGAGATAGACTTGAACGCCTTCAGAAAGACCTGCTGTGTCATGTCCTCTGCCTCGGTCCTATCTCCTATTTTGAGAACTACATAGCGATAAATCTTAGCGAAGTTCGCCTCATATAATTGCGTTAAAGCTGCCTCGTCATGCTCTTTCGCCCGCAGGACAAGGCTCCCCTCATCTTGCACCTGACAACTCCATACAGCCACTCATTTAAGGGTATTTTCAATGCCATATGGCGTTACCCTGTGCATATAGTATAACGAATGAGTATGGAAAAAGATAGCGCTGATGAACTTGAATTGCCCTGTGGTGAGACGCCTAAATATGTTAAAATCATACTTAACCACATTGCTGCTTATTAGGGAGAAAAAGCCTTGGCGTACTACGTGCGCTATATGTGCAAAGAGGATTTACCCCCGGTCAATGAGATTGACCGGGAAGCATTCCCCACCCAGTGGCCGCCACCTGACTATCGCCGCGAGCTGCATAACCCGTTGGGGCGTCTGCTCGTCGTCTGTAATGATAGCCACAAGGCTGAAGAACCGGAAAGGGAAATCCCCGGTGAAGATGTCTCTGGCCTGATGTCCCGGATAAAACGATGGTGGCAGCAGAATCGATTCTTCGGCCGGGAACCTCCTGAATCAAGCGGCCAGTGCATCATCGGCTTTGCCAGCATGTGGGTGATGGCCGATGAGGCCCATATCACCAACGTCGCCGTGCGCAAGAGTTACCAGCGGCAGGGCATCGGCGAGCTGCTGCTCATGTCAACCATTGACCTCGCCGTCGAACTCAAGGCCAATATCGCTACCCTAGAGGTGCGGGTCTCCAATCTGCCGGCCCAAGCCCTGTACCGTAAGTACGGCTTTATGCAGGTGGGACTGCGCCGCGGCTACTACACGGACAATCGCGAAGACGCTCTGCTGATGTCAACCGGGAGCATCATCTCCGCTCCATTCCAGGCACAGCTCCAGAAACTGAAACGCGCCCACAGCCAAAAATACGGCGATAACATTAAACCCCCTCAACGGTATGAAGCCAGAAAATCGGGTGAAAAAATAAGAAGCTTTAAGCCGTAATTAAATATTCGTCCGTGCTTTGACCGGCAACAGTCGACGTGATAGAATTAGGACACAGAGGGTCGGGCTAGCGGCCAAGGAGGGTGTAGCGATGTCAGGTCATTCTAAGTGGCACACAATCAAACATCAGAAGGGCATCACCGATGCCCGTCGTGGTCAGCTGTTCACCAAATTAACTCGTGAAATCATCATCGCGGTGCGTGAAGGCGGCAGCAACCCGGACGCTAACTTCCGGTTGCGACTTGCCATCCAGAGGGCCCATGATAGCAACATGCCCACGGATAACATCGAACGGTCCATCAAGAAGGGCAGCGGCGAGCTGGAAGGCACAACCCTGACGGAAATGGTTCTGGAAGGCTATGGACCGAGTGGCACCGCTATTCTTGTGGAAGCCCTCACCGATAATCGCAACCGAACCGTACAGGAAGTCCGCAGCACCTTTTCCAAACATGGTGGCAACCTTGGGGAGAGCGGATGTGTGTCCTGGCTCTTTGATACCAGAGGCCTGATTACGGTCAAGACGGATAGCCTTGATGTTGACAACCTGGCACTGAATGCCATTGATGCCGGCGCCGACGATGTGAAGATAGAGAGCGGTTACGTGGAAATCTACACCATGCCCGAAGACCTTGAGAAGGTCAGGTCGGCGCTGGAAGCGAAGGATATTCCCGTTGCTTCGGCGGAACTGTTCAAGGTGCCCAAGACGATAGTCCGCCTTGATGCTAAAGCCGCCATGCAGACCATGAAGCTGCTGGAAAAGCTGGATGAGCTGGACGAGATGCAGCACGTGTACAGCAATGCCGACTTCCCCGATGCGGTTCTGGAGCAGTATCAGTTGCAGGCTTCCGCTTAATGGTTATCCGCGATGAGAGTGTTAGGTATTGACCCGGGCACAGTCACCATGGGCTACGGGGTGGTGGAAAGCCATAACGATAATCTGACCGTGATTGACTGCGGCGCACTGGTCGCTTCGGAGCGCTCCCCCATCGGGGAGCGCCTGTGTTATCTCTACCGCGAGCTCCTGTGCCTTATCCAGAACTACCAGCCGGATATGGTTGCCGTGGAGCAGCCATTTGTCGCCAGCAATGCGCGCTCGGCGCTGGCCATCGGCAGAGCCCAGGCTATAGCTCTCCTCGCTGCCGCCACCCAGAGCATCCCCACCCATGAGTACACCCCGGCCCAGGTCAAGCAGAGCGTCGCCAACTATGGCGCCAGCAGCAAGGCACAGGTCCAGGAAATGGTCCGACTTCAGCTTGGCTTAAAAGAAGTCCCCCAGCCCGATGACGCTGCCGATGCTCTGGCGGTGGCCATCTGCCACCTGCGCCAGATGCACCTGAGTGAACTGCTCGCCAGACAGGGAGAAAAACGATGATATCCAGTTTGCACGGGAAGGTAGAGTCGCTGGGCAGCGACTGGGCCATCATCAACGTGAACGGCGTTGGCTTTCAGGTCTTTATGCCCACCTCCACCCTGAGCGCCATCGGCGCGGTCGGCAGGGAGGTGCAGCTTTACACCCACTTCCACCTCCGTGAGGACAATGCCGCCCTTTACGGCTTTGCCACGCCCGATGAGCTGGCGCTTTTCCAGACCTTGCTTGGCGTTTCCGGACTTGGCCCCCGGACGGCGCTGTCCATGCTCTCGGGGATGAGCGTGGAACAGCTGGTGACCGCCATCGCCACCGGCAGCGTTGACTTACTTACCGTGATTCCCGGCATCGGGAAGAAGACGGCCAGTCGCATTATCCTTGAGCTCAAGGAGAAAATCGGCGCCGGCTGGATAATCACCCCCACCACCCAGCTCGCCCGGGAGAACACCGACGTTCTGGCTGCCCTCACCGCCCTGGGCTACTCTGCCTCCGAGGCCGCCCGCGCTGTGGCCACCCTGCCCCCCGCCTCAGACTTACCTTTAGAGGAGAAAATCAGGCTGGCCCTGCAGTACTTTGGGAAATAAATATGCTCACCATCAGGAAGGCAACTTTAGCGGACCTGAGCGCTATCACCGAAATCTATAATGCGGCTATCCTCAACACAGTGGCCACGTTTGATACCGAGCCCAAGACTGACGCGGAACAGAAGAGCTGGTTTGACAGCCACGGTGCCAGATATCCGATACTGGTGGCGGAACAGGATGGCCTTATTGTTGGCTGGGCTTCTCTAAGTATGTGGTCAGACCGCTGTGCCTATGCTGATACCGCCGAAGCTTCGCTCTATGTCAGGGAAGGATATCAGGGCAGAGGCATCGGGCGCAAGCTCAATGAAGCCCTAATCAAGGAAGTCGGGAAAACTGGCCTCCACACCCTGATTGCGCGCATTGCGGCAGGCAACCAAGCAAGCATACACCTTGCCGAGGTAGCTGGTTTCAAGCATATTGGCGTCATGAAAGAAGTGGGCCGGAAATTCGGCCGGCGGCTGGACGTACACCTGATGCAGTTTATCTACGAGTGAGTAGCCTTACAGTATTTGGGGGGGGAGGCATGACAACTGAAAGCCCTATTACTAGCGAAAGGTACTGGCTCTGTCCACTATATTTTTTCGAGTGCGATTGTGCAAGCGTAGATTTAGCGGAAGGTATACGAATAAAACCTGCCCCCACTCAGTTAAAAGACTATATCCATAAGCGCTATACTTCTGCAGCTCAGCGGCATTACCTTAGTGAATTTGAATGGGCAGCTTTCCTACCTTACATCAGAAGTAATGTTGAAGGCCTTAGTCTTGAAGAACGCTTCTCAATCGGTTTTAAAGAACACGACAGAGATAGAGATTTATGGGTGGACCTAGTAACTGCCTTGAGGCTATACCATAGAGGGAGGCTGGTTGCAGGCCCATTAATATCTGCCTCATTTCACAATTCCCAATGGTCTTTCGGAGGTACCACAATTTGGACTCACGTCTCTGAACTTAATTTTTTTGAGGAGAAGCCCAAATATGTATTACATGGTTCAGAAGTTCTTGAAGTAAATAACCTTCTGCAAAATATACGAAATTGGCGTAATACCGGTATACTTGAAATTATAGATGTCGCTCTAAGGAGATTCCACTCAGCTTATCATGGTCCCATTGAGGATAGAATAATTGACCAAATGATAGCTTTTGAATCTCTATTTTTAGGAGACAGTCAAGAACTTACCTATAAACTGGCGCAGAGAGCTGCATTCCTATTAGGTAGAAGAAGCAGTCGAGAAACCATTTTTAACAATATGAAAAAAGCATACAAATACAGAAGCAGAATCGTGCATGGTGATAATCCACCCAGTAGAGATGAACTACGAGGTATTATCTCTAAGACTGAAGATTACCTGCGCCAATCCATACAAAGGTTTCTTTTAATTCTATCTCAAAGAAATTCCTTAAAAGAAATCCGAGATAATTTGCTTGACGAAAATATACTTAAGAACGGAAAATTGTTAGCACTCAGATAGTAAGTTTTTATCTAGTTTTTAACTTACATTATTAACCCACCTCAAAGAGAGTCCAAGAGAGGTCTCACCTCTCTTTTTTATTAACTCCCCCTCTCCTTTGAAGGAGAGGGGGACACAGGGGGTGAGGTAGTTACCCTCTCTCTAACCTCCCAGTACTAATTTCCCAGATTATGTCCTAACCAACTTGCGTAGGAAACGTTATATAATGTGAATGCAACTTTACAGGAGGCAGAAATGATAAAAGTCAAACTGGTTGCCGGAGTCATGCTGCTCAGCATGCTCGCTTTTCTCTTTGCTGCATGTGCTCCACAACCTCAACCAGCGCCAGCACCATCTCCCGCGCCAGTAACTCCTCCGGTACCCGCACCCTCCCCGGCACCAGTGCCGACACCTCAGCCCGCTCTGGGCACCGTTGAGGTGTACGTGACCGATGCCCCCCCGGATAAGGAGGTAACGGCCGTACTGCTCACTGTTTCCAGCCTGGAAATCCATAAAGCCGGGGCGGAAATGGAACAGGAACAGTCTGGAGGCGATAACGAGACCCAGGAACAAGAGCAGGAGGAGGGAAACGGCGGCGAGTGGATTTCAATTAACATCTCGGACAATATGTCCACCTTTGACCTGCTCAAGGTAAAAGGGATTGAGGAGTTCTTCGGCTCCAGCGAGGTGGCGCCCGGCAAGTACACGCAATTGAGGCTGATAGTGGACAAGGCTGAGGTGACCACGGCGGACAATGTAACGCAGGAGGCCAATGTTCCCAGCCAGGAAGTGAAAATCGTACGCCCGTTCACCGTAGAGGAAGGGGAAACCACCTCCCTCCTGCTCGACTTCGATGCGGAACATTCGGTGGTCTTCACCGGTTCCGGGAAAATCCAGATAAAACCCGTGGTGAAGCTGTCCATTGAGTCAGGAAGTCAGTCCGCCAAGCCGGAGAAAGAAGCTGAGGAAGAAGAGGCAGAAGAGGAAGAAGAATTAGAAGAGGAAATAGAGGCTTCTGTGGAGGTATCCTGTGATGAACTCAGCAGCGAAAACCATACCAGCCGTGAAGCAGAAATGTCTGTCGGCAGTCTGCTGGCAGTAACCCTGTGCTCCAACCCGACGACGGGGTTCCAGTGGTCAGAGACAGCGGAAATCAGCGACCCTTCCATCCTGGAGCAGATAAGCCATAAATATATCCCTCCAGAGGGTGGCCAATCTCCACAGGTCGGCACAGCCGGTCGGGAAGTATGGGTCTTTAAGGCATTGGAAGCAGGCACCAGCACGGTCTACATGGAATACAGCCGTCCCTGGCAGGGCGGGGAAAAGGCGGTCTGGACTTTTGAGCTTACCGTTACCGTTGAATAACCGGTAGAGCCTCTGGACTTTAGGGGGGGTGGGGCATATCAGTACCCCACCCCCTTCCCTTTATCATCGCCACGGAAAAGAAACTGTATGGTAATAGAAATCCAGGCTAGTAAGCGGCAACTCTGGTTCTTAATTCCGGGCGCCTTTTATACCGCTCGGCCGGCCCCGGGCGATTTTTTGACGGCGCGTCACTAGGCCCATTTCTCATAACGAAAAACAAACGCGCCGTCCCCACCCCCTTCACAATTCTGGACAGGGGGTCAAGTCTGGCTCTCATCCCCGGTGATAGCGCATCAAGATAAGTCCTCGTCAACATTGTCTCCACCTCCTCCACACTACAACAATACCACCCGAATAGTTAAATGAACATCCACCTTAAGTAACGTTTTCACCATTACTTTGGTCTGGTTCAGGAACATAATAAAGCGTTTACGGTCATAGGTTGAATTTCATTGAAGCCATCATGCCAACAGGATATACTATGTGTAGCATCATACGCTTTGGGTCAACCATGCCAGATTTTAAAATTGTTTCCGATTTCAAGATGACCGGAGACCAGCCCCAGGCGGTGGACAAGCTGGTGGCGGGCCTTCATAAAGGCAACCAGCAGCAGACGTTGCTCGGGGTCACCGGCAGTGGCAAGACCTTCACCATGGCCAACGTTATCGAACGGGTGCAACGGCCCACCCTGGTCATCTGCCACAACAAGACGCTGGCGGCGCAGCTGGCCAGCGAGTTCCGCGATTTCTTCCCCGATAACGCCGTGGAGTATTTTGTCAGCTACTACGATTACTACCAGCCGGAGGCCTATATCCCGCGCACCGATACCTACATCGAGAAGGAAATAGACATCAACGAGGAGATTGACAAGCTGCGCCATGCTGCCACCCGAGCCCTTTTTGAACGGCGCGACGTGCTCATCGTGGCCTCAGTGTCCTGCATCTACAGCCTTGGCGAGCCGGAAGAATACCACAGCTTCGTGGTCAGTCTGAAACGGGGAGAGAATTACGGTCGGCAGAAGCTCCTCCGCAAGCTGGTGGACATGCAGTACGAGCGCAACGATATTGATTTCACCCGCGGTAAATTCCGCGTCCGCGGCGACACTCTGGAAGTACAGCCATCCTACGAGGAGCTGGCACTGCGCATCGAGTTCTTCGGCGATGATATTGACCGCATTGTCCAGATAGACCCGCTTACCGGCGAACTGCTCGCCGAGCTTGACTCCATCGACGTCTATCCGGCCAAGCACTTCGTCACCTCGCACGATAAGCTGATGCTGGCCCTTGAGAGCATAAAACAGGAACTGGAAGAAAGGCTGGCTGAACTCAAAGCGCAGGGCAAACTGCTGGAAGCCGCCCGCCTGGAGTCCAGGACCAACTATGACCTGGAAATGCTCCGCGAGGCCGGCTACTGCCATGCTGTGGAGAACTACTCCCGCCACCTCTCCCAGCGACCGCCGGGCAGCCCTCCCTGGACGCTTATCAACTACTTCCCCGATGACTATCTGCTCTTCATTGATGAGTCCCACATGACCCTGCCCCAGATACGCGGCATGTACCATGGCGACCGCTCCCGCAAGGAAACGCTGGTGGAATACGGCTTCCGCCTGCCCTCGGCGCTGGACAACCGCCCGTTCAACTTCCAGGAGTTCAACGAGCGCATCAACCAGGTGGCCTACGTTTCCGCCACCCCCGCCGACTACGAATATGAGCACAGCCAGCAGGTCGTGGAACAGCTTGTCCGCCCCACCGGCCTCCTGGAACCGACGGTCGAAATCAAGCCGACCAAAGGGCAGGTTGATGACCTCCTTGACCAGATAAAGACCAGGGTTGACAAAGGGGAGCGGTGCCTGGTGACCACCCTGACCAAACGGATGGCCGAAGAACTGGCTGATTACCTTATTGAGATGGGCGTCAGGACACATTACCTCCACTCTGAAATCAACACGCTGGAAAGGGTGGAGATACTGCGCGACCTGCGCCTCGGGGTCTATGACGTCGTCGTTGGCATCAACCTGCTGCGGGAGGGGCTTGACCTGCCCGAGGTCAGCCTGGTGGCCATCCTGGATGCGGACAAGGAGGGATACCTGAGGTCGAGAGAAGCCCTCATCCAGACCATGGGGCGCGCGGCACGCCACGTTGACGGACACGCCATCATGTACGCCGATGCCACCACCAGCTCCATGAAGGCCGCCATTGATGAGACGCAGCGCCGCCGCCAGATACAGGAAGCGTACAACATTGAGCACGGCATCACCCCACAGGGAATACGGAAAGCCATCCGTGACATCACGGAACGGGTGAGGGTAGTAGCGGAGGCACGTGCCCCGTATGTTGCTGAAGCCCCGGCATCAAAGGAGGACGTGGCCCGGCTGATTAAAGAATTAGAAGCGCAGATGAAGGCCGCCGCCAGAAGCCTGGAGTTTGAAAAGGCAGCCCTGCTCCGCGACCGCATCATTGAGCTGCGGAAAGAATTTGACCAGGTGGAAATCAGGAAATGAGCCAGGAGCCTTTAGATACCAGGCAGGAGCGCCGCGAAGAGAAGCTCCGGAAAAAGCGGGAGCAGATGAA
>CAZJGR010000021.1:12573-23550 GCA_964545815.1 uncultured Dehalococcoidaceae bacterium | reverse complement strand
CGCAGCCGTCTTCTGGTCTCGGCCAGCAGCGCTTCTTCTTTCAAAAGATACCTGCCTGCGAACTGCTCTGGAAAACCGTGAGGCCGTGCCCCTGCCCTTGACCCTGCCCGATAGCTTGCTTAAGCCAGCCAGCTCCAGCCAGGCAACCCTGCGGCACCCGGAAAATACCATTTACCGCTGCTTCCTTTCGGACCTGACGGGGTTCATAGCCTTCCGCCGCGCAGGACCCGGCCTTCAACACCGCTTGGCTGAAGTAGTCCTACCAGACAAGGGCCTCAAGCCGGAATTCAACCCTGCTGTAGCGGATTGCAGGTTCAGGGCACCGCTAGTTCCCCGTCTAGCACGACCTCACAGAAATGCTAAACCGCCTGTGCCACTTTGTCAAGATACACACGGTTAATGGCAGTAGCCAATCATTGTCGTTCCATTATCTAGCCGGGAAAGGTGATGATTTCCGCCAGTTCTGATATATCTTTCAGCTTTTCCAGGCCGAGCACCAGCTCTATGGAACGGTCGGCCTGTGCCGGCGAGAGGACCTCGCTGGTGGCATCTTTGTATTTGGCAATCAGCTCATCGGTGGTCATGGGCGTCCGGTGGTACCCGCGCCATGCTTCCCATTTAACGCTGTGTTTCTGGCCGTTTCTCAACTTGATGGTCACGATGTCAAAGCCCTCCGGCCACGGGGTAGTCCAATCCGGCCTTGGGATGAGCTTGACCTTCCGCCGGGCCTCTTTGAATCTGGGGTCAACCCGTTTCTCTTCCGTAAAGATGGTGCGGTCAGCCCGCTTTTCCAGCAGGACGCCGGCTATGCCGTGCTGCAGGCTGACCCTGGTGTGTTCGCCATCCGGAGGCTCAAGCAGGTCAAGCTCACGCACCATGCCCGGGCTCATCTCAACCTCAACGCCGGCCACGTCAGCGGAGGCAATTTTGTGCTCTTTAACAAGGTGGAGCGCCGCCTCGAGGGGACGCTGCTGGAGGGAATGACAGGGGAAGTTTTTGGTGTCAATGAGGTTGAAGCGGAACTCCCGGCCCAGACCTTCGGTCACTTTCTGAATGACATAGTCTCCCTTTCCGGCAACGGCGCTGCCAAAGCCAAGGCCGTGGCCGGTGTCCTCCAGTATATTTTTATCGGCGTTGATTCCGGCTCTGGCCAGCAGGGCGGCGGTGACGCCGTTGCGGCAGGCAAACCCGGTCTCCACGAAGTGGGTCATAGTCGAGTGGTGTCTCAACGTGCCCGCCGCCTGCGAGGTGACCAGGCCGAAGGCGTTCAGTATCTGTTCCGCGTTCAGTTTCAGTAGCTTGGCGGTGGCCACCGCGGCGCCGAAGTTGCCGAACACGGGCACGGCGAAAAACCCCCGACCGGTGGCGGGCAGGCAGGCGAGGCCGATACGAGACTGCACCTCGTGGGCGATGACGGCTGCGGCCAGCACGTCTTTCCCGGAAGCGCCCGCCTTTTCCGCAACCGGGAAAACAACCGGGAAAACCGTCATCACGCCGACCATCTCGGGTCGGCTATCCCCTTCCCACTCCGAGGAGTGAGCGAAGTTGCCGTTGGCCAGGGCGGCGTTCGGCAGCGAGGTTTTATACCCGCCACCGATGACCCCGGCCTCAGGTGTCCCGCCGATATCCCGGACATACCTGGTGACAATTCTGCCCGCCGGAAGCGTTGAGCCCCATATTATTGAGCTCAGATTGCTCAGCGCCAGTTCCTTGGCGTACTGCACCGTCTTCTGCGGTATGTCATTGAGATTTGTCTCGACCACAAATCTGGCTACCTGCTCGGTGATGGTCATATACTCCTCCTTATCCCTGTTTTGTTGGCAGATGGCCTACATACCGTGCTGCAGTCTTACTGCCAGCCGTATGGGCAGGCCTTTGGCTATCATTTTATTCTGTGTGGCGACAATGTCATAGGGTATGCGGTAAAGTCTAACCATTCTGGAGTCGCTGTCGTAGATAGCATAGCTGGCGCGCGGGTCGCCGTCGCGCGGTTGCCCTACCCCTCCGGGATTGATAATCAGCCGGCTTTCCCCCAGCGCCAGTCCGATATTGGCCCCCAGCCGACTGTACGTACAGGAATCAGCCTCTTCTTTGAAGACGAGAGGGAGGTGGGAATGGCCGACCAGGCAGTAAGGCGACGGGAAGAAGTTGAAGTTCTGTCTGGCGATGCTGGTGGATATGACATATTCCCAGATTGGCTCCCTCGGGCTGCCGTGTACCAGAGTGAATATGTCTTTCTCGACGGTCAGGGGCAGGTTCTCCAGATATCGGATATCTTCCCGGCTTAATTGCTTGGCCGTCCATTGGCAGGCAAGCGCGGCATCGGGGTTGAAATCGGCGGTGCTTATCTTGCCGATGGCTGCCCAGTCGTGGTTCCCGGCCACGCAGACATGACGGTATTGTTGCAGCCGTTCCAGGCACGGGTGAGGGTCAGGCCCATAGCCGACGGTATCGCCCAGGCACCATATCTCGTCCACTCCTCCCCTCTGCTCAATATCACCGAGCACGGCATCGAAGGCGGTCAGGTTGGCGTGAATATCGGCAATAATTGCGTATCTCATGCTATTACTTTAGACAGGAAAAGTTATGCTCATTCAGGCCTATATAGCTTATCATATAGTCCATTAATGTCAAATTGGGTTAATAAACATTTTTTCAGGAATAACGGCAATCGGGACTTTTTATGTGACAAAAGTCACATTCAAGAATATAATAAGTCTCTACTATAATATTATTCCCTTTTCCGCTTTGACGAAACTGAGCGATGAATGGTATAATTCCAATTTAAATATCAATTTCTAGACTGAAGGATTGGTGGGATGAAGAGCGGCTTTGGAAGCGTGGTGATGAATATATGTATCATGCGTTGCCCGGAAGGGCGAGCGGATGGTGAAATTATGTTTTGGAGGGCGACGCATGAAGACAATAGCGGAAATCAACGAGAAGATCAAGCAGGGCAAGGCGGTGGTGGTGACGGCGGAGGAGATTATTGACCTAGTCAAGGAAAAGGGCGTTTCCCGGGCGGCGCAAGAGGTGGATGTGGTGACCACGGGCACCTTCGGCCCGATGTGCTCATCCGGCGCCTATTTCAATATCGGTCACAGCCAGCCAAGAATCAAGCTGGGTGGGGGGCGTGCTTACCTCAATGACGTCCTCGCCTACCCCGGGCTGGCAGCAGTGGACATTTTCCTCGGGGCGAATGCCCTGCCCGACGATGACCCGAGAAACCGGGTGCATCCCGGTGATTTCAATTACGGCGGCGGTCACGTGATTGAGGAACTGGTGGCCGGCAAGGATATCCGGCTGACGGCGACCGCCTACGGCACGGATTGTTACCCGAGGAAGCGCCTGGAGACTTGGCTCAATATCAAGGACCTCAATGAGGCGGTGCTGTTCAATGTCCGGAATGCGTACCAGAACTACAACGTCGCCGCCAATCTATCCGACAAGACCATCTATACCTATATGGGGGTGCTCAAACCACGCCTGGGCAATGTCAACTATTGCAGCGCCGGACAGCTATCGCCACTGCTCAATGACCCCTACTACCGGACCATCGGCATCGGTACCAGGATATTCCTCGGTGGTGGCGTCGGGTATGTCGCCTGGCAGGGAACCCAGCATAGCCCGAATGTGCCCCGCACGGAAGCAGGTGTGCCCAAGAGGGGTGCCGGGACGCTGGCCGTCATCGGTGACCTGAAACAGATGAGCCCCCGGTGGCTCGTCGGAACGAGCATGTATGGCTATGGAGTCACTTTAACGGTCGGCGTTGGCGTGCCCATCCCCATCCTTGATGAGGAAATCCTCCGCAGCACAACGGTCACCGATGGGGAAATATATGCTGCGGTGGTGGACTATTCGGATGCCTATCCCAACCGGAAGCCGGACATCATTGCGGAGGTAAACTATGCGCAGCTGAAGAGCGGCACGGTAAGATTACAGGGTAAAAAGGTGCCGACCGGCTCCCTGTCCAGCTACCCCCGGGCGGTGGAAATCGCTGAGATTCTGAAGGGCTGGATAAGGCGGGGCGAGTTCCTGCTTACCGAGCTGGTGGCACCGCTGCCGGGCGTGGAGTCCGGCGTCACCTTCAAACCGTTAAAGGAACGCCCGCTGGAGATTTAACGCACGGTGGCAGCAATTGCAATAATGGTGGTTATTAGCTGGAGGTAGCGACAATGACAGTTTCAAAAAGAGTGGTTCTGCATTTTCCCAGGCGATTGGTGGAGCAACCGGTCATCTACCGTCTGGTCAAGGATTATAATCTGGAATTCAATATTTTGAGGGCGTCCATCACTGCCGAACCGGAGGAGGAAGGTCTGCTGGTGCTGCAGCTGAAGGGCGAGCAGGAAGAATATGATAAAGGCGTTAAATTCCTGCTCAAGTCCGGGGTTAAAATTCAGTCGCTCAGCCAGGACGTCACGCGGAATGAGGTGCGCTGCACCAACTGCGGCGCCTGCGTCACCCTCTGTCCTCCCGGCGCTTTTGAACTCGACCCGAAAACAAGGCAGGTCAAATTCGACCATGAAAAGTGCGTGGCCTGCGGACTATGCATCAAAGCCTGTCCGCCACGGGCAATGGAAGTTCACTTCTAACCAGATGTATCAGCCGCGTACCTACCGCCACTGGGTAAAAGGCGATGACCTGGTCGCCTTCAACGTGGTGGTCAAGGAGACGGACCTGTACCTGCGTGCCACGAGCAACCTGCGCCGCAAAGCACACCGGCTGGTGCTGAAGCATCGCAAAGGCATCGAGAAGTACATTGAACGCCATCATGATTTTCTGACCTCTCTTGAGCCACTCGACGTTGAGCCAGACGCGCCGAAGATTGTCCGCGATATGGCCGATGCTACCCGTCTGGCCGGCGTCGGCCCGATGGCGGCGGTGGCCGGGGCCATCGCCGAGTATGTTGGCGAAGAACTGCTTGATTTCTCTCCAGAAGTCATCGTGGAGAACGGCGGCGACATTTATTTGAAGATTCGGCGCCGGAGAACCATCGGCATTTATGCTGGCGATTCCCCGCTGACCGGCAAGCTCGGCCTGGAGATTGAGCCGGAGGACACGCCGCTGGGCATCTGCACCTCATCGGGGACGGTGGGCCATTCACTGAGCTTTGGCCGGGCGGACGCGGTGGTGGTGCTCGCCGCTTCAGCGACGATGGCCGATGCTGCGGCCACCGCCATCGGCAACCGCGTCAGCGACGTGGCGGATATAGAGAAGGGCATTGAGTTGGCGCGGGGTATCGGGCAGTTGAGAGGGGTGGTCATCATCAAGGACGAGAATATGGGGGTGTGGGGGGAGGTGAAGCTCGTGCCCACGACCGCGTAAAGTGTCGTCCCGATATTGCAGCTTTGTCCCCATACGCTGGCCGTGCTATAATTCTGGCTATGAAAGTCTCGGCGCTGGGAGAGTTCAGGCTGATTGACCTCCTGGCCAAGATGATTTCCGGTGCCCAGAATAAAAGCGCCGCGTCATACCAGAAACTTATCATTGGCATCGGGGATGACGCAGCGGCCTGGAGAGGCGATGCCACCACGCAGCTGCTCACCACCGACTCGCTTTATCAGGACGTCCATTTCCGGCTGAGCACCACCCCCTGGTACGAGCTCGGCTGGAAGTCGCTGGCGGTTAATCTGAGCGACATTGCCGCCATGGGTGGTGTGCCCATGTACGCTGTCGTATCACTGGCGGTGCCGCCGGATACCGAGGTGGATGACGTCAGGGCAATGTACCAGGGCATGATTGAGCTGGCGCAGCGCTTTGAGGTGGCTATTGTCGGCGGCGACACCTGCCAGGCGCCTCTGGTAGCGATTACCATTACCGTTCTGGGCAGCGTCAAAGGCGAAGATGGCCAGATGCTCACCCGTTCCGCAGCCCGGGTCGGTGAGAAAATCGCGGTGACCGGTGCCCTTGGCGCCGCGGCCGCCGGCATGGAGATGCTGGAGAAAAGGCTCCAGTTCGAGGCTGAGTCGAGCGGTCAGCTGCGCCGGGCTTTTCTGCAGCCTGAACCGAGAGTGCCCGAGGGGCAGACGCTGGTGGAGCTGGGCGTGAGGGCGGCCATTGACATCAGTGACGGGCTCATATCCGACCTGAAACATGTGTGTGATTTAAGCCGCGTTGGCGCCAGGGTTGAAGTTGACCGGATACCGATTGCCCCCGTGGTCAGCGCTCACTTCGGTGAGCGGGCGCTCGAGCTGGCCACCGGCGGCGGTGAGGACTATGAGCTGCTTTTTACCGCCAGCGGTCAGGTAATCGGCCGGGTGAAAGCGGCCCTCTCCTGTCCGGTAACGACCATTGGCGAGATAGTAGCCGATGAGCCGGGAAATATAGTCCTTGTTGACGCGCGCGGCAAAACCGTCAGCCCGGCGAAAACCGGGTGGGAGCATTTCATCGCCTGAAATAATATCGGGTGAAGAAGAGGATGAAAGAGAAATCCCAGTTATCTTCTACGGCAAGTGGGAGCGAAGGCCTGTGCTTCGGCTGCGGGCGGAAAAACCCGTTAGGTCTGCGCCTGAGATTTAAGCGGGAAGGCTGCGGTATCAGAACGGAATTTACCCCCGGGGAGCATTATCAGGGCTGGAGGACGATTGTCCATGGCGGCATCATCACCACCATGCTCGATGAGGCCATGGGACATGCCACTCTGATGAGCGGCAACTTCGGCTTCCTCACCGCCTCAATACAGGTCAATTTCAAGCGCCCCGCCTACGTGAATGATAGGCTTATTGTCCGTGCTGAAGTGGTCAGGAATGAGGGGAGAATGGTTGAGGTGGAGGGAAGGGTGACTTCAGCCGATGGTACCCTGGTGGCGGAGGGAAAAGCGGCACAGGTTATTCTTGAGGGCAACCGGCTTGAGGCGGTGCTCTGGGATATGGACGGGGTGATTGCCGATACAGCACCATTCCATTTTCAGGCCTGGCAGGAGGTTTTCGCCAGGAGAAACGTGCCGTACTCCAGAGAGGTCTTTCAGCGGAATTTTGGCAAGCGGAATGATATCATCGTCCGGAGCATTGTCGGGGAGGGTTACCCGGAGGGTGAAATAGAGGCCATTCTGGTGGAAAAAGAAGGGCTGTTCCGCGCCAGGGCGGCGGGGAAGATAAAGTCGTTTCCCGGCGCCATAGAGCTGATTGATGAACTTAAGGAATACGGTGTCAAAGTGGCGCTGGCCACCTCCTCCCCGGTTGAGAACGGACAGTTTGTCACCCGTCAGATGGGCATAGAGAATAGCTTTGATGTCACGGTCTGGGGCCGGGAGGTTACCGAAGGGAAGCCGAGCCCGCAGATTTTCCTGCTCGCCGCTGAGCGACTGAAGGTTGACCCGAAGAACTGCGTGGTTATCGAGGATGCCGTGGCCGGAGTTGCCGCCGCAAAAAGGGCCGATATGAAGTGCCTGGCGGTGACCAACAGCCACCCGGGAGAAAAGCTCGGGGAGGCCGACCTCGTGGCGGATAGTCTGGAATATGTCAGCGTGGCGGACCTGGCCGGGATTTTCAATTCGCCGCAGAAAGGATGAGCCCTTATTAGCCATGGCTAAAGTGGAAAGGTCTCTGGTACTGATTAAGCCCGATGCCGTGCAGAACAGGCAAAGCGAGGAGATTCTCAGCCGTTTTAAGAAGCTGGGGCTCAAAATGGTGGCGCGCAAGACGCTGCGTATGGATAGAGCCCTGGCCGAGCAGCACTATGCGATTCACCGGGATAAGCCGTTTTTTGAAATCCTGGTCAGTTACATGACGTCAGCACCGATAGTGGCGGCTATCTTTGAGGGGGAGGGGGCGGTGGCCAAAATAAGACAGGCCATGGGCGCCACCGACCCGGCAAAGGCACAAGCGGGAACGCTACGGGCTGACTTTGGCCTGGATGTAACGCGCAATGCGGTACACGGCTCGGACTCGGTGGCGACGGCGGAGGAAGAAATCAGGCTTTTCTTCACCGATGATGAGATTGAGGCGGCGGATAAGCGCTAGACTTTTTACTGAATCCGGAGCACCAGGTCAGCCTGGCCCCAGAGCCGGTCAAGCTGGTAGAACTCCCGCTCTGACGTCGAGAATATGTGCACGATTACGTCGCCATAGTCCAGCAGGAGCCAGCCCGAGTCCACTGTGCCCTCGTGGTGAATGGGGAGGACACCTTCCTTTCTCAGGCTGTATTCCACTTCTTCATAGATGGCCCGGAGCTGCCGCTCGCTCTCTCCCGTGCAGATGACAAAGTAATCGGCAAAGCTGCACACCTTTCTGGTATCAAGCAAAACAATATCGCTGGCCTGCTTGTCGCCGGCCGCGTCCACTGCCCTGCGGGCTACTTCAATCCCTTCCAGACTTCGGGCCTCCCCAGCTTTGGTACTTAAAATTATAACACAGCCGCGGCGATTGTACAGGTGCATATTGACAAAGCATTATGGTTGTGCTATGTTTAACATAAATAAAAAAGCGACAGGTTACCGGTCGAGATGGTTAGCCAGAAGTATAACACTTATTACTATTATTTTTATTACTACTTTTTCTGGCGCTCAAGCGCTGGGGAGGGTTTGGTACGATTTAAGTATCGTTAAAAGTTAGGGAAAATCAGAAATAAAGTAATCAGAAGAGCCCTCCCCGAAAGGGCTTTTTTATTTTCCCGTTGCTGGTGAAAGCAAACGGATAATCTGAGGAGAAGGAAGATGATAATCATGAAATCGGAGGCTACCAAAGAAGAAATCGCCAATGTGGTGAAGGAAATCAAGAAATTTGGCCTAAAAGCCGATGTCTCGCAGGGGGAGTTCCGGACGGTAATCGGCCTGATTGGTGATGAACGCAAGGCGGACTTCTCCCACTTTGCCACTCTTCCCGGGGTGAAGGAGGCTTTTATGGTGGAATCCCCCTACAAGCTCATCAGCAGGGAATACGGCAAGCGCTTTGATGAGGAGGGGGAACGGCGGCTGATACAGGTGGGCAGCATAGCTATCGGTGGGGATGACCTGGTGTTTATTGCCGGCCCCTGCACCATTGAAAGCCGGTCGCAGCTCTTCCGCATCGCCGAAGAGGTGAAGAAGGCCGGGGCTCATATACTGCGGGGCGGCATCTTCAAGCCCAGGAGCTCCGTCCACTCTTTTCAGGGACTGGGGGCTAACGGCCGTGAGGGAGCCGAGGAAGCGTTGCGCTGGCTACATGAAGCCGGGCAGCGATTTGAAATGCCGGTGGTAACGGAGGTGCGGGGTGAGTCACAGATTGACCTGGTCGCCAGTTACGCTGATATAATGCAGATTGGTGCCCGCAATATGTATAACCAGGATTTGCTCGCCAGCGTGGCCAGAACCGGTAAACCGGTGCTGTTCAAGCGGCATTTTGGCGCCGGCATTGATGAGTTTTTATCCTTCGCCGAATACATGGCCGCCGAAGGCAACAAGGACATTATACTGTGCGAGCGCGGCATATTGCCCGTGGGAAAAGGGAAGAACTACACCCGCTATACCTTTGACCTCTCGGCAATCCCGGCCATTCAGAAGGAGACCTATCTGCCGGTTATGGCCGACCCCAGCCACGCCACCGGACGGCAGGACCTTGTTTTCAATATGAGCTGCGCGGCGGTGGCGGCCGGGGCCAGCGGACTGATGATTGAGACACACTATAACCCGTCCGAGGCGATGGTCGACGGTATGCAGATGATAACGCCCGATGAGCTGAAAGAGGTTATCAGTGCCTGCCAGAAAATCCAGGCCCTGGTTGCCTCCAAACACAGGATAAAGGTGGTAAGTGAATGAGGCAGGTCAACGTGGTCTTGGGCAGTAAAAGCTATCCGGTGCATATCGGGTCTGGACTGCTGTCCCGGGCGGGCCGCTATTTAAGAAAAGGCGGATTTGCCGGCCGGCTGGTGGTTATTACTGACGTTACCGTAAAAAAATTATATGGCGCGACGCTGGGCCAGGCGCTGGAGGCCGATAGGTTTCAGGCCAGCACGCTGGAAGTGCCACCCGGTGAGGAGCAGAAGTCGCTGGAAAGAGCCGGACGACTTTATCAGGAACTGACCGCGGTTCGTGCCGAGCGGGCGACGCCGATTCTGGCGCTGGGAGGAGGTGTCATCGGTGACCTGGCCGGGTTTGTGGCCGCCACCTATCAGAGGGGGGTACCTCTGGTACAGCTGCCGACCACGCTGCTGGCCCAGGTCGATAGCAGCGTTGGGGGCAAGGTGGCGGTGGACCACGGGCAGCTGAAGAACATGATTGGCGCCTTTTACCAGCCGGAAATGGTCATTGCCGATACCAGCACCTTGAAGTCCCTGCCTGACGAAGAGCTGGTCAACGGGCTGGCCGAGGTCATTAAAAGCGCCGCCATACGGGATGGCAGGTTTTTCTCCTTTCTTGAGGAGAACATGGAAAGGATAAAGGCGCTTGATGAAGATGTTCTTGAGAAGATGGTATATCAGTCGGTGAAAATCAAGGTGGGGGTGGTGGCGGAGGACGAGCTCGACCTGGGGTCGAGGCATATTTTGAATTACGGCCACACCATCGGACACGCCATTGAATCGGCCTCCGATTTCAAAATGAAGCACGGAACTGCGGTGGCCATCGGCATGGTGGCAGCCGCCCGAATATCAAACAAAATGGGCTTACTGGATGAAAACGATGTGAACAGACTGATTAAGGTCATTGAACTGGCCGGACTGCTCACCAAGATGCCCCATTTCAAGGTGGAAGACATAATGCCGGCGATGCAGCACGATAAGAAAGTGCGGGAGGGCAGGATGAGGTTCGTCCTGCTCCGGTCAATCGGCGATACCGTCGTCACCGACGATGTGCCCCCATCTTTAATCAAAGAGGTCTTGGCTGAAGATGAATAGGCCCAGAATCTGCGCTTCCATAATTAAAGGTGACCTTGATGACATAAAACGGGTGGCGCCGCTGGTTGATTTATATGAGGTGCGGATAGACCTGATTGGTTCCGACTGGAGAGAGGTGGTCAGGCAGCTTGGGAAGCCCTGGATTGCCTGCAACCGGAAACCGAGTGA
>CAZJGR010000021.1:0-12563 GCA_964545815.1 uncultured Dehalococcoidaceae bacterium | reverse complement strand
GGGTGGGGAGGGAGGGGGGGAGGCTGGGGAGGGCCGGCAAGGGGAAGCGGGGTGAGGGGGGGAACTGGGGGGGTGGTGAGAAAGAAAGGATTGCCGAGCTTTTGAGCGCCCTGGAACTGGGTGTGGCCATAGTTGATGTTGAGCTCAGCACGGAGAACCTCAGTGAGGTGGTAACCCGGATTAAAAAACGGGCCGAATGCCTGATTTCCCATCATGATATGGAAAAGACGCCTTCACTTGGTAAAATGAAGGAAATGGTGCAGAAGCAGCTTGCCGCCGGCGCTGACATCGCCAAGGTGGTCACCACCGCCCGGAAATTCGAAGACAGCGTGAGCACCCTGCGGCTGATTCAGGAATTTCCTCGGGCGAGAATCGTCTCGTTTGCCATGGAGCCGCTGGGCCTGGTGAGTCGGCTTCTCTGCCCGCTGGTGGGTGGCGATTTCATCTATGCTTCCATGGCCCCGGGCCGGGAAGCGGCGTCAGGGCAGATAACGGCCGATGCCCTGCGACAGATATACGGAATGGTGAAGCGATGAGTTCAATAACGGGAAAAACAAGAATCTGCGGGATAATCGGCGACCCCATCGCGCACAGCATGTCGCCGGCGATGCATAACGCTGCTTTCCGGGCGCTCGGCCTGGACTATGCCTATCTTCCGTTTCATGTGCGGCAGGAGGAGTTGCAAGATGCCGTGGCCGGCCTGCGGGCGCTGAATGTCATTGGCCTGAACGTGACCCTGCCGCACAAGGTGGCAGTGATGTCATTTCTGGATAAACTGGACCCGCTGGCGGAGAGGATGGGCGCCGTGAACACCATTGTCAATGATGCTGGACGGCTCACCGGCTACAATACCGATGCCCCCGGCTTTCTGCAGGCGCTGCGGTCGAAAAACATTGAGCCCGAAGGTAAGAACATCGTCATACTTGGCGCCGGTGGTGCCGCGAAGGGAATCTCCTTCATCCTGGCCGGGGCCGGTGCCAGTCTGGTCATCATGAACCGCACCCTATCCCGGGCAGAAGAGCTGGCGGCACAGATTTCGCAGATATACCAGCGACGTGTGGAGGCGGTGGCCTTAAATAAGAAAAATATGGCCAGGGCACTTGGCGGGGCCGACATTCTGGTCAATACCACCAGTGTGGGCATGGTTCCTGATATCGAACAGACCCCGGTGCCTGCCGCTCTGTTCAATCCTCATCTGGTTGTCTTCGATATCGTTTATAACCCTCTGGAAACAAGGCTGCTCCGGGAGGCAAAAGCGGCAGGCACCCGGACCATAGATGGGCTGGATATGCTGGTCGGGCAGGGCGCGCTGGCTTTTGAGAAGTGGACCGGGCAGAAAGCACCGCTGGCAGTCATGAAACAGGCAGCGATAAGGGCGTTAAAACATGAAAAGTAACCTTGCCCTCATCGGTTTCATGGGAACAGGCAAGACGGCCGTCGGCAAAGTGCTGGCAGAGAAGCTGAACAAGGACTTCATCGAGCTGGACGAACTGATAGAGCGGAAGGCGGGCAAAACCATTCCTGAAATCTTTGCGCAGGAAGGGGAAATCGCCTTCCGCGAGCTTGAGATTGAGGCAACCCGGAAGGCAGCGGAGAAGAAAAACAAGGTGATTGCCTGCGGCGGCGGCGTGGTCCTGAACCAGATAAACATCGACCGGTTGAGGAAGCACAGCGTGATTGTCTATCTTACCGCGTCGCCTGAGGTGATTCTGAAGAGGACGTCATCCGATAAAAATGAACGGCCGCTGCTGGTAGCCGAAGATAAGGCGGCAGAGGTGAAAAGATTGCTGAAGTTCAGGCAGCCGTTCTATAAGCGCGCCGCTGACATCACGGTAAACACTTCCGGGCTGGACGTGGCCGGGGTTGCCGCGCAGATAACGAAAGAGTTAAGCCAACATGAAAGTTACCATTGAGAAAAGCAACATCGGTGGCAAAGTGACTGTCCCCCCGTCCAAGAGCTATACCATAAGGGGCCTGATGTGCGCCGCGCTGGCTCACGGGGAGAGCCAAATAAGATATCCACTCTATGCGGATGATACCGAAGCGGCGTTAAGGGTGCTGGCCGACATTGGCGTGGGCGTTAAGAGGTCGAAAGACCTCTGGCGTATCAGCGGTGGCAACCTCTGCCCGCCTAGCGCTGACCTCTACTGCGGCGATTCAGCGGCGACACTGAGGTTCATGATGGCAATCGGCTCGGTGGTCCCGGGGAGATGCTGTTTAACAGCGGGCCCTTCGCTGGCCAAAAGGCCGGTCGGGCCGCTGGTGAAAGCATTGCGGCGGCTGGGTGTGGACTGCTCGGCCGATGGCGGTGTGGCGCCGGTGGTGGTCAACGGGGGTAGGTTAAAGGGCGGGGAGACCGAGCTTCCCGGCGATGTCAGCTCCCAGTTCGTCTCGGCACTGCTGCTGGTCTCGCCTTTGGCCGAGGAAGGTATGCGCATCAGGCTGACCACGCCTCTGGAATCAAAGCCCTACGTGGCCATGACCCTTGACAGCATGGCGAAATTCGGCGTGAGGGTGGCAGTCTCACCAGAGATGGACGATTTTCGCACCACCAGACAGACATATCGCCCAGCCAGCTATATAGTGGAGGGCGACTGGTCGTCGGCCTCATACTTCTTGGCGCTGGGTGCGGTCTCGGGCGGTATAGAGGTAAAGAACCTGAACCCGGAGAGTTTGCAGAGCGATAAGGTTATGCTGGATTTCCTGACCCAGATGGGCGCAGAGGCTGAGGTGCTGCCGAATGCCATCAAGGTCAAAAGTTCGAGGCTGAAGGCACTGCGTGCCGATTTGTCCAACTGCATCGACCTTCTGCCTACGATGGCCGTTCTGGCGGCGGTGGCTGAGGGGACGAGCGAATTTGCGGGCATCAGCCGGGCAAGGCTAAAAGAATCGAACCGCGTGGCCGCCGTCCGGGAAGGTCTGGCAAGGATGGAGGTAAAGGTTGCCGAGGAAAAGGACAGGGTGAGCATCACTGGCTCGAACCTGAAAGGCACGGCCATTGACAGCCACAACGACCACCGTATCGCCATGGCTTTCAGCATCCTGGGCACACTGGCGGGAAATACCACAATAAATAATGCGGAATGTGTTAAGAAGACATTTCCTGAATTCTGGGATATACTAAGAAACATTGGAGGCAGGCTGAAGATAGATGGGTAACAGTCTGGGAAAGCTCTTTGCCATCACCAGCTTCGGTGAGAGCCACGGCGCTTGTATGGGTGTGGTGGTTGACGGCTGTCCGGCGGGTCTCCTTCTCACCGAGGCGGATATCCAGCCGGAGGTGGAGCGGAGACGACCCGGTGCCATTGGCACCACGGAACGGCGGGAGCCGGATAAAGTGGAGATAATCTCCGGCGTCTTTGAAGGTCATACCACCGGTGCTCCCATCTGTATGCTCACCTGGAACAAGGATATTGACCCCGGCATCTATCAGAAAAACCGGTTTGCTTTGCGTCCCGGCCATGCCGACTATACCGCCTTTGTCAAATATGGCGGGTTCAACGATTTCCGTGGTGGGGGCCGGTTTTCGGGGAGGATAACTCTGGCCTATGTCATGGCGGGGGCAATCGCCAAAAAGCTGCTCGGTCGCCTGGGCATTGATGTCTTCGCCCACACCGTTGAGATTGGCGACATAAAAGCCCGGACGAGAGAGCTGGATAAAATAAAGGAAAATGCCAGAAAGAACCCGCTGTGGTGCGCCGACCCGGAAGCGGCCGAGAAGATGATGCGCCTAATAGAAAAGACTAAAGCCGAAAAAGACAGCCTGGGCGGGATTGTCGAGGGCATTGCCCTTAATGTGCCGGTTGGGCTGGGTGAGCCCGTCTTTGATAACTTTGATGGGGAACTATCCAAGGCCCTGTTCGCCATTCCGGCGGTCAAGGGAGTGGAGTTCGGCGCCGGGTTTGCCGTGGCGGGCATGAAAGGCTCGGAAAATAATGACCTTTACGATATCGAAGATGGGAAAATCGTCACCCGGACCAACAACGCCGGCGGGGTGCTTGGCGGCATCAGCACCGGCATGCCGGTAATAGTCAGGGTTGCCATAAAGCCGCCCGCCTCCATTGGCCGGAGTCAGGAAACGGTGGATATCCAGAAGATGGCCCGGACCAGCCTCACCGTAACGGGACGTCATGATGCCTGTATTGTTCCCCGGGCGGTGCCGGGGGTGGAGGCGATGATGGCGGTGAGCATATGCGACTTTGTCCTGCGGGCAGGACTTATGCCGAGGGTGCTGTCATGAAGCTGGAAGAGCTGCGGAAGCAGATTGATGATGTTGACGTCAGAATCATTGGGCTCATCGGCGAGCGGATGCGCATTGCCGAGGAGATAGGCCGAGGCAAGCGGGCAAAGGGCCGCTTGATTGAGGACCGGGAAAGAGAGAAGAGGGTCCTGGCAAACGTCAGGCGCATTGCCCGAAAACAAAATATCGACATTGCCGGCGAAGATTTGGAAGGCATTTACCAGCGCATCATCTCCGCCTGTAAGAATAAAGAGGGTGTTACGGTTGCCTTCCAGGGGGAGGTGGGCGCCTACAGTGAGGAAGCTGCCTTTCAATTCTTCGGCACGTCAATCGCAATTCGACCCCGTGAGACGCTGGAAGAGGTCTTCCAGTCGGTGGAGGCGGAGGGGGTGCAGTTTGGCGTGGTGCCGGTGGAAAACTCGCTGGAAGGGAGTATCAGCCGGGCCTACGACCTGATGCTGGAATCCGGTCTCTGCGTCTGCGGCGAGATTGAACTGAGAGTTATCCATTGCCTCATCGCCAGCCCTGATGCTGGCCTGGATACGGTGAAGGAGGTCTACTCGCATCCCCAGGCACTGGCGCAGTGCCGCAATTTCCTGAAGCACCTGAAAGCAGCGCTGATTCCCAGCTATGACACCGCCGGAAGCGTCAAGATGATAAAGGAAAAGGGGCTTACGGACAGCGCTGCTATTGCCAGCGCCCGGGCGGCGGAAATCTACGGCATGAAGGTCATCGCCAGAGAGATAGAGGATAACCCGAACAATTTCACCCGGTTCTTCATCCTGGCCAGAAAAGACTCGCCGCCAAGCGGGAATGACAAGACCTCGATTGTTTTTTCGACGAAGGACCGGCCGGGGGCGCTGTATGAAGCCCTCGGTGAATTCGCCCGTCGCCATATTAATCTGACCAAGCTGGAGTCCAGGCCAACGCGGCAAAAGCCCTGGCAGTACAATTTCTATCTCGATTTTGAGGGACACCGCGAGGATGCCGCCGCCCGCGAGGCACTGACGAATGTGGAGAAACTGTCGATTTTCCTCAAGGTACTGGGCTCGTATCCGAAGGCAAAAAGGCGGACGTGAGGTGGGTACGTGAGGGTTGCCATAATCGGTGGCTCGGGGAAAATGGGGCGGTGGTTTGCCCGCCATCTGCGAGCCGAGGGCAACGAGGTGGTAATCAGCGGCCGGACCGAAAACAAGGTCAGGGAAGCCAGACATGAGCTTGGCGTTGGCGCTGCCTCAAATGCGGAAGCCGTCAAAGGTGCCGAAGTTGTCTTGCTCTCCGTGCCCATAGAGACTTTTGAGGACGTTGTTATGGAGGTGGCCCCCCATATCCAGCCGGAACAGGTGGTGGTTGATGTCACCTCGGTGAAGGTCATGCCCGTGGCCGCCATGCACCGGCACTTGAAGACCAAGCTGATACTGGGGACTCATCCGCTCTTTGGCCCCGGGGCGCCGGGGCTTGCCGGTCAGAACTTTGTCCTAACGCCAACGAATGGCGAGGAAAGAGTACTTGCCGGGAAGGTCAGGGACTATCTGGAAACCAGGGGTGCCAGGGTCAGCCTGATGACGCCCGAAGAGCACGACGATAAAATGGCCGTCATTCTCGGCCTGTCTCATTTCATTGCCGTGGTGGCCGCCGATACGCTCCTCAGTGCCAGCAAGGTCGCACCGCCCGCGACGCTCGGCGGCGTTACCTACAAGGTATTGCTGACCCTGGTGGAGAGCGTTATTTCGGAGAACCCGGAGCTTTATGCCTCAATACAGATGAATTTGCCCGGCGTTCCGGATATTGAAGCGCTCTTCCAGGGAAAGGTGGCAGCGTGGGCGGAAATGGTGAAGAAAAAAGATAGGGACGCATTTGTCCGGCGCATGAAAGCGCTGAAAAGCAGGCTGGAAAAGGATAACCCTGATTTCGGCCGGGCCTACGAGAACATGTACCGGCTCGCCTCGGGGTTATAGCCCTTATTTCACCTCGTAGGAACCGAAAATGAAGTCCAGGTCGGCCTGCAGTGCTGATACCTTCTCCGGTGAGAAAAGCTTATCATCACTGTCCAGCATTACCTTGGTTTCCGTTTTGGCGGAGCCAACAACGTGAACCCGCAGGCATTCTTTTTCTTTGCCTGACTCGTCCTGGGCTCTGAAGGTCAGAGTACCCCGGCTGATGAATGAAGAGGAATCGCTGGGCAGGGCGTAAGTTTCCATCTTTTCCCCGCCCGGATTGGCTCTCTGCTTCAGGACAAAATCTCTTATCTCGGCGTAGAGCAGTTCGGGGTTAACCTCTTTGTAAGTCTTCCTTATCTGCATGGCATCGAACCTCTGCCTCTCTACCTAAATGATTGGATTTTCGCCGCTGTTTGTCAAGTAAAGGGTGAAGGTTAAAGAAATAATTCATTTGATGTATTCGAATATTTTTATGGATGGTACATTGCCCACACCAGGTTGATAGGTAGTTTCCGGTGAGCTGTAAACCAGTTGGTAGTGCTTTAATTCCTCAAGGGGCACCGAGCTGACCGAAGGCGTATCGCTAACGATCTGGAACCTTCCCGATTTCTGAGCTGAAATGTAGTCGTTTGCCTCTTGATAACTGGGGAAGGGTTTGCTGTCAGTTATTACCTTGACCATGCCGCCCCCTTGGAACGGCCTTTCTTCGTAGGAGATAACGGTTGTCTCCGGCGGAGTCACCGCCTTGCCATCAAAGTAGTAAAGCCTGACCCCCAGTGAGCGGTAGTACTCAGGGTGGAAGTAAACTTTCTGGACAAATTTAGTTGTATCCTGGGGTTCAAGATAGAAATCAAAAAATCGCGATAGTTCCTGATTTGACCATATACCAAGCGCCCAGAACTTGCTGGTCACAATCTGGTCGTCAAGCATGATATATCTTGCCCCCAATTTGTTGATTATATCGCTCTCCGGGACCATTTCCTGTTCCCTCTCCGTTTGCCACTCTACTTCCCGGGATGAGTTTTCACTCTGGGACAGCAGGAATGTGGCCACATAAGACCCTCCCGGGCCCGGGGTGAGATTAACCGGTCGATGGGCAATACGGGTAATCCAGTATCCGTAGTCAACCCAGGCCATGACCGCATAAGAGGAATCAGGATAATCATATTGCTCACCGGCTGGAGGAGGTTCATATATTTGATAATAAAAATCCGGGTCGCCAAAAGGCTCCGGTGTATTTTCTCTCATCCAGTCCAGAGAACGTATCCAGGCGTCAGACGGGGCGAATTGCGCCTGGGAGGCGAGTGCTATCGCCGGATTGATGCTGGGGGAGAAGATGAAGAAGAAGATAACGATTCCGGCCATAGCCATATTTATATGGTACAGGGCGGGGGAAAATCCGGCTGTCGGCCTCCCTTTATGCTTTCTCTTTTTTTGTGGTTCCAGTTTGGGATTAGTAAATCTCAGTATATCTAAAACTTGAAAAAATTGCCAGAAAATATAGGCGATGAGCAATACTACCGAGATAGCTACTATTATCGGATTAAAGCCGGAGAAAAAAATAAGGATGATAATGGTGGCGATTGAGGCAAATATATTTATATGCTTGGCGTACGGACGAACGTCTTGATTCATCTTGAAGAATTGCCAGGAGAGAAAACTGGTCAGTAAAGCTACATTGACGATTAAATAGTAGGCAAAACGACGCTGGCCAAGAGTTGCGAAAAGGACTATCAAACTCCATATTACTAAGATATTCTTATCGGCATTACCGTGTTTGATAATAGATACAATAAGCATTACCAAAGATATAAAAATTAATCCCGGAATCCACTGAAACCATTCAGGCAAGGGTGATGCACCCGGGAAAAGGAAAAAATTGGTATTGAAATTGCCCCAGGCCAGCGCCGCTGTCCATTCCCCTTGTGGGCGAAGGAAAGGCTGCATTTCCATTATGGTACGCACACCGATGGGGTTAAAAACATCAAATGCGTAGCGAATATATGACGGGGCAATGACAGAAACGACGGCAATCGCCACTGCCCCCACCCCGAAAAGAGTAATCGGGTAGTAGCGTGGTCTTATTTTAATTTTTACATATTTTGCCGAGACCAAGTGCATGATGACGGGAAGAACCGCCGCCATAAGCAGAGCGAGCCACGGTATCACGCTGAGGGGCTTGAGGGAAAACGTGCTGCCGGCAAATATCACATAGATTATCAAAGCGATGAAGAATGTGATTGTGCCTGCCGGTAAGAGATAATCAGTCCTGTTTCGCTTGAGGTGGTCGATGATGAACTGGATAAATAAGTAGAGAAGGATGATGAAGACAAAGAGCAGTCCGCCAATCCAGGTCACGAGGTAGAGCCCCAGGGAGAGGCCGGCAAATAAACTGAGGATAAGGGGCTTGCGGATTACTTTCCCGTCCCGGTTCCGGAGATGCTGAACTGTCAGGCCGCTTTCCTGTGCCCGTTTGATGGCCATAATGAAAAACATCATGGTCAGGGTGGTGAACAGCGTCTCCGCAACGTGGTGGTCGGTGAAGCCCAGAATCGAGCGTCCCAGATATTCCCCGGGCAAGATGGCAGATAGGCCGGCGGCAATAACCCCGGCCCAGCGCCCGAAAAGCTCCTTGCCGATGAAGTAAACCGGGATAACGGTGAGCGCGGCCAGGACGGTGGGGAAATAGGCCCCGACAACGTCAATGGTATGCTGGGTTGGTGCGCCGAGGCCAATGACCCAGATTATGCCGGCCAGGAGCCAGTTGAAGAAGTGGATGTTGTCCAGGCGCATGCCAAAGGGGTAGAGCAGGTATGGGTCAAAATCGATCAGCTTGGGGAAGTTATGCACCAGGCTGTCCACCAGGCGCATTTGGATGTAGGCATCATTGCCGGAAAACTTGACCCATTCACCGCTGAAGATCTGGTCGTGGGGAAGATAAGCCCGAATGAAAAGTGAAACGCCGAAAAACAGCGCTACGAATAGGCCGGCGATAAGTCCGGGGGAGGGCTTTTTCCCCCGAATAATGCTCTTATCATTCATCGGCAAACTCTCTCCGGCAGGGCAATTTATATCTCCTTGTTCAGATTGTCCAGAAATTCAGCATTGGTCTTTGATTTGCGCAGACGGTCGAGGATACGGTCGGTGGCCTCGACGAAGTTGGTAGAGTCGGAGGCAATCATGGCCACCATGCGCCGCAGCAGCCATATCTTGCCCAGGCTGTTTTCGTCAATGAGCAGTTCTTCCCGGCGCGTGCCGCTGCGCTGAATGTCCATAGCCGGGAAGAGGCGGCGCTCTGACAGTCGCCGGTCAAGGTGGAGCTCCATATTGCCGGTGCCTTTGAATTCTTCATAGATTAGGTCGTCCATGCGGCTGCCGGTGTCAATAAGACAGGTGGCGATGATGGTCAGGCTGCCGCCCTCGGCGGTATTGCGGGCGGCGCCGAAGAAGCGCTTGGCGGGGTAGAGGGCTGCGGGGTCAATGCCGCCGGAAAGAGTACGCCCGCTGGAGGGCATCGCCAGGTTGTAGGCACGGGTGAGGCGGGTGATGCCATCCAGGAGGATAAACACATCCTTCCCGCTTTCCACGATGCGCTTGGCTCTCTCCAGAGCCAGCTCGGCAACGCGGGTCTGGTTTTCCACCACCTCGTCAAAGGTGGCGCTGATCACCTCGCCTTTGACGGAACGTTTCATATCGGTGACTTCTTCAGGGCGTTCCCCGATCAGACAGACGAGCAAATGGATGTCGCTGTAGTTGGTCGTCGTGGCATTGGCAATGGCTTTGAGCAGCATAGTCTTACCCGCCTTGGGTGGGGAGACAATCAGGCCTCTCTGCCCGCGACCGATGGGTGCAATCATGTTGAGCAAACGTGTGGACAGCTCGCTGGGTGAGTGTTCCAGGTTGATAATTTTGTCCGGGAAAGTTGGGGTGAGCGAGCCAAAGTGGGGTCTTTCTTTGGACTGCTCGGGGTCGATGTTATTAATCGCCAGTATCTGCAGGAGGCTGTAATATTTTTCATTGCTTTTTGGCGGTCGGCCCTGCCCGACAATCATATCGCCATTGCGCAGGCTAAAGCGGCGAATCTGTGACGGGGAAATATAGACATCGGCGTGGTTGGGCAGCAGCGTGTCCTGTCTGAGGAAACCGTAGCCGTCACTCATGATTTCCAGGATACCCTGGCAGAACACGTGCCCTTCCTGCTCAACATCCGACTGGAGCAGCTGCATAATCAGGTCCGGCTTGTTCAAGCTCTCGGCCCCGGCAATGCCCTTTTCTTTGGCCAGGGTGAGCAGCTCGGTTTTCGTTTTGCCTTCCAGTTCTTCAAGATTCATGGTATCACCTCACTTCCGTGCCCCCTTTTCTTAATCGGAAAGGGAAAGTTATTGTTGGCTAATCTTAAAACCAGGATTTTTTAAATCTTTTGCAAAAGCTCAGCGTGGCGGAGAGGTTATCAGATAAAGACGCCTGTTTGATAAAGAAGTGCATTGCCTCCTCACTATTCTGGGGAAAGAGGTAGGGGTGGTTGTGCGCCTTCGCGCAGCACGTCCTTGGCCACCCCGATGAACTCGCGGAAAAGCGGGTGGGGACGGCTGGGTCGGGAGCCAAACTCAGGATGGAACTGGCAGCTCACCATCCAGGGGTGATTGGCCAGTTCACAGATTTCCACGAGGCAGTTATCTGGCGAGAGACCGCTACAAACTAGGCCCGCTTTTTCCAACTTGGCGCGATATTCATTATTAAACTCATAACGGTGCCGGTGGCGCTCATTGATCAGGCTCTGACCGTAAGCCCGTGCGGCACGGGTGCCGGGAACCAGGTGGCAGGGGTAATTGCCCAGGCGCATGGTACCTCCCTTGTGGAGCACCTTCTTCTGCTCCGGCAGGAAATCGATCACCGGGTAAGGCGTATCGGGGTCGAACTCGGTGGAATTCGGTTTCTTTGATTTCAGGGCATAGCGGGCGAGCTCAATAACCATCACATGCAGTCCCAGACAAAGGCCAAGGTAGGGGATTTCATTGGTCCGGGCGTAGTTGGCGGCTTTGACCATGCCTTCAATGCCCCGGATGCCGAAGCCACCCGGAACGACGACGCCCTGCGCTGCCCGCAGACGTGAATCGCAGCCATCACGCTCCAGGTCTTCTGAGTGCACCCAGGAAAGTTTCAATTCTCGATTGTGGTACAGTGCGGCGTGGCACAGTGCCTCACGCACCGAGAAATAGGCATCGGTTAATTCAACGTATTTTCCTACCAGGGCAATATTCACCGGCTCATGAGATGTCTTTAGCCTTTCCACCAGCTCCCGCCACTTCTTCAGATTGGCCCTTTTCGCCGGCAGATGAAGTTTGTTGACGAGCAATCGGCCCAGCCCGGCCTCTTCCAGCAATAACGGTATCTCGTAAATGGTGGGGACGGTGGGGAGGGGAATGACCGCCTCCCTCTCCACGTCGCAGAAGAGAGAGATTTTATCGCGAATGCTTTCCGGGATAGGAAGGTCGCTGCGGCAGATGATGATATCAGGCTGAATACCGATGCGGCGCAGCTCGTTGACGCTGTGCTGGGTTGGCTTGGTCTTCAGCTCACGAGTTGAGCTCAGATAGGGAAGGAGGGTAACGTGGACGTAAAGAACGTTGTCCCGCCCGACGTCTTTTCGCATCTGCCTGATGGCCTCAAGGAAGGGCTGCCCCTCAATGTCGCCGACCGTGCCGCCAACCTCAATGAGGATGACATCTGCTTTGGTCTTCTCGGCCAGCTGCCGGAAGCGCGACTTTATTTCCGAGGTGACGTGGGGCACAACCTGGATGGTGCCACCGAGGAAATCCCCCCGCCGCTCCCGGGAAATGACCGCGCTGTAGATCTGCCCTGAAGTAACATTGGAATCTTTGGTAGCATCAACGTCAATGAATCGTTCGTAGTTACCCAGGTCAAGGTCGGTCTCGGCGCCGTCCTGGGTGACAAATACCTCACCGTGCTGGTAAGGGGACATGGTGCCCGGGTCAACGTTAAGATAGGGGTCAAGTTTCTGGGCCATGACGCTGAACCGACGGCTTTTAAGGAGGGTGCCCATGGAAGCGACGGCTACACCCTTGCCCACGGAACTAACTACACCGCCAGTTACAAAGATATACTTTGACATACAGGAAACCAAATTTTAAAAGAATTAAGAAAAACTCTCGCTTTTCTTGGCAGCATATCTATTGAGGTCGGACTTTGACAACCAATGACACCGCTTATATGGGGAATGTTCTGGTACTTTATATACAGAAATAACTTCAGGTGTCAAGTTTATGCTGGGGAGTTTCTTTTATTATAAAGAGGCGGGTGGCGCGTTGTCAAGTTCATGTAAGCGTCCATAGCATATTGGACTTTTGAGGGGCGAGGAAGTT
>CAZJGR010000020.1:0-24236 GCA_964545815.1 uncultured Dehalococcoidaceae bacterium | reverse complement strand
CATGAAATCTCCGACTGCGACCGCTTCTGCCCGCCACATAAGGACCGGGACTGCGAGGGCGTGGCCGGGGTGACCGACCGGGAGCTGTTCATGGACGTATTAGCGCCGGGAGATAGGTCGGCGCTTTTCCTCAGCCCGTCGAAAATCGTGAAAGAACATTACGGTGAGCACCGGGTCTATTTCTGCTACCTGAGACTTGACGAAGAGGTGGCGCGGGTGGAGATGCCGCGCTGGGTGGCGGAAGATTCAGAACTGCTGGGGATTGTGCACGTGCTGGTTTTAGACCAGTGCCGGCGGGGGCAGGGCTACCCGGTGGCCTTGAGTGAAGCCCACGAACAGGCGGTGGTGGCCGCCGCCGACAAGGCCGGGTTCTGGCAGCTGGTGGAATCACTCTGCATTGAGGAGAAAATCCCCACCCTCACCTCCGCCAAGAGCTTCAGTAAGAGAACTAGGTGGGTGTAATATATTATTAAACCTCACCCTTGGCAATTGAGAAATGCACTAAATAATGAAGGAGGGCGATATGGCAGAGGGTAAAAAGAGGAATGGGGCGGCACCGGCCTGGGGCTGGTGCAATATGGTTCATCGGCTGGCTGTTCACCATCGGGTATGCCAACCTGGTATGGTGGAAGATTATTCTCGGGCTCGTGGTCTGGCCCTACTTTCTGGGCGTGGCGGTAAGGTAAGGGAATTTTGCCCTCACCCCCTCAATAGGAGGATACTGAAATGAGGTGGTTTCAAAGACACCTAAATTGGGCATATCTATTTGGACTACTAATATTATGTGCGTTGTTCGCTATATTAGCACAAGTTTCCTCACGGGAAATTGGAGGAATAATCGCTTTTGCTGGCATAATTTTATTAACAATTTGGGTGCTCAAGCAAAAGCATCGTAGCTGGGTGTATGTATTTGTACTATTGATTCCTATTCCTGTTATCGGATGGGCAATTATTATGGGGCTTGAGAACTGGAGTGAAGTGACGGATATTGTAGATGGTAAAGTCATAACAAGACCCAGAGAAAAGAATGATTAGATGCTGTTACTGAGGATGATGGCATGAAATCTCTATTATGGGTTTCATTAATAATTGTCATCGTCGTAACGATAAATGAGCTATTTTGGATAGGTAAGAGCGATTTGGCTATAGTTATACTTGGTCTGGCTGTAGCAATTGGTTTACCAGTCGTATATCTTTTGAGAAAGAAATAGGAAATCACAAACAAGTTATCGAGTGGGAGGAAATCAATGGGCAGTAAAGGCAGAAAGAACGTCAAGAAACCCAAGCAGCAGAAAGAGAAAAAGGAAAAGGGGAAGTAAGAAACAGTAGAATAAGAGAGATTTGACCTCTCCCTTTCCTAAAGGGAGATTGAGAGGGATTTCAAATCCCCCTTTATCCCCCTTTTCCAAAGGGGGAATAGAGTACCACAGGAGGTGAGACTAATAAACTCTAGTTTAGCGGACAGGGTCGGGGAGATAATTGAGGCCAGCACCGCCGGCTTCGTGGCACAGTGCTATGAGCTTTATGAGCTTCCGCCGCTGGGCAGCCTGGTAAAGACCAGGGGCGGTGATTTGGACATCTACGGCATTGTCTGCCACGCCACCACCGGCAGCCTGGAGCCGGGGCGGCGGCCCATCGCCCGCGGCAAAGATGAAGAGAGCGAGGAGGCCATCTATCAGTCCAGCCCCCAGCTCTCAAAACTGCTCCGGAGCGAGTTCAGCGTGCTGGTGGTGGGGCACCGAAAAGGGGAAAGCCTCTGCCAGTACCTGCCGCCCGGTCCGGCACGCATCCATGGCTTTGTCTACCGGTGCCCGCCCGAAGAGGTGAAGGAGTTCGGCCGGTTGCTGGCCTTTTTGAATATGCTGGTGGGCGCTCATCTGCCCGTATCTGCGGATGAAATTGTGCCCGCTGCTCTGCGCCTGATGAGCCAAATGCAGGATGACCCCCGCGCTTTTCTGGTGGCGGCGGGCAAGGAGCTGACAGTCATGCTCAGCGGGCAATATAACCAGCTCAGGGCGATTCTGGGGAGGCTGAAATGACGGACAGACTGGGCATCGTTGTCTCCGGGTCACTGGAGAGCGGGGTTGAGGTGAAACTGGACGGCACGGTATCGGTGGAGGATATGGCGGTGGGGCGGTATGTCACCATCGAGGGGCAGAAGCAGAGATTTTTCGGCATGATCACCGATATCGGGCTGGGGGCCATCGACCCGCGGTTTACCCTGACGCCACCCGATATATCTGACCCCTTTATCGCCGAGGTGCTCTGCGGCACGAGCACTTATGGCACCCTGCATGTATTGCCCATGCTCACCATAAGTGGCGATGTGGCGAGTCTGATTGAAGGGCCGCAGCCGGTGAAGACCGTGCCAACTCATTTCTCAGTGGTCAACCTGGCCTCGCAGCGGGATGTTGAGCTCGTCTTCGGCGGCGAGGACGAGAAGCGGTTCTATGTTGGCACGCCGCTCGATATGGAGACCAAGATATGCCTCGACCTGCCGGAACTGGTCAAGCGTTCCAACGGCATCTTCGGCAAGAGCGGCACGGGCAAGACGTTCCTCACCCGTATCCTGCTTATCGGCATGTTGCAGAAGAGCGCCGCGGTAAATTTGATTTTCGATATGCACAACGAGTACGGCTGGGCGGGGACGAGCGAGGGGGGTAAATCGGTCAAGGCATTGAAGCAGCTTTTCCCCTCAAAGGTGGCCGTGTTTACTCTCGACGAGGAAAGCTCACGCCGGAGAAAGGTAAGCACCGACTTTGTCGTCAGGGTCGGCTACGATGAGATTGAGCCGGAGGACATGGCGCTGCTCCGCCAGACTCTGAACCTCACCGAACCGGCGGTGGAAGCCATTTACCAGCTGCGGCGCCGGTTTGGCCAGAACTGGTTGCAGCAGGCCTCAAATTTAACCGATTCTGATGAAACAAGCCAGATTTTAAATGATTTAAATATCCACGAAAGCACCTTCCAGAACCTGAAGCGGGGCCTGGCCACGGTGAGCCGGCTCCCCTTCATCGAGCCCAAGGCGCCGGACAACGCGGTCAAGCGCATTCTGGAATACCTTGACCGGGGCATAAACGTGGTCCTGGAATTTGGCCGCTACACGGACATCACCGCCTACATTCTGGTGGCCAACCTGCTGACGCGGCGCATCCATGCCCAGTACCGGGAGCGGATGGAAAAGTCAATGGGTGAGGATGCGGCCAAACCGATGCCGCTGGTCATCACCATCGAGGAGGCACACCGGTTTCTGAACCCGGAGATTGCCGGCCAGACCATCTTCGGCACCATCGCCCGCGAGATGCGCAAATACAACGTGACCTTGCTGGTCATTGACCAGCGTCCCAGCGGCATAGATGCCGAGGTGATGTCACAGATGGGCACCAAGGTCACCTGCCTGCTGGACAACGAGCGGGATATTGACAGTGTCCTCGCCGGCGTATCCGGCAAAGGCGCTTTGAAATCGGTGCTTTCCCGGCTGGAATCGAAGCAGCAGGCCCTCATTTTCGGACATGCCGTGCCGATGCCGGTGGTCATCAGGACCAGGGAGTACGGCTCGCCGCAGTCCTACCGGGATTTTCTCACCGCCGGGAAGGCGGAAGGCGGAAAACAGGCGGAAAAGGACATCGAAGAGCTGTGGGGGTGAGTTTATAGGGAAAAAGATAGGGCTGGCACTGGGGGGTGGGGCGGCGCGGGGGATGGCACATATTGGCGTCCTGAATGTTCTGGAGAAAGAAGGCATCTCCATTGATGTCATTGCCGGCACGAGTGTCGGTGCCGTAGTTGGCTCGCTCTACGCACGGAGCAAGAACGCGGCTCTGGTCAAAGAGAAGTTCATCGGGATGTCAGCCCGCCAGCTGACTCGGCTCATCGACCCGGCGCTGCCCAGGACCGGCTTCATCAAGGGAGATAAGTTCAACGACCTGCTGGTCTCGTTTCTCGGTGGCGATATCGAATTCAGCGACCTGCTCATACCGTTCGCCTGCACTGCGACCGATATCGATACCGGGGAAGCAGTGGTGTTCGACCACGGTTCTGTGATAGCAGCCATCAGGGCCAGCATTTCCCTGCCGGGCATATTCACCGTGGTGCGGTGGGGAGGTCGGTACCTGGTGGATGGTGGTCTGACCAACCCGGTGCCGGTGAACCTGGTCCAGAAAATGGGGGCGGACTTCGTCGTTGCGGTCAACGTCATCCCTGGCGTGCTCGACCGGGCACACCAAGCGGTTAACAAAAAACTGAGGGGGGCCAGGGAGCCAAATATCATACATGTCCTGATTCAATCTCTACACATCGGTGCCTATTCCCTGGTGAGGTCAAGTTTGGAGAAAGCGGACGTGGTGATTGAGCCGGATGTGGTTCACATCGGGGGGGTGGAATTTCATCGTGCCCGGGAGTGCATCAGGCTGGGGGAACTGGCGGCACAGGAAGCCATGCCCGAAATCAGAAGCCGGCTCGGAGCTTGAAGTCGGTGGAGGTTGACATTGCCTGAAGCTGAAGCTGCCTCCACGGAACGCCGCCATATTCTGGCTGCCTGGCACTATCCGTCATACCGATTTCTTTTCATCTCTTCTATGGGCACCTATATCGGCCGGTGGATGGATACCGTGATTAGTGCCTGGCTGGTCCTGGAACTGACTGATTCTCCTTTTATGGTCGGTCTGCTGGGGACCTGCCGTTTTGGGGCCATGCTGCTGGGCCCTTTCTGTGGCGCCGCCGCCGACCGTTTCAACCGGCGCCAAATCCTCATCACCGTACAGGTGATATACGCTATCAGTGCTCTGATTATCATGGCGCTATTCCAGACCTCGCGTCTTGAAGTATGGCATCTCTTTCTTTTTGCCCTGGTCGGTGGCGTCTCATATACCTTTGACTATTCCACCCGGCATGTCGCCGCCGCCAATATCGTTCAGAGGCAACACATGGTCACCGCGATATCTCTCCTGTTTGTCGCCCAGGGCAGTACTACTGTTCTGGGTCCTCTTCTCGGGGGGAGCCTGCTTGAGGTTATCGGGGCCAGCGGTTGCTTCGCCCTGATTGCCGCCAGTTTCTGTTTATCATTTTTAGCTCTCCTGCCCATGAAAATCGAACCCCCACCCAGGCCGGTGGCAACGGAATCAATGTGGCAGAGCCTTGCGGCGGGCTTCCATTATTTAAAAAAAGACCGGGCTCTTTCCGCACTGATACTGCTCGCCGCTCTGGCAAACCTCTTTGTTTTCCCGTACTGGTTCACTTTGATTCCAGTTTTTGCCCGCGATATCTTGCATACCGGGGTAACCGGCTATGGCCAGCTCATGGCGACAATCGGACTCGGTAATACGGTTGGCCCGCTACTGGTCGCCATACTGCCAGATTCAATAAATCGGGGGAGACTGCTGATTACGGTAACCTTTATCTGGCCGGCCATGTTGGTGCTTTTTGCCTTCTCTCGCCTCTTTTCCCTGTCTCTGGTGATTCTGGTTCTGACTGGATTAAACCAGGGGATGTGCATGGCGCTTATTCAGTCACTGCTGATGATTTGGTCTACCGAGGAAATGCGGGGCCGGGTTGCCGGCGCTCGCGCCTTAGCTGTTGGTACATCGCCGCTGGGTAACCTGCTCACCGGTGCCGGAGCCGGTATCTGGGGAGTACCGGTCATGCTGCTGGTTAATTCGGCTGCGGCCATGATTATCGCGATTGTCATTTTCATCTGGGCGTCAGCATTGCTCCGGAAGTAATAACTGACCGGAAAACGCTGTTTTTGCCAAGAGAAAACAAATATTGTATAATAACTATTGCAAATGATTTGCATTAGCATTAAAAGATGAAAATCAGCCGTAAAATGGCGGCGAGCCGCCGGAAGCTGAATAGCGCCGGGAAGAGGTTTACCCATCAGCGGGCCCTGGTCATGGATATTATCCGTCAGGAGCACGGGCACCTTGACGCTGATGAGATTTTCCGGCGTGCCCATGAGAGGGAACCGCGCCTCAGCCTCTCCACAGTCTACCGCACCCTGCAGATGATGAAGGAGTTGAATCTAGTGGAGGAACTGCATTTTGGCGAGAATCATCATCACTATGAGGTAAAGCCGCCCGAAGAACACCATCATCTGGTTTGCCTTGGCTGTGGCCGGGTGATTGAATTCAGCTATCCATTGTCCCGCTACCTGAAAAGGGAGGTGCCAGAGGTGAAAGGCTTCGACATCGATGAAGCGGAAATACGTGTTGCCGGCTACTGTGAGCGGTGTCGCCGGGCTCGCCGGTAGCGGCAACATGGCGATATAGAAAGGGTGATATATGACGATAGCCGAACGGGTAAATTTGAGCCAGATGTATCCCGGACAGAGCGGGCGGGTGATGAGAATCGAAGGAGGGGTGGGATTGATAAGCCGTCTCAACGCTATGGGTATCCGGCCGGGTAAAAAGGTCACCAAGGTCAGTTCCATGCTGATGCGGGGGCCGGTAACCGTGCAGGCGGGCAGTACCCGCCTGGCCATCGGGTTTGGCATGGCCAGCAAGATTATCGTTGAGATTGAGCCGTGACGGGAGAGGAGAATGGCGTGCCACAGTGCGAAAACCCGCGTTAAAAAGGGTCGAGGTAAAAAGAGCGGCCTGAGGAAAATCCTCCTCATGGGTAACCCTAACGTTGGCAAGAGCGTCGTTTTCTCGCGGCTGACGGGCGTAAGGGTTATCGTCTCCAACTATCCCGGCACCACGGTGGGCTACACCCAGGGATTCATGAAAGTCGGGGGAGAGATGGCGGAGGTGATTGATGTGCCCGGCACCTACAGCCTGGAGCCAACCTGTGAGGCGGAGAAAATCGCCCGGCAGATGCTTGACACCGGCGATGTGGTCATCAATGTGATTGATGCCACCAACTTGGAGAGAAACCTCAACCTGACGCTCCAGTTGCTGGAAAAAGGCATCCCGATGGTCGTGGCCCTGAACCTGTGGGACGACGCTGGGCACCGGGGCATCCACATTGATTTGAAGCGGCTTGGAGAGTTGCTCGGCGTCCCGGTTATCCCCACGGTGGCGGTGACCGGACAGGGGATAAAAGAGCTGGTGGAGAGCATCCCCGGAGCCCGGGCGCCAGGGTTGCCGCCCAGCCGTCACGATGAGCGTTGGGCGGCAATCGGCAGCATTGTTGAACAGGTGCAGCAGGTCACTCACCGTCACCATACCTGGCTGGAGCGCCTGGAGGATGCCAGTGCCCATCCCCTTACCGGCATCATCATTGCGGCGGTGGTTCTCGCCGGCACGTTCTTCGGCATGCGCTTCATCGGTGAGAGCCTGATAACCTATGTCCTTGACCCCATATTTGAGCACCTCTGGACGCCGGTGATATTATGGCTGAGCAACCTGCTGGGCGGCTCCGGTTTTTTACATGACGTGCTGCTCGGCCATATCGTGGCCGGTGAAGTCAATTACATCGAGTCATTCGGTCTGCTGACCACCGGGCTCTATGTTGAGTTGGCCATGGTCTTGCCCTATATCGTCTCATTCTACCTGGTGCTTGGCCTGCTTGAAGATGTCGGCTACCTGCCGCGTCTGGCCGTTCTGATGGATACCATCATGCACCACCTTGGCCTTCACGGCTACGCCATTATTCCCACGCTGCTGGGGCTCGGCTGCAACGTCCCGGCAATTCTGGCGACAAGAATACTGGAAAGCAAACGGGAGAGGTTTATTGCGGCCACACTTATCTCCATTGCCGTGCCCTGTGCCGCGCTGCAGGCAATGGTCTTTGGTCTGGTAGGGCAGCGGGGCATCCAGTACGTCGCCATGGTCTACGGGACATTATTTCTCGTCTGGGTAATTCTTGGCTTCATTTTGCATCGCTGCATTAAAGGGTTCAGCCCGGAACTCTTAATCGAGATACCGCCCTATCGCATACCGCCGTGGCGGATAATGCTTCAGAAGCTGTGGCTCAGGGTCTATAGTTTCCTGCGTGAGGCCACTCCCATTATCCTGGGCGCGATTCTGGTGATAAACATACTGTATGCCCTGGGTGTCTTCGATGCCATCGCCGATTTCGTGGCACCGGTGATAACCGGCCTGCTGGGGTTGCCCAAGGAAGCGGTGGTGGCGCTGGTGATAGGCTTCCTGCGCAAAGATGTGGCCTTGGGCATGCTGGCGCCTCTGACGTTGACCTCAGAGCAACTGGTTGTCGGCAGCGTCGTTCTGGCCACGTTCTTCCCCTGCATCGCCACCTTTGTGGTTCTCCTCCGGGAACTCGGCACCGCAGGAATGCTCAAGGCGGCTGCCATCATGGTTACCGTGTCTCTTTCCGTGGGCGGGCTGCTGAACTTGATTCTCTAGCCGAAGTGAAACCATTTCACAACAAGCTAAATTGTCTTTGGTCTAACTCACCGCTATAATGGAAAGAAATACCGTCTTTTCTTACGCAAAGAAATGCACTGGATTTATTACGGTGGCCGTTATCTGACCGGAGCGCTCCTGTTCCTCTTCACCCGGTGCCGGGTGCTCGGCAGAGAGAACATCCCGGCCGAAGGGCCGCTGCTTGTGGTGGTAAATCATCTCAATCTGGCGGACCCGCCGATAATGGGTCTGAGCATTAACCGGCAGGCGATGTTTCTGGCCAAAGAAGAGTTATTCCGTTCCCCGGTTCAGAGGTATATCGTCCGCAACTACGGTGCTTTCCCGGTGCGGCGTGGCGGCATGAACCGGGATGCCCTGCGCTTCGCCGAGCGGTGGTTTGGCCGGGGAAAGGCGCTGATTGTGTTCCCGGAGGGACGGCGGGCCATGGAAGCGCAGATGGTAGATGCTTTCTCCGGGGCGGCGCTCATCGCGGTGCGCAACGGTGTTCCCATCCTGCCGGTGGGGATTTATGGCACCGAGAAAATAGCTGGCCTTACCTGGTGGTGCCGACGTCCCCGAATAACGGTGAATATCGGATGCCCGTTTCATCTTCCATCGGTGAACGGCAAGGTAAGCCGGGAGCAGCTCGCCGGGTTCACGCATTCCATAATGGGACGTATTGCCGAGCTGTTGCCCGAAGAATACCGGGGGCAATATGCATAAGAAAAAAGCTGGCCCGATGACACTGGAAAAGGCGGACAAGGTAGGCTTCTGCTTCGGTGTGAAGCGGGCCCTTGAGATACTGGAGAAGGTTGCCCGCGAGCGCGGTGGTGTGGAAACGCTGGGGGCAGTGGTGCATAACCGACAGGTGTTGCAGAAACTGGCGGAAATTGGGGTGAAGGTGGCCAAAAACGTGGCCGATATACGCGGTGATGTGGTGGTAACCAGCTCTCACGGGATAAGCCCTCAGCTTGAAGAGGAAATAAGGGCCAGGAACATTGATATCATCAGCACCACCTGCCCGTTTGTACATCGGGCGCAGGTGGCGGCCCGCCGACTGGCGGAAGCCGGTTTCTTTGTGGTCATTTACGGCGATGCCGAACATCCGGAGGTCAGGGGTATTTTAGGCTGGACCAAGGGAAAGGGTATCGCGGCATTTGATGATAAATTCATCGCCAAGCTGGACCATATACCGCGCCGCATTGGCATCTTATCCCAGACCACTCAGGTGCCGACCCACTTCACCGATTTTGTCAAAAAACTGATTGATGATGCCTTTACCCGGGACTCGGAAATGCGGATTATTGACACCATCTGCCACGATATCAGGGAGCGTCAGGCCGCCGCCATCAAACTGGCTGGTCAGGCAGACCTGATGCTGGTTGTGGGTGGGCATCATAGCGCCAACACCAATCGTCTGGCAGAATTATGTGCTCAAATGACGGAGACTCACCTCATTGAAACCGCTGCCGAAATCCAGCCTTCCTGGCTGGAAGGCAAACGTCGCATCGGCTTAACGGCGGGCGCTTCCACTGATGAGCAGACGGTCAATGAAGTGCTGAGGGCGTTGCAAGCCTAACCTAAATTGCCAGGCAGGTCACGGTACGGGATATGCCGGGAACAGGGTGAATCTTCCCGGTAACCAGGTCGCCAATATCGTTCAGACTCTCCCCCTGCAGGATGGCAATGATATCGTAGGGGCCGGTTACCGTATCGACTGACATAATCCCCTTCAATTTTCGCAGGGCGCTGACAACCTCTTTGGTTTTACCCACCTCGGTCTCAATTAAAACAAACGCTTTGGCCGTCACTGGATGCACCCCCTTTTTGCCAGACTGACTACCCCAACCTGTACTATGCAATCGGTAGTATAGCCATCGCAGAGGGCTCTGTCAAGGTGGGTGTCCGGGGGCTACCTTGACGCCAGCAAGGGGCTTTACTTATAATTTTACTTGATTTTTACCGGAGGAATTAAAGATTTTCCCTGTCTTTCCCGTTAATGGTCATCGGTTAGAGGCGGTGGACAGGAAAGGAGCGTTTCTTGGAATATTTTTTTACGGAAGAGCAGCAGACCATTAAAAGCCTGGCCGGGAAGATTGCCGAGGAGAGAGTCCTGCCGGTCCGGGCCGAGCTGGACGAAAAAGAAGAGTTTCCCTGGGCAATCATAAAAGACTTGGCCGAGGCTGATATGTTCCGCGTTTTTGTCCCGGAAGAGTATGAAGGATTAGGAGGTGGCTGTCTGGAACTGTGTTTGGTGGTGGAGGAGTTGAGCCGTGCTTGCAGCGGGGTGGCGGTTACCTATGCCGCCAGCGCCCTCGGCAGTTTTACGGTGATGGAATACGGAACCGAGGCGCAGAAACGCAAATACCTCCCGGATATCGCCGCCGGAAAGAAGCTGGCCGCCTTTGCCATCAGCGAGGCCACCGCGGGCAGCGATGCCAGCGCCATCAAGATGACCGCAGATAAAGCTGAAGGTGGCTACCGGCTCAATGGCACCAAGCAGTTCATCACCAACGGTGGTGAGGCTGAGCTTTACACGGTGATTGCTTTGACCGACCGGGCAAGGGGAGTTCGTGGCGCCAGTGCCATCCTCGTCGAGAAGGGCACGCCGGGCTTTACCTTTGGCAAGAAAGAGAAGAAAATGGGTATCCGGGCCTCAGCCACCCGGGAGCTCATCTTCCGCAACTGCCTGGTTCCGGAGGAGAACCTCATCGGCAAGCCTGGCCTGGGTTTTATCCAGGCGCTGCGGCTCTTTGACCGCTCCCGCCCGGGGATAGGGGCGCAGGCGGTGGGCATCGCGCAGGGGGCACTGGAAGTGGCGGTGGACTATGCTCAGCAGCGTGTCCAGTTTGGCCATCCGATTATTTCCCTGCCGGTGGTGCAGGACATGCTGGCGGAGATGGCCATTCAGGTTGAGGCGGCCCGGGCGCTGGTCTACGCTGCGGCCAGAACGGTCGACAGCGGTGCCAGAAAAATCACCGAGGCGTCAGCCATGGCCAAGGTCTTCGCCTCGGATGTAGCGATGAAGGTGACCACGGACGCGGTGCAGGTCTGCGGCGGCACGGGCTATATGAAGGATTACCCGGTGGAGAAGATGATGCGGGACGCCAAAATCACCCAGATATATGAAGGTGCCAATCAAATCCTGCGCAACGCCATTGCCGTTGAGCTGAGAAAGCGAAAGGCAAGGACGGAATGAACATCGTTGTCTGCCTGAAGCAGGTGCCGGGCACCACGCAGGTGAAGATTGACCCCGAGACCAACACCCTCATCCGCCAGGGAATCGAAAGCATCATCAATCCTTTTGATACCTACGCCATTGAGGAAGGCGTCCGGCTGAGAGAGCGGTTTGGCGGCAAAGTGACCGCCGTCAGCATGGGCCCGCCTCAGGCAGAAGCTGCCCTGAGAGAGGCCATCTCGCTTGGTGTCGACGAGGGGATTCTGTTAAGCGACCCGGCATTTGCCGGCGCGGACACCTGGGCGACCTCCCAAACGCTATCGGTGGCGATTCGCCGGCTGGGGCAGTGCGACCTTATTGTCTGCGGTCGGCAGACGCTGGACGGTGATACCGGGCAGGTCGGCCCGCAGCTCGCCGAGATGCTGGCGCTGCCGTTTGTGGCCTATGTCAGCCAGATTGAAAAGATAGCTGATGGCACGATGCGTGTCCGGCGCATGGTGGAGGACGGGTATGAGGTCATGGAAAGCCCTTTGCCGGCGGTAATCACGGTGGTCAAAGAAATCAATACACCGCGCCTGCCCTCGCTCCGCGGCCTTGCCCGCTCGAAAAGTGTTACCATTCCCGTATGGGGAGCTAAAGAGTTAGACATGGAAACGAGCCTGGTCGGTCTGGCCGGCTCTTTTACCCGGGTCATCAGGATATTTATTCCAAAGCGGGTCAGCCAAGGTGAGATATTTCAGGGAGAGCTGGAAAACCAGGTTGATTGCCTGATTGGCCGCTTAAGAGATAACGGACTCGTATAAAGGCAGAAAGATATGGGGGAAAAAACCTGTCGGGGAGTGTGGGTATTTGCCGAGCAGCGCAGCGGCGAAATCAGGGGCGTGGCCTACGAACTCCTGGCCAAGGGGAGAGACCTGGCTGACGCCCTGCGGACAGAATTGAGCGCTGTCTGTTTCGGCCACGGCATTGGCGGGATTGACCAGCTGATTGCCCACGGTGCCGACAGGGTCTTTTTTGTCGATAGCCCCGCGCTGGCAAACAATCAGGAAGACCTCTTGACGCAGCAGCTGGTTGAGCTGATAAAGCAGCACCGGCCGGAGATTGTCCTGGCCGGAGCCACCGCCCTGGGCCGCGCCTTCATTCCCCGCGTGGCGGCGGCAGTGAAGACCGGGCTTTCCGCCGACTGTACTGACCTGGATATTGATGCTGAGAAGAGGCTTTTGCTACAGACAAAGCCGGCGTTTGGCGGCAACATCATGGCCGTCATCACCTGTCCTGAAGCACGACCGCAGATGGCGACGGTACGTCCTCGCGTCTTTTCCCGTCGTGAACCGGACAAACGCCGAAAAGGGGAAATAATAAAAGTTGACTTCAATCGAGAGCGCATCACCTCACGGACGAAACTGATAAACTTTGTTGCGGAGATTGCAGAAACGGCCCGGATTGAGGAGGCGGATGTCATTGTTGCCGGGGGGCGAGGCTTGGGAAATGCGGAGAATTTTGAGATGCTCGGCGAGCTGGCCCGAGTAATGGGCGCGGCGGTGGGCGCCACGCGCGCTGTGGTGGACGAAGGGTGGATTGGCTACTCGCACCAGATTGGCCAGACCGGGAAAACGGTCTGCCCCAGACTTTATATCGCCGTTGGCCTTTCCGGTGCGCTGCAGCATGTGGTGGGCATACAGACCTCGGAGTGCATCGTCGCCATCAATGACGACCCCCATGCCCCCATCTTTGAGGTGGCTACCTATGGCATTGTGGGCGACCTGTTCCAGGTGGTGCCGCTGCTTGCCGAAAAGCTGAGGAAACGGTAACCGATGACATTCCCACAGGCTTGCGGTCAGGACGCAGCTTGGACTATAATAGAAAGAACTGGCTGGCGTGGAGCGGTTGCCATGCAGATAAATGTTTCCCAGCTGCTAAAGGAATCCATCGGTTCATCCCGTAAATATAAAATGGAGGAGAAGATTGATATTGCGGAGAACAAACATGACAGCACGGTAAGCGGAGACATCAGCTTAATCAGGACACAACGCGGCATTCTGGTCAGAGGAGGACTGCGCACTGAGCTTGAACTCACCTGCAGCCGCTGCCTGAGCGCCTTTGATTACCCGCTGCATATTAGCTTTGAGGAGGAATACATTCAGACTATTGACATTAACAGTGGACTGCCCCTCCAGCCTTCCGATGAGCCCGGTTTGTTCACCATTGATGAGCATCACGTCATTGACTTGAGTGAAGCCATACGCCAGTATGCAATGCTGGCGGTGCCCATGAAACCGCTGTGTCGTGGGGACTGCGCAGGAATATGCCCGGAATGCGGGTGCAATCTGAACCAGGGGCCCTGCGGCTGTCCCGTGCGGACAGTTGATTCGCGCTGGTCGAAGCTGACGAATCTTCGGTAATTCAGTAAATAAAGAAATAAAGTAAGAGGACTAGGAAATTATGGGACCGTTACCAAAAAGAAAGACATCCAAAGCGCGCCGTGATAAGAGGCGAAGTCATCTGGCATTGAACCCTGTCCAGTTAGACTACTGCCCCCAGTGCCATAACCCGAAGCTGCCACATCATGCCTGTCCAACCTGTGGTACTTATGCCGGCAGAGAGGTCATTAAGATATCAGGCCCGCCGGCAAAGTCAGAATAAGGCTCTTTCCCCCGATTTGATTCGCGGTGGGAATCAATGGTTGAAGCAACTAAGGTAGCTTACGTTTTCCCCGGTCAGGGCGCACAGGCGGTGGGCATGGGGCATGACCTTTATGAGGGCTTTGCTTCCGCAAAGGCGGTCTTCCACCAGGCTGATGGAGTGCTGGGATTCCCTCTTTCCAAACTGTGTTTTGAGGGGCCCGAGGAGGAACTACGCCAGACGATAAACGCCCAGCCGGCGATATTGACGGTCAGTTACGCCTGTCTGGAAGCTGCCCGCGAGGCAAAGTACAATTTGCCGCCGGCCCGGTTCGTGGCCGGTCACAGCCTCGGCGAGTATACCGCGCTGGCCGTAGCCGGCGTACTTGATTTCAGGAATGCGGTCTATCTGGCTAGAGAACGGGGCCGTTTGATGCATGAGGCCAGCATCATCCGTCCCGGAAGCATGGCAGCGGTTATCGGCCTTGAGGAATCGCCGCTGCGTGAGGTATGCCAGCGGACGGGAACCTATATCGTGAACATGAACTCGCCGGGCCAGCTGGTCATAAGCGGCGATAGATATAGTGTGGCCAAAGCCATGGAAATAGCTAAAGACAGAGGAGCGGCCCGAGTGCTACCGCTGTCGGTAAGTGGTGCCTTCCATACGCCGCTGATGCAGCCTGCCGTTGAGGGCATGGCTAAAATCTTATCCCGCCTCGCCTTTGCCGACCCGTCTATCCCCATCATCGCCAATGTCACCGCCCGTCCCCTGACGACGGCGCAGGCGGTAAAGGAGGAGCTCATCCAGCAGCTTTGCAGTTGTGTCCAGTGGCAGCGCTCCGTGGAATACATGGTCGCTGAAGGCGTGACCACGTTCATTGAAATAGGACCGGGTAAGGTGCTCACCGGCCTGATAAAGAGGATAAACAGCGAAGTCCAGACCCTGAATATCGGGGATGCACCGGCGGTGAACCGCGGTCCGGCCTGACCCAAGGAGGTAAACATGGACCTTTCCGGCAAAGTAGCCATGGTGACCGGCAGTGCCCGTGGCATCGGGCGGGAGATTGCGCTCAGGCTGGCCGAGGCTGGCGCGGCCGTTGTCGTCAGCGATGTTGCCGATGCGGAGCCGGTGGCTGAGGAGATAAGGAAAGCGGGCCGGCAGAGCCTGGCAGTAGCCGCCGATGTCAGCTCCGCATCTGACGTTGCCAGTCTGGTGGCCAAAGCGGTTGAGAAATTCGGGCGGATTGATATCCTGGTAAACAATGCCGGCATTGCCCGTGACCAGCTTCTATTGCGGATGTCAGACGAGGACTGGGACGCGGTGCTCAATGTGAATTTGAAGAGCGTTTTCCTGTGCAGCCGCGCCGTAATAAGGCATATGGTCAGGCAGCGGTGGGGCCGCATTATCAGCATATCCAGCATCGTGGGCATTGTGGGCAATCCCGGGCAGGCGAATTACGCCTCGGCCAAGGCCGGGATTATTGGCTTCACCAAGACGCTTGCCCGTGAGGTTGGCTCGCGCGGCATTACCGCCAACGCCATTGCCCCCGGCTTCATCGCCACCAAGATGACCGAGCAGTTGAGCGAGGAACAGAAAGGGGAGATGCTGAAGCGAATACCGCTCGGCGTTCTGGGCACGCCGCGTGACGTGGCCGAAGCGGTGGCCTTTCTGGCCTCGGAGGAAGCGAGATATATCACCGGGCAGGTGCTGGGCGTGGATGGGGGGCTGGGGGGACTGTAATAATATCGGGGGTTATTTTTTCCCCAGACTCTCCAAATCCGGGCGGTGTCTGAGCCCCCACTCCTTGAAACACTGGAGCACTTCCTCATCGCTGGGCTCGTGCCAGTAGCGGTAGAAATCAGAGACGTAGAATTCCGGACCGAACCCGGACGCGCAGGCCACCACTCTGTTGGCCACCTTCTCTACCTTGGGCAGTGCCGCGGCGGACGCCACCGGCACGGCGACGATTATCTCCCGGGGCTGTCGGCACCGCATCGATTCCACCGCCGCCATCATGGTGTAGCCAGACGCCAGTCCATCATCAACGATTATTACCGTCTTCCCCTTGACCACTGGCGGTGGGCGGTCCTTGCGGTAAAGCAGGCTGCGCTGGCGGATATCGGCCCTTACCCGGCTCACCTGATAGTTTATCTGTTGCTGGCTCAGATTAAATCGCTTCACCATTTCGTCATAGAGTATGGTGGTGCCATCATCGGTCACGGCGCCAAAACCGCCCTCAGGGCTGAGGGGCAGGGGGATTTTACGCGAGACGATGATATTGAAGTCGGCATTGAGTGCCAGCGCCACCCCCAGCCCGACCAGCACCCCGCCGTTGGGTATTGCCAGCACCACGGCTGACTTGTTGCGGTATTCCGCCAGCCTGGAGGCCAGTTGTCGTCCGGCATCATAGCGGTTCTCAAAGACCGGCTGCTGTCTGGCGAGACGCATGCTCATTTTTCCTCGGCTTCGGCTTTCAGCTGATTAACTTGAATTCAGTCACATCCACTAATCCCAGGTCGGTGAGTTTGAGCTCGGGAATCACAGGCAGGGCCAGGAAGGAGAGGGTGGCAAAAGGGGAGGGGAGCCTGGTGCCTAGCTCTCTGGCGGTTCGCTCCAGCTTTTCCAGCTTTGCGACCACGTCTTCCAGCGGTTCATCGGAGAGCAGTCCGGCAATGGGCAGCCCCAGACTGGCCAGTACCTTTCCGCCCGCCACCGCTACCAGGCCACCCTGCAGGCGCACCATCTCCTGAATCGCTGCCAGTATATCTTCGTCGCTTGCCCCGACCACAACGATATTGTGCGAATCATGGGCCACGGAGGAAGCGAGCGCTCCCTTCTTCAGTCCAAAGCCGGTGACCATGCCCAGTCCCACGTTGCCGGTGGCCCGGTGCCTTTCCACTACCACCAGTTTCAGGATATCCCTTTCCCTATCAGGGATAACCTGGCCATCGGCTGTCCTGACCTTCAGGTAGCGTTTGCGGGTCACTATCTGTCCCGGCACCACTTCAATAACGGGCAACTCTGATGAGGTAGCAGGTAACCTCAATTTCTCTCGGGTAACCGGTTTGATATGTACTGTGCCGGTTACGGCACGGTTATCTGCCCTCGCCGTCGAAAATAATGCTTTGCCTTCTCTGGCGACGAGACGGCCGCGATAGAAGACCATGTTCACGGAGACGTTGTTCAGGTCATCAAGCACCAGGATATTGGCCAAGTAGCCGGGAGCGACTGCCCCCAGACCGCCAAGGCGAAAATACTCTGCGGTGTTGATGGTGGCCAGCTGGATGGCCCGCACCGGCTCAAGGCCGAGGCGGATTGCCTTGCGCACCACGGCGTCGATATCTCCGTTGTGGAGCAGGTCGTAAGCACTGCGGTCATCAACAACGAAGAAGCAGCGTTTGTAGGTCTTATCGGTGACCAGAGGCAGCAGGGTTTCCAGGTTCTTCTCTGAAGAGCCCTCCCGTATCATGATGAACATGCCCTTTTCCAGCTTCTCCCTGGCCTCTTCCAGGGTCACTGATTCATGGTCGGAGCCAATGCCGGCGGCAATGTAGGCGCTGAGGTCTTTCCCTCTGACTCCGGGCGCGTGTCCATCAATGATTTTCCTCTGGCTCAGGGCGAGCTTGCGCCGCACTGTGGCATCGCCGTGGATGACGCCGGGAAAGTTCATCACCTCCCCCAGGCCGATAGTCTCCCGCCAGCGTAGTATCTGGCGAACGTCCTCGGGGCTTAGGCTGGCCCCCGATGTCTCGAGGTGAGTTGCCGGCACACAGGATGGCGCCATCAGGAACAGGTCAAGTGGCAGCTTGCGGACGCAGTCAAGGATATAACGCATCCCTTCCCGCCCGCAGACATTGGCGATTTCATGCAGGTCGGTGACGATAGCCGAGGTGCCCCGTGGTACCACTGCCTGTGCGTACGGGCCGACGTCAAGCATCGAGCTTTCCAGGTGAACGTGACCATCGATAAAGCCCGGGGCAAGGTACCTTCCGGAGACGTCCAGGGTTTGCTTTGCCTCGTGGTAGTCTCCCACCCCGGCAATGCGGTCGCCGCAGATGGCGACGTTGGCCGCCATGACCTCACCGGTAAAGGTATTTACCACCCTGGCGTTGGCCAGAATGAGGTCGGCAGGCTGCTCGCCACTGGCCACGGCGATTAATCTGGCTCGCCCGGTTGCCATTATGCACCGTCCTCCAGATAGCAGATATCGGGCAGGTTGCGGAATTTCTGGTCTGCGTCCAGTCCGTAGCCGACGAGGAACCGGTCGGGTACGGTAAAGCCGAGATAGTCAATTTTCACCGGAACTTTCCGCCGCGCGGGCTTATCGGTGAGGGCGCAGAGCTTCACCGAAGTCGGTTTGCGCCTTTGCAGGTAATCGAAGAGGAAGGCGGTGGTGAGGCCGGTATCCACAATGTCCTCCACGACCAGCACATTTCGGCCCCGTATTGGCCTGTCCAGCTTCTTGACCACCCTGATTTTGCCGGAGGTCTGCGTGCCGCGGCCATAGCTGGACAGCCCGATGAAGTCCACCTCAAGCGGGAAATGGAGGTGACGGATGAGGTCGGCGAGAAATACGAACGAGCCGGTGAGGATGCCCAGCAGAAGAGGATTCTGGTTGCGGTAATCTTCGCTGATTTCAGAAGCAAGGCGCCTGACAGTATCCTTAATCTCCTGACGGTGGAAAAGGATATGGGGTTCTGCTTTGGGGTTCATATCTAGTTGAGATTATAGACCTAACCTGTTTGCCTGTCCACCGCAAATCGGCAGGCCGCTTATTCGCCATTTGGCATAATGCGATATCCGCTTTAAACGTCAGTCGGTTAATACTGACGACATTATTCCCAATACTACGTTTTTATTTCTGGAGGACCTATTGCCGCCTATTGGGAATTAAACAGGGGCCGAGCCATGCCGACTCTAGCGTCTGCCCCTTACGACGAAGAACAGGATAACCAGAATAACAATGACGGCAATTCCAACCCAAGTCAGCATTGACATTAGTGGTTCTCCTCCTTTCAACTAGAAATAAAGAAATCTAACCATATTATGACACCAGACTGCAGTCTTTCAGAATGATGTTCCTCTCATAACCTACGTATTTTCCCTGTACTATTGCCGGTTGCCCCTCAGTCAGGCGCGATAAATGTGCGCTGTGTTCATGGCTGAAGGTGCAGCGGACCGGCCAGGCCGTCGGGCTTCTGGTGCCAACCAGAATTATGTAGAAAATATCCAGGTGGTCTTTGGCGAATACTTTTTCCACGGTTCCGGTTATTTGAAGCAACTGGTTCAATAATTTGTTATTCGTGCCCGCCTTATCCGAATTGAAGGCGGCATTCAGTTCATCAACAGTCGCGTTAATAGTGCCTGCGCCTGGTTCGGGTTTCAGGGCTGGTATAGCCACCGGTTCCGGCTTCGGCATTGCTTCGGCTATAGGCTCGGTTTTTGTTACTGGCTCCGGCTTTGGCGGTGGCGCAGGCTCTTTCTCCACCACTCCAGCTTCAACGGCCGCTACTGGTTCCGGTGAAGATAATGTCTCTGGCCGCGGTTTCGGCTTGGCTACTGGTGCCGGCGGTGGTGATGGTTTCAGCTCAACTCTGGCCGCTGCTGCTTCCGGTTCATCCTCTGGAACCGACCTTGGCTGGAGTGACCTTTCCTCCAGCAGCTGCCGGTATGTCTTGGGTATTTTCTTAAAAGGGCCAGATAAAAGAGGATGCCCGCACCATTGGCAGGCCCAGTCCTCGGTTCTACGTGTATCCCGACCACAGTTAGGACACTTTGGCATCTAGAACCTCTTTTCCACAGATTATACCATATTATCTTCGGATGTAAACTAGTCCTATTGACAGAACCATCATCTTGGTATACGCTTATGCTCAAAATAAACGTGCAGGGGGGCAGCCATGGAGAAATCATCTACTGGTCTGAAGGAGAATGTCGCTGGATTACTGTGCTATGTGCTGTTTTGGGTGAGCGGGCTGGTCTTTGTCCTCATCGAGGAGGAAAGCAAGTTCGTGCGCTACCATGCCATGCAGTCGATTTACGTTTTCGGTATCTACATGATTGCAAGCATTATAATTATAGCAATAATTGGTTGGATACCCATTATCGGCTGGGTGATTTCACTTCTGATTGGGCTGGTTGGGTTTGCCCTGTGGCTCTTCCTCATGGTACGGGCTTACCAGGGAGAAAAGCCCAAGGTGCTCTGGGCGGGCGACCTGGCGGAAAAGTGGGTGCAGAAAAAGGGCGATTAAGCCCCGGCCGGTCTGAAAAATAAAATAAAGAAGGGAAGGGCTTTTCCCCTCCCTTCTTTCTTGTCGTGCGGTAAATCTAGATACTTAATCCACCGGCTTGAACCGGCTCTTCGGTGCCCCGCATATCGGGCACTTGTCCGGGGCGGCGCCCTCAACCGTGTAGCCGCAGACCTGGCAGACGAAAAGGGGCTTGCCTTCCAGCTTCTGTCCGCTTTCGAGCGCCTTCAACGCCTTTTGGTACAGCGTATGGTGGACTTTCTCCACCTTGTTGGCGTAGTCAAAGGTCGCTTCCGCCCTCTTCACGCCCTCGACTTTGGCCTGCGCGATGAATTCCGGGTACATTTTGGTGAATTCGTAGTGCTCACCGGCGATGGCTTCTTCAAGGTTTTCCCTGGTGGATTTGATATTGCCCCTGGTGCTGAGGTGATTGCGAGCGTGTACCGTCTCCGCTTCGGCCACGGCCCGGAACAGCCGGGCAATCTGTGGCTGCCCGTCTTTCTCCGCCTTCTCGGCAAAGAATAAATAGCGGCGGTTGGCCTGGCTTTCACCGGCAAAAGCCGCCTGCAGATTGTCCTGAGTATTGCTCATCTTCATTGCCTCCTCATCACATGATTAATTTATATCTTCAATTTAAAATTATATCAACTTTAGGACCGCTTGACAAAGGGAAATCAGCTTGGGTAAAGTGTCCTTTAATGACCATATAAACGTTGGAAAGGAGAGAAGGGAATGGCGTTCAAGGTCTTTGTTGTCCTGAGCAGCGGGGACCGGGAGGTGGCGCTGGAGGTGGGGCTGGTCTATCCGCTCAATGCGGCCAAAAAGGGCTGGATGGAAGAGGTCAAGGTGATTATCTTCGGCCCCTCTGAGAAAATCGTCGCCAACGATGCTGAGGTGCAGGCCCGCATAAAAGAGATATTGCAGCAGGGCGTTGAGGTCCTGGCGTGCAAATGGTGCGCCGACCGCATGGGCATCACCGGGAAACTGGAGGCCGCTGGCATCAAGGTGGTCTATGTGGGGTCGATAATATCCGACCTTCTGAAAGAAGGCTGGGCATCGCTGACTTTTTGAGCACAATTTATCGATTATTTGATTGGAGGTATTATTCATGGAAATGCTGGAAGGTATCAAAACGAGGCAGAGCATCCGCGCTTTCAAGTCCACCCCCATCCCCAAGGACGTGATGAATAAAATATTGCAGGCGGTGAGCAACACTCCCTCTTACACCAACACCCAGCCCTGGGAGGTGGTTATAGTAAGCGGAAAGAAGAAAGACGATTTAAGCAAAATCATTTTCGAGCTTGCCAAGGCCAAGGCGCTGACCCATCCCGACCTGCCCATGCCCAAGGGCTGGCCAGCAGGGCTTGATGTCCGGGCCCATGAGCACGGTGCCCGGCGACTGGCCACGCTCGGCATTGAGAGGGGGGATGAGGAGGGGAGAGAGAAGCTGCGGCTGGGGAACTTTGAGTTTTACGGCGCGCCCTGTGCTATTTTGCTTTTCATGGACGGCTCGCTGGGGGAGTGGTCGATTTTCGACATGGGGCTGTTCGCCCAGAGCCTGATTCTGGCGGCGCACTCGGTGGGTGTGGAGAGCGTCCTTCAGGCCTCGGTGACCAACTACGCGCCGGAGATAAAGAAGTTCCTGGGCATAGCGGAGAATAAAAAGCTGGTCATCTGCATCTCGCTGGGCTACCCGGACAAGGAAGCGAAATTAAATACCTACCGCAGCCTGAAGCAGAAGCCGAAGGAATTTACCAAGTGGTACGAGTAGAAGGAGATAAAAAGAGGGGCGAAAGCCCCTCTTAACTCTCTTTACTCCCCCCTAATCAACCTCTCTCCATACTCTATTAAAACCTTTGTTCGTTCCGGGGGAGTCTTTTTTGTCTCCAGATATTTTTTTAGCGCTTCCAGGGGGGTGATTTCCTCGGCGGTGAACTGCCCCAGCCGGAGCCTTGCCTCACGCTGTATCTCACGCGCTACGGTGAAAAAATGGGCGCCTTGCAACGCTTCCCTGATGTCAGCGTCACGGAGCTGCCCCTCGAGCTGGGCGGGCAGGGTGAGGTTCAGCCGCACGATGGCCTCTTTGAGCTTTTTCCCCTGCGCGGCAATGGCACCGAGCACGGTGGCGGTGGGGTCTGAGTCCTGCGCCTCCAGCGCTACCTCAATGGTCAGGAAGCGGCGCCCGCGCACCGGGTGGAACTGGAAAGATACCGGCCGCTGTCCGCTGATTTTATCGGGCTCAATCTCAACCAGGTAAAAGCCCTTTTCATCGTTCTCGTCGCCAAAGTCCAGACGCGCTAGGCTGCCAGCATAGACGGCCGGCGGGCTCTGGGACAGGACCTGGTGCCGGTGGATGTGCCCCAGCGCGATGTAGTCAAAGGCGGGATTGGCCACATTGCCCGGCAGCAGGATGTGCTCCTGCCCGATGGTCATCTGCTTCTCCGTGCCGACCTGGGCGCCGGCGACCCAGACGTGGGCAGCGAGAATGGTGGGCAGGGTGGGGTCAAGTTTGGATACGTGAAGCGCAATGGCACCGGTCAGTGCCTGCTCCAGCCTTTCCTTCATCTGCTCGAAGTCAAGGTTCCTGGTCTCCTCGCGACTCAGCAGGACGCTGCGCCTCAGCCACGGTAGCGAGGCCACCTGGACGGTGCCGCCGCGAGTGGGGATTTTATAGATATCGGGGCGATTTGAAACGTAGACATTCTTCACCGCCAGCGTGTCAAAAATCTCGGTGCTGGTCGCTCGGCCGATGGCGTTGGGCAGGTCGTGATTGCCAATGAGGAGAAAGGTGGGGATGTCGTTTGAGGAGAGGCGGTTGATGCGTCTGGCGAACTCACGCTGCTGGGTCTGGGTGGGCTCGCGGGTCTTGTAGGCATCTCCGCAGAAGATGACCAGGTCCACCCGGTTCTCTAGGGCAAAAGCGACGACCTTATCCAGGGAGGCGAGGAAATCAAGCAGGCGCGTGGAGAGCCCCGTGGCCGGGTCAGTGCGTCCGTAGGTCTCAACGCCGAGATGAAGGTCGGCGAAGTGGAGGATTTTCATTGATTAACCCTATCCCCCTTTGTCCCCCTTCCCCAGGGAAGGGGGATTTAATTAGAAGAGGGGCAAGGCCCCTCTTAAACACCTATTTCCCTTCTTCCTTCCAGACCTGGCCGCCCGGTGGCAGCACCAAGAGGTCTTCGCCGGCCAGCTTGGCGGCCAGTGTCTCCTTGAGGGTGGCGATGGGCACCCGGATCTGGTTCATGGTATCGCGCTCACGGATGGTGACCTGCTTGTCCTCCAGAGACTGGAAGTCGATGGTAACGCAGAACGGGGTACCGATTTCATCCTGACGGCGGTACCTCCGCCCGATGCTCTGGGTATCGTTGTAATGGACCATCCAGCACGGCCGCAGGTCACCGTACACCTCTCTGGCAAATTTGGCCAGGTTCTCCTTCCGGCTCAGTGGCAACACGGACACCTTGTATGGTGCCAGGGTGGGGTGAAGGCGGAGCACCACCCGCAGCTCGCCCTGGGCGATTTCTTCATCGTAGGCATCGCAGAGGAGGGCCAGCACGGAGCGGTCCACGCCCGCTGACGGTTCAATGATATAGGGGACGATATGCTCGTTGGTCTCCTCGTCAAAGTAGGTCATCTCTTTGCCGCTGTATTTAGCGTGCTGTGCCAGGTCATAATCGCCGCGGTTGGCAATGCCCTCCAGCTCTGCCCAGCCCATGGGGAAATTGTAGTCAATGTCAGAGCACTTCTTGGCGTAGTGGGCCAGTTCCTCAGCGCGGTGGGGGCGCAGGCGGAGGTTCCCCTCTCTGATGCCGAGGTTCAAGTACCACTGGCGCCGCTCCTTGAGCCAGTAATCGAACCATTCCTCCGCCGTCTCCGGCCGGACGAAAT
>CAZJGR010000019.1:0-24569 GCA_964545815.1 uncultured Dehalococcoidaceae bacterium | reverse complement strand
CCCAGAAGGCTTTGGCAAACCACCGGATGCCTTCATGCTGGATTGGCTCATATATTGGGCCCGGAGAGATAAAGACGCGGTCAATCTCCTCCGGTGAGATGGTGGAGAAGCCGCCGTATGGTGGCTGGGCTTTCTGTTGCTCGATGAGGTCAGTCTTCCGGGTGATGGGGAGCTTTTCCAGGTCCTTCACCGTCTGGATATGTGCTGGACTGATGCCGGCCCGGTCCAGCATTTCCTTCACGGCTGGGGCACGGCGATAGGCGTGGGCGACGGTCTGCGAGAGCTTTTCCTGGTGATACTTCTCCCGCGCCGGTGGCGACATCGCCTCGAGGTCATCGAAGAATTCATCCCGCTTCTTTCTTACAGCCATCGCTTACGCCTCTTGTAATGTTTTACCTCACGGTAGCTCTTCTTGGCCCCCATGGCGGAGAGCCCCATGTAGAATTCCTTCACGTCTTCGTTATTCCTGAGGAAATCCGCCGAGCCGTCGAGCACGATGCGCCCGTTTTCCATGACGTAGCCGTAATGGGCGATGCTGAGGGCTATCCTGACGTTCTGCTCCACCAGCAGCACCGATGTTTTCTGCTCCTGATTGAAGCGATTTATGATATCATAGATTTCCTCCACCAGGAGCGGGGCCAGTCCCAGCGACGGCTCGTCCAGCATCATCAGCCTGGGGGCAGCCATCATGGCACGACCAATGACCAGCATCTGTTGTTCTCCTCCAGAGAGGTAGCCCGCGGTGTTGCGCCGCAGGTCCCGGAGCCGGGGGAAGTAGTGGTAGACCATCTCAAGGTCGTTTTTCACGGCATGGCGGTCATGGCGATTGTGAGCACCGACGGTCAGGTTTTCCTCCGCGGTGAGGTGGCCGAAGACACGGCGTCCCTCAAGCGCCTGGATGATGCCCAGCTTCCCTATCTCCTCGGCGCTTTTACGGTCGATTCTATCATCGTTCCAGACAATACTGCCGTCGGTCACCTCGCCTTCTTCAATGTGAAGCAGGCCGGAGATTGCCTTGAGCGTGGTGCTCTTGCCGGCGCCATTGGCGCCCAAAAGGGTAACGATGGCACCATCATCCACGCTCAGAGAAACGCCGTGCAACACGCGTATCACATTGAGGTAGGTGACCTCAATATTGTTCAGCTTGAGCATACCGGGCGGTTCCTCGGGGGCGCGGCTTTTGCCGCGCCCCCCTGTCTATTCTAACTACTTGCCGAACCAGTCAAACTCTTCGTATTTTACCAGTGGCGCTTCAATCCAGTCGGTTATGGGCACAATCGCTCCCTTCTGTATCTGGAAAATGCGGAGCGATTTTGACAACCGGTTATCTCCCGGAGTGTAGCTCACCGGACCGTGAAGACCACCAACATCGTAACCGCTAAGCTTCTGTATGCCATATTTTTCTACGGCACGCCAGGCTTCTACGCCACCCTTGGCCAGGACATCATAGCCGACATTGGCCACTGCCAGCCTCAGAATCTCGGCCATAATCAGGCTCTGCGCCCAGGAGGTGATGTAGTCCATGTTCCCTTCATCCTTGGGGTGCAGCTTCTGGCAGTATTCCGTCAACTTGGCCATACCCGGGACGTTATCACCCCAGCTTACGGTGGGGAATACGCCGTAGACGCCTTCCACAACATCAGCGCCGGCGATGTCCACCAGTGCTTTGGTGATGCTGGCGTGCCCGAGGCCGATGGTGATGCCGGGGTACAGGCCCAGTTCAACCGCGTTCTTGATGATTACGGCCGTTGGCGCCGGCGTACTTGAGATGTAGAGGACATCCGGGTTTTGTGCCTTAATTCGAGTCAGAGATTCCATCTCCGAGGTAGTGGTTGCGGTATGCTCCGTAACCGGTTCCAAAATCTCGATGCCCAGGCTCTCGGCAGCGGCTTTAGCCGCATCCCTGGCTCCATAGCCGGTGGTGTTATTGAGCAGGTGCAACGCCATCTTGGGTTTCCCCGGGCCTTTCCAGATGTTCTCCATGTAGTATTTGGCGAAAGCGGTCCAGTCATCACCGTAGTCCGTCATCTGGCCGTAAATATGCTGCGGCGGACGGTGCAGCACGGGTGCATTGAAGCAGACCAGGCCGGGAAACTCCGCCCGATTGGCGATTTCCATAGCGGCGGACATTTCTTTAGAGGAAGCGGTGCCGAACAGGAGGCAGTCCTTGTCCATAAACTTTTTGACATTGGTGACCACCTGGGTAGCATCGTATTTGCTGTCCAGCCATACCGCCTCAATCTGGTAGCCACTAACACCACCCAGTTCTTCGTTGATGTACTTGATACAATCGAGGTTGGCATGGCCCATGGGCGCTCCCTTTTCTGCGGCCGGCCCGGTTGAGGGCGTCATTATGCCTATTTTCAGTGTTGGTACTTTGGGGCCACAGGCGGTAGCCATTGGTAACATGGCGATTATCAACACCAGGGCAATAGCCCCAACTATGGCCAGTAATCTTCTGCTTTTCATCTTCTTCTATTTTCTCCTTTCAGATATCGAGTTACCCCGTGATAATCAGGTCGTTACATTGCTGCCGATACCTCCTTCTCAAGACTAGTACGAAAATGGCCAGAGCCGGTAGGCGGACTTGAACAGCGCCCAGCGGTGGGCAAGACCCCTTGGCTCAAGTATCAGAAAAAGAACTATCACCAGCCCGAATAGCATCGGCGTGACACCGGTGGCAAATCCGGCGGGGAACATGGTGAAGGTGCTCTCCAGAAAAGGCACAATTTCCACAGCCAGAACCTGCTGGAGAAGCCGAATAAAGACGACGCCGAAGATGGGGCCGATGGTGGTGCCAAGGCCGCCGATGATAATCATGCCGATGTACAGGATAGATTCAGTAAGGCTGAACTGCTCGGCGTTGAGGAAGCCAATCCAGTGGGCCAGCAACGAGCCAGCGATTCCGGCCAGAAAACAACCGATGAAAAAGGCCAGCAGCTTGTAATACAGGAGGTTAATGCCCATCACCTCGGCCGCCAAGTCATTATCCCTGATAGCGATGAAAGCCCGCCCGACCCGTGTCCGGGCCAGGTTCTTGGCGAAGAACGTGCCGAGAGCAGCGATACTTATGATAAGGTAAAACTGGCTGGTCTCACTGCGGAACTCATAGCCGGCGATGGAGGCATAGGGCACTTTAATGCCGACAAAACCACCTGTTAGCGACCAGTGGTTGATGACCCAGATGATGATGAACTGAGCGGCGATGGTGGTGATGGCCAGGTAGAACCCCTTGACCCGCACCGACGGCAGACCGAAGACCAGGCCGACGAGTCCGGCTATAAGTCCAGCGCAGACCAGTCCCGCCAGAAAGGGCAGTCCAAATCGGTTGGTCAGCACGGCCGATGTATAGGCGCCCACGGCGATAAAACCGGCATGGCCGATGGATAATTGCCCACAGTAGCCGATGAGGAGATTGAGGCCGGTAGCGGCGATGAGCGTGATGCCGATGAGGTTGGCCACGCCAAGCCAGTAATGGCCCAGGTAAAGCGGGGAGGTGAGCAGGAGCACCAGAAAGCCAATGAGCAGCGCCCAGTGCGTCTTGGTGCGCAGGATAGCCATGTCCTGTGCGTAGGTATAATTGCGGGTGCCGCTCGGTAAACTCATCTATTTAAATCCTCTCGATGCGCACTTCGCCAAACAGCCCGTAGGGCTTGATAACCATGACTATGATAATGATGATGAAGGGGATAATGTCTTTGACTCCGGCCCACAGGTAGGGGGTTAGATAGCCGCCCCCGAGGCTCTCACAGAGCCCGATAACCGGACCGGCAATGACGGCACCAAGAAAAGAGTCCAGACCACCCAGTATCACCACCGAGAAGGCCTTGAGGCCGGTCTCCACCAGCCCGTAAGTCACGCCACCGATGCTGGCAATGAGTATCCCGCCGATGGCGGCCACCACGCAGGCGAACATCCACGACCGGGAAAAAACGGCGGTCACCGGGATGCCGCAGGCCTGAACCGCCATCTGGTCGTCGGCGGTGGCCCTCATGGCGATGCCCATCCGGTGGTAGCGGAAGAAGAGGGTCAGGAGGACAAATACCGCTAGGCAGATGCCGACCACCCAGATATATTCCTGGGAGATAACCGCCGGGCCGATGTGGACTACCTCTCTGGGGAACAATCTGGGGAGGGCATCAACGCTCCAGGGCCAGATAAAGGTGACCACGCCCTCGATGAAGTAGCCAATGCCCAGCGTCACGGTAATGAGGGCCAGAATCGGCTGGGCGATGAGGGGACGCAGGGCGAAGCGTTCAATCGTCCAGCCCAGGCCAAGGGCGAAGATGACGACCAGCGGGAAGGCCAGCCAGACCGGGAATTGGGCCTGCACCAGCATGGCGTAGGTGAACCACGATGATATGAGCACAATCTGTCCCAGGGCCAGGTTGGCCACGCTACTCGACTTCCAGATGAGGGCGAAGCCGAGGGCAATCAACGCATAGACCATGCCCACGGCAATGCCGGTGATGACATACTGTAATAGCTCAGCCATTTGACATAATACCCATTTAAGAAATATCTCTCACCTTGATGCTCGTGCTCACGAACCCCTGTCGGCCGTCCCGATAGGTCACTGGAGCCTGCACAGTGATATCTTTCCCGTTGTGATACATTGACTCAATCAGTTCTCCGTAGCGCTTCTCCATAAATTCACGCCGGATTTTTCGGGTACGGGTAAGCTCCGCCTCATCAGCGTCAAACTCCTTGTGCAAAAGGACGAACCGCTGCACCCTGGCCGGCTCCGGCAGGTAACCGTTCACCCGGAGCAGGTCTTTCCGAATGAGGTCAGCCACCTCCTCTTTCTGCGAGAGGTCGACGAAGGTGGTATAGGGGATGTGGTGGCGCTCGGCCCATTTGCCGACCATGCCGAAATCGATATTGATGATGGCGGAAACAAAATCCTTGTCCCTGCCGCCAATGACCATGACGTCTTTGATATAGGGGCTGAACCTGAGCCGGCCCTCGACGTACTGAGGTGCGTACCTGATGCCGGAGCGCAGTTGGCCCAGGTGTTCCATGCGGTCGATGAACAGCAGGTGTCCATCATCGTCGATGTTGACGGCATCGCCGGTGCGACACCAGCTGTCAACCAGCGTGGCCACGGTCTTATTGTCATCTCGGTGATAGCCATTGAACAGGCAGTTGTTCCGGACCAGAAGCTCGCCGTCATCGGTGATACGGACTTCCGTACCGATGGCCGGACGCCCGACGCTTTCGAACTTGATTTCACCTTTGCCATGAGAGGAGATAAGGCCGGCCTCAGTGCTGCCGTAGTTCTGGCGCAGTTCGATGCCAATGGCGTGGATAAGGCGGAAAGTGTCCAGACTGAGCACGGAGCTGCCAGTTACGGCAAAGCGGACATGGCTTAAACCGAGGCGGTCTTTCAGGGCGCGGAAAAGCAGAAAATAAGCAATGCCGTAGAGCCGGCGCCAGAACAGGCTTGGCTTTTTATTGGCAAAGCGGAAATCAGCCATTTTATAGCCCACGGGCATGAACAGACGGTAGACAAAGCGTTTCAGCGGGTGAGCATCGAGCATCTTGACCTGGATATCACGCACCAGGCTTTCCCACTGACGGGGGCCGTAGATGACGAAGTTGGGACCAACCTCGCGTGTATCCTCGGCGATGGTCTCCGGCTCTTCGGGGAAGTTGAGCCTAGCCCCGGTGAGGAGGTGGGGGATGGTGGCGAAAAAGCTGTCGCCGACCCAGGCCGCAGGGAAGTTGGATATCAGGTCGTCGTCCTTGGTGAGCGGGTAGCGGTCGACAAACGACCGGGCGGTATTGATGAGCGCCTGATGGGTGAGTATTGCTCCCTTGGGCAGGCCGGTGGTGCCGGAGGTGTAGTAGATGAAGGCGGTATCACTGCCTTTGCCCTGCTCTACATTCTGCTCAAACCGACCTTTATGCGATAGTTCGTATTCCTGGCCCATCTTGATGACCTCAGCGAAGGAAATCAGCGTCGGGTCATCGTAGTTCCTCAGCCCCTTTGGGTCCCAGTATATGACCTTCTTCAATTCCGGCAGCGCATTCTTAATTTCCAGAAACTTGTCTGTCTGCTCCTGGTCATTGACAATGGCGAATCTGGCTCCCGAGTGCTCGGCGATGTATTTCACCTCGGACGGGATGGAATCGACAAAGATGCCGGTGACGATGCCCTGTGCTGCCTGCGTGGCAAACTCCCCCCAGAACCATTCCGGCTCATTATCACCGATGATGCAGACCACGTCGCCCGGTTCCAGCCCGAGGCTGAGCAGCCCCAGAGAAAAGTATTTCACCTTGTCATAGTAATCCTGCCAGCTATAGCGCTGCCAGACACCGAGGTTCTTCAGGGCCATGGCCGTTCTCTGCGGCCACCGCTCATAGTTATGCTTAATCAGTTTCGGGATGGTATTCGGAACCTCATCTAACACGTCAATATCCTTTGTTTTTCTCTCAAGAAGGCCGGCTTTCGGCCATAAAAATACCTCCCGCCTGGGAGGTACAATTTTACTGATGACAACTCTGATATCTCAAATAATGATTATCTAGGCATATTCGCTTCCCCCCAAGCGCACCCCGGTGCGCCCGGTAAAGATGAACTTGGTGTTCACCAGTTGGTAATGAGTCTTGTTCATGGTTGAAGTGAAGTTTACCATAATGAAAAAGACGATGTCAATATCAGATGTAAAAAATGGTCAACCTGAATTTTGTCCCAGTGGAATGGTTGTCCCGGTGGCCTTGGCAATCAGCTTTCCTTCCTGGTTGGTCACCGTCATCTCCGCGATGCTCACCCGTCGCCCGCTCCTCACCACCCGCCCCTCGGCAATCAGCTCATCGCCGGCCCGGGCCGGGGCGATGAAGTGGATGTTGAACTGGGAGGCCACGTTAGGACGCCGCAGTGAATTCACTGCATAGCCGAAGGCCTGGTCGGCCACCGCCATGGTGATGCCACCGAAAGTCACGCCGTTGAAGTTCTGGTGTTCGGGCAGCACCTTGATGCTCACCCGGGCGTACCCGGGCTGGAGCTCCAAGAGCTGCAGGTTCAGGAAGGAAGCGATGGGCTCATCTCTGGCCTCGCCCAGCAGTTCCGACACATTGTCCGATGCTGTGTTTTCTTGCTCCGGCATAATCTATTCCTTAATACAGCCTAGAATATTGCCCTCATCTGGCCAGCCCGAATTTCTGTACTGCCTTGCGCAGACCGTCGAGCGAGCCTTCAAGGACTTCGTCTTCCACGCAGTAGGCGATTCGGAAATAGCCCGGCGTGCCAAAGCCCTGGCCGGGAACGGTCAGCACTTTCAGCTTTTGCAGTTCCCGGACAAACTCCACATCATCATCGAGCGGGGATTTGGGGAAAATATAGAATGCCCCCTGGGGTTTGACCATCGAGTAGCCCATCGCCGAGAGGTTATGGTACATGAAATCTCTCTTTCGCTGGTATTCAGCCACCGAGACGGTGACCCCCTGAAGGTGGCGCACGATGTGCTGCATCAGGGCTGAGGCATTGACAAACCCCAGCGTACGGTTGACATGGATGAAGCCATTGACCAGCTCCTGCCGGTTTTGGCATTCCGGATGCACGGCGATGTAGCCGATTCGCTCTCCGGGCAGAGCCAGGTCCTTGGAGTGGGAGGTGGCAATGATGCTGTTCTGATGGTGGTGCACCGGGAAGGGGTACTCCAGGCTGTCGTAGAGCAGTTTACGGTAGGCCTCGTCGCTGATGAGCAGGATGTGTGTTCCGAGCTGGGCTTCTTTCTTGCGGAGCACTTCACCAATGGCGCGTATTCGTTCCTCACTGTAGACCGCACCCGAAGGGTTATTCGGCGAATTGATGAGCACGGCCCTCGTCCTTTTATTTATGGCCGGTTCCAGCTCATCCACCCGGGGGGAAAACTGCTCATCCGTGGGCAGAATGCGGGAGACCCCATAGTGGTTATCAATGTAGTGGACATACTCGGCGAAGTAGGGGGCAAAGATGATGACCTCGTCTCCCTGATTGAGTATCGTTTTCAGGATGACATTCAGTGCGCCCGCGGCCCCGTGGGTCATGATGATATCATTCATGGTGAATCTGATTCCGGTCTCTTGGCTAAGCTGTTTGGCCACGGCGGCTCTGGTCTCGTCGTAGCCGGCGTTGCTCATGTAGCGGTGCATGCCGGGCATGGGGTGCTCGGCAATCTTTTTCAGCTCCCGGAAAAACTCGGCCGGTGGCTCCACAACCGGATTGCCCAGAGAAAGGTCAAAGATGGTTTTTTCTCCATACTGCTTTTTCAGGATGGCACCTTCCTCAAACATGCGCCGGATCCAGGAGCCGCTGGCCATGCTTTTACTAACTCTTTCGGATACGGACACCTTTAACTTCCTTTCTGCCATGGTCAAAGGCGGTAAGGTTTACCTCCCTGACCTTCTCCGGCAAACGCCGGGCGATGCTCTCTCTCCAGACACTGACCTTGAAAGGCAGGAAGAGCGAAGCGCCGCCGAGCATGAAAATATTGAGCGTCCTGATGTTGCTCAGTTCTCTTGCCCGGGCTGTGCCATCGATGAAAAATACCTGGTCGGTGAACTGCTTTAGAATATCTTTTATTTCATCATCGCCGGGGTAACGGGCATTGCCCAGGCTCACCGAGAGGGGCGGTAAAGCATGGTTATTGACGATGGCGATGCCGCCGGGTCGGAGGTAGCCGGCCCAGCGTGCTGCCTCCAGTTTTTCCAGGGCAAGAAGCAGGTCGGCCTCCCCCTGCCGTATCAGTGGCGACCATACCTGGCGGGCGATGCGCAGGTGGCTGAGCACGCTGCCGCCGCGCTGGGCCATACCTATGGTATCGGTCTTTTTGACATCGTAGCCGGCGGCAATGGCCGTCTCGCCGATGATGTCGCTGGCCAGGATGATACCCTGACCTCCGGCACCTGTAATCAGTAAGTTCAGTTCTTTCACCTTGTTACCTTATTAGGTATCTTTGACTGTGGGCCGACTGCCTGCCTAGGGCATATCTGCTGGCAGACCATACAGGTATCACCAACACACAGTGTGGGTTCAATGTGAAGCTGCTCATCGGTTCTCTGAATTGCCGAGCAGCCAAGCAGCAGGCAGGTCCCGCAGAGATTGCATCTCTCCATATCGATGGCCCTCGGTTCGCCGCGCTTCGGCACCCGCACCGCGCAGGCACCGCGGACGATGACGACGGAAAGCTCGGGTTTTTCCAGAGCGCTCCGAATGCTGCTTCTCAGCTCCTTTATATCGAAGGCATCAACGACCCTGACATCGCTGACACCGATGCCGCGTATCAGGTGCTCCAGTGCCACTTTCCGGGTCTCTTTGCCCTGTGCCGAAATGCCGGTGCCGGGATGTTCCTGGTGGCCGGTCATGGCGGTGGTGCCGTTGTCCAGTATGACCAGGGTTATCTGCGAGTTATTATAGACACCGTTCACCAGGCCGGTAATGCCGGAGTGCAGGAACGTGGAATCGCCGATGACGGCCACCACTTTCTTGCCGACGCCGGCCTTTTCCATGCCCAGTGCCTCCCCGATGCTGGCACCCATGCAGGCGCAGGTGTCCATGGCGAGGAGCGGCGGATACGTGCCCAGCGTGTAGCAGCCGATATCGCCGGTGATAATCAGCGGTGAATCGGCCAGTGTCTTGTCCTTTGCTTTGGCCAGCTTGGCACGCTGGCCGATGCTGCTCAGCACGAAGAAGATGCCGGTGTGCGGACAGCCGGGGCAGAGGAGGGGGGGTCGCCTGGGCAGTTCCACGCCGGTCTCTATTTTTCGACGTGGTGAATCGGGGAGAAGGCCTGCCTTCTGGCCGGCTTCATAAATGATGTCCGGATTGAGCTCGCCAACTCTGGGGATGAACTTTTTGCCCATCGCCTCTATCCCCATAGCCTGCATGTTTTCCTGCAGAAACGGGTCAAGCTCTTCCACAACCAGCAGCCTCTTTACCTGTGAGGCAAAGTGGCGGAGAAGGTTGCGGGGGAGAGGATAGGTCATGCCGAGCTTGAGAAATGAAGCCTTGGGAAATACCTCCCGCGCATACTGGTAGGCAATCCCGCTGGTCACCACACCGAGCTCTCGCCCGTTCCAGACGACCTGATTGAGCGGACAGGTCTCAGCATATTCGGCAAGTTTGACCAGGCGTTCTTCCATAAGCGGGTGACGGAGGCGGGCATGGGCCGGCAGCATGACATATTTGGCGGCATTGTATTTGAACTCCGGTCGGCGGGCAGGAAGCGTCCGACTTCGCTTGACGTCCACCACTGTTTTGGAGTGGGAAATGCGGGTGGTGGTGCGCACCATCACAGGGGTGTCAAATTGCTCGCTTAGGTCAAAGGCAAAGGCCATGAAGTCGTAGGCTTCCTGGCTGTCGCTGGGCTCGAGCATGGGCACCTTGGCCAGCCGGGCATAATGGCGGTTGTCCTGTTCACCCTGTGAGCTGTGCGCCCCAGGGTCATCGGCGCTGATGACCACCAGTCCGCCATCGACGCCGGTGGTTGCCGCCGCCAGGAAGGGGTCACTGGCCACGTTCAGTCCCACCTGCTTCATCGACGCCAGGGCGCGCACGCCAGCATAGGATGCTCCCAGCACCACCTCCATCGCCACCTTTTCGTTCGTTGACCACTCGGCATAGACGTCATCAAAGCGGGCGATGGCTTCCAGTATTTCCGTACTTGGCGTTCCGGGGTAGGCCGCAGCAACCTTGACACCAGCGTGGTAGGCTCCCAGGGCCAGAGCCTCGTTCCCGGAGAAAAGCCTTTTCACTCCCGACATATTATAGACAATGATAGCACAATTTGCCCATCGGAGAAACGCCCGGGGAGCATTGACAAGTGTCATCGGGAACGACATAATACGTTTATCGGTTGGTGAGGAAAGGAGGATGCCATGCCGGTATATATGATGCTGACCACCCTTACCGATACGGGACGTAAAGCGCTTCAGGATGACCCCGAGATATTGAGGGGATTTAATAAAGAAACGGAGTTTATGGGAGTCAAGATTCTGAACCAGTACGCACTGCTCGGTCAGTACGACTTTGTGAATATTGTGGAAGCGCCGAGCAATGAGGTCGTGGCCAAGCTGGCCACCAGGCTGAGCGCCCAGGGCCACTTTTCCACACTGACCCTGGCGGCAATCACCATCGATTCGCTCATCGAAACTATGAAAGAGAAAGAAAGGCCCTGGTAGTAGCGAACGTCTGCGCAGTCCTGATTGGTTTGTATTACGGAGGGTGAGCGGCGGTTCTTGTTCCGTCCCATTTACCGGGTGTACTGGATTTCAGCGTTGGGAAAAACAGCCACGGTGGCGCCATCGCCATTCTTTTCCCGAAGCACTTTCAGGACGTCAGCCCACCGGTGTAAGAACTGCACCTGGGTCTCTCCCCCGAACCAGCAACGGCTCTGCAGGTCAGGGTATTCAGTATAGACGATGACGCGGTTGACCTGAGGGGGAAGTTTGCGTTCCCTTCGCAGCGGACCCCAGATGGTCTCCCCGAATGGCCCTAAAAGATAGTGCGTTACCTGTCCCTCCGGGTGGTTGGCGATGGCGACGATGTCTCCTCCCTCAGGCTTCAGCGCCGGAAAGGTGATGGCCATGCCTATCCAGGCTTCATTCGCCTTGGCGAAAGCGTTGGCAATGGCGATATCTTTGCCCGCCAGCTTTGGTGTCAGGTAATGCTGTTTTGCCATCTTAACCGCCTCTTCATAGGTCGGCCGCAGCGCCCCGGCATAGATGGCCACCGTTTCCCCCCACATATTGACTATGACGTTGATGAGGACATCAAGGCCGGCCAGGTCGGCCGCCTCTTCAATGTCCAGGCGTCCCAGGTTACCGTCGTAGGCGCCATGACCGGTATACTGAGGCCCTTTCTTAAACTGGGCCTGGCGGAACATATCATGGTTATATTCAATGGTCTCAAACGAGGTCACCCCGGGGAGGATGATTTTCCCGCCGCCGCCAAAGCCGGTGCTGGGATGGGGCACCGCCGAGCCGATGGCGATTTTGAGGTCGCACTTCATTACCTCGTCATTCACGTAGACCTTGGTGCCGTAGGTTTTGGTCGTGCCGACGTATGTGCAGTTGGTGTAGGGGTTGTGGTTGAAGACCGGGAAGCGGGCCAGCGTCTCCTCGCCCAGTTTCTTCACAAAGTCGAGGCGGTTCATAGCGCCGTGGCAGCCCAGCGCGGCGATGAAGCGGATACGGCGGTCGGGAATGCCGGCAGCGGCCAGCTCCTCAAGCACAAAGGGGACGATTTCCGCCACCCGGGTTACCCTGGTCATATCATCGAAGATAATGACCGCCTCTTTCTTCCCTCTGGCCAGTTCCCTTAGCGGAGATGTGCCGATGAGATTGCCGGTGACCGCTTTCCTGACCTGTTTGGGGCTGAGGGCGGGGCGGTTATAGCCGGCCATATAGCCCATCTCGACCTGCCAGCCATCGGGGAGGGGCAATGCCAGCTCTTTTGGCCCGTACCAGGCGAGTTGTGGCAGTCTCAGTATTTTTGACATTTTCCCATTATATCATGGCCCTTATATCATGGCAATCGAACTTAAATTCAAATTTGTTCGCCTTTGAGCGCATTGCCCCGGCGGGCATGGTTGCGGGTTTCTGGTCTATGTCTTATACTAGTGAGCGAGATTTGACCATGAGGAGGTAGCTTATGCCCAACGGGTACAACGGCAAGATTTTAAGAGTCGACCTTTCCTCAGGACGTATCAAGACGGAAGAATATCCCGACCATTTTTACCGCCAGTATTTTGGTGGGGAAGGCTTCATTGGTTATTTTCTGGTAAAGGAGTGTAAAGCCGGCATTGACCCTTTCGGCCCGGATAACAAGCTCATCTTCGCCGCCGGTGCGCTGACCGGGGCGCCGGCGGGAGGTTGCGGTCGGCACAGCGTGGGTGGCAAATCGCCGCTCACCGGCGCGTTCGGGGAGGCTGATTCCGGAGGCTACTGGGGAGCGGAGCTGAAGATGGCCGGCTTTGACGCCATAATCGTGGAGGGCAAGGCGGCCAAACCGGTCTATCTTTTTATTCAGGATGGTAAGGCTGAGCTCAAAGATGCCCGCCACCTGTGGGGGATGAAGACGCTGGAGTGCCAGAACGCCATTCGCGAAGAGCTTGGCGACCAGCAAATCAAAGTGACTTATATCGGTCCCGCTGGCGAGAACCTGGTCCGGTTTGCCAGCGTCATGAATGACCTTGATGCCGCCGCTGGCCGGACCGGCATGGGAGCGGTAATGGGCTCCAAAAAGCTGAAGGCGATTGCCGTCCGCGGACACCAGCGTGTGTCCATCGCTGATGCCACAGCGTTCAAGGAAATCGCCAAGTGGATTGCGGATAACACGCCGATTACCAATAAAGGAATGCATGATTTAGGCACGGCGCGGGTGGTGGCGGCCCTTGACCCGGCGGGAGGTCTGCCGACCCGCAATTTCCAGCTTGGCTCCATTCCCGGTGCCGAGAAGATAACCGGGCAGGCCATGCTGGACACGATTTTCGTGAAGCGAAGGGCCTGCTTCGCCTGTCCGGTGCAGTGCAAGCGCGAGGTAAAGGTGGACAAGCCCTACGTGGTTGACCCGCACTACGGAGGCCCGGAATATGAAACGGTGGCTGCCCTCGGCTCTGACTGCGGCATCACTGACCTGCCGGCTATTGCCAAGGGAAATGAGCTATCCAATGCCTATGGACTGGATACTATCTCCTGCGGGGCGACCATTGCCTTTGCCATGGAGTGTTTTGAAAACGGTTTGCTGAGTACCAAGGATACCGGTGGCATAAAGCTCCGCTTCGGCAATACCGAAGCCATGCTGAAGCTGGTCGAGCAGATTGCATTGCGTCAGGGCTTTGGCGATACGCTGGCTGAAGGGGTGGTGAGGGTAGCCAAGAAAATCGGCCCCGCCGCCGAGCCGTATGCCATGCATATCAAGGGGCAGGAACTGCCCATGCATGAACCCCGACTGAAGCAGGGACTAGGCATCGGCTATGCCATATCGCCGACCGGTGCCGACCACTGCCATAACATCCATGATACGATGTATGCTACGGTAAATCCGATGCTGGAGGCGTTATACCCGATGGGCATACTGGAGCCGATGGCCGCCAATGACCTGTCCCCGGCCAAAATCCGATTGCTCAAGTATTACACTGAGTTCATCCACTTCCTCAACTGCGCGGTCTGCTGCTACTTTGTCATGTCGCTGAGCTTGGTGGGCATGGAGCGCATCACGCAACTGGTCAGAGCGGTGACCGGCTGGGATACCACGTTCTTCGAGCTGTTGAAGGTGGGCGAACGGGCGGTCAATCTGGCGCGGATTTTCAACCTGAGGGAAGGTTTCACTGTTAAAGACGATACCATGCCGAAGCGCTTCTTTGCCCCCCATCCTTCCGGGCCGCTCAAGGTAGCGCTTGACCCCAAGGCTTTCGAGAAAGGCAAAGCGCTTTATTACGATATGATGGGCTGGCACAATGGTGTGCCGACGCCCGGCAGACTTGGAGAACTGGGCATTGAATGGGCAGCATCGCAACTGCCTTCAAAATAAGCTAGTACCGGCACAGCCAGGTCAAGGAGGTAAGATTACTATGAGTGGAAAGCTCTGGGAACCGTTCCGCATCGGGCGCATGGAACTGAAAAACCGGGTGGTTATGCCCCCGATGGTCACCAGGTACGCCGCCGATGATGGTTCTGTCACCGAACGTACCAAGGACTACTATGAGGCACGTGCCCGCGGTGGTGCCGGGCTGATTATCGTTGAGGCAACCTATGTTCACCGACATGGACAGGCTTTTGCCAACCAGATTGGCATCAGTGAAGATAAATTCATTCCCAAGTTGAGCGAACTGACCAACGTAGTTCACCGGCATGGTGCCAGGATTGCTATTCAGCTCCACCATGGCGGTCGCGAGGCCAAGGCAGCCGTGAGTGGACTACAGCCCATCGCTCCCTCACCACTGCCCGGCCTGGCTGGTGAAGTGCCCCGGGAGATGACGGTTGAGGAGATTGCGGAAACTGTGGCCTATTTCGCTGAGGCCGCAGTCAGGGCCAAGAAGGCCGGATTTGATGGCGTGGAGCTCCATGGGGCGCACGGCTACCTCATTGACCAGTTCCTGTCGCCGACTTCAAACAAGCGAAAGGATGAGTATGGTGGAGACGTGCGCCGCCGGGCGCGTTTTCTGCTGGAAGTCATCGCCGCCGTAAAAGAGGCCGTGGGCGAGGAATATCCCGTCTGGTGCCGTATGGATGGCAAGGAATATGGTGTGGAAGGTATAACTCTGAAAGACGCACAGAAAACAGCGCGTCTGGCACAGGATGCTGGCCTCGTGGCAATCCACGTGTCAGCCTGGGGACCGGCACCACCGACGAATCGCACCACCCCCACCTTTGTTTCGGCGGTGATTGAAGAGCTAGCCGAAGGGGTCAAGAAGGCGGTCTCCATCCCGGTAATTGCCGTGGGCAGAATCACGCCCGATGATGGTGAGAGGATATTAAGGCAAGGAAAAGCGGACCTTATCGCCGTCGGTAAGGCAGTGCTGGCCGACCCAGAGTGGTCGAACAAAGTGGCTTCAGGCAAGGTGGACGATATAAACCCCTGTATCATCTGTAACAGTTGCCGCGATGACATCCGCAATCCGGCGGTATCGGGCATACGCTGTTCGGTGAATGCCGCTCTGGGACGTGAGCGGGAAAGCAAGATTGCGCCGGCGGCCAAGGCCAAGAAAGTCCTCGTCGTTGGCGGCGGTCCGGCGGGCATGGAGGCGGCGAGGGTGGCCGCTTTGCGTGGCCACCGGGTGACGCTGTGGGAAAAGGAATCGCGCCTCGGTGGGCAGTTGATTCCGGCTGCGATACCACCGCACAAGGATAGAATCGCCCCGCTGGCTAAATATCTGGAAACGCAGTTGTCGAAACTCGGCGTCAAGGTTCAGCGCGGTAAAGAGGCAACTGCCGCCGCTGTGGCTGAATTCAATCCCGATGCGGTGGTGGTGGCCACCGGCGTCAGGCCGTTAGTTCCCGATATTCCCGGGCTGGACAAAGCTAAAGCCGTTCTGGCGGAGGCTGTCCTGGAAGGGAAGGTCGAAGTTGGCAAAAAGGTGGCCATAATTGGTGGCGAGCTGGTGGGGTGTGAAACGGCGGAGTTCCTGGCGGACCAGGGCAAGCAGGTTACCGTGATGCGCCGTGGCCCTGAAATGGCGACGGGTGTCGGGCCCAGCAACCGGGCCTTCTTCCTTAGCCGGCTTCTGGATAAAGGCGTCACCCTGCTCCGTGAGGTCAGGTATGGTGGCATAAGCTCTGAGGGCGTCCTCATAACCACCAGAGACGGTGAAAAAAGGACGATAGAAGCCGATACCGTGGTGCTCGCTGCCGGTTCGGTGCCAGATACTGCACTCTATGATGCTATTAAGGGCAAGTTTGCTGAAGTCTATCGCATTGGCGACTGTGCTGAACCACGGACTATTCGTGATGCTATCAGCGAGGGATTTCGCACCGGCCAGAAGATATAACTGGCAGAGGTTAAAAGGAGGCATATCATGGCCAAGCAGGTTATTACGGTACCCACGTCACTTCCCGGCATTCCCTATTCCCCTGGGATGAAAGCAGGGGACTACATATTTGTCTCCGGTCAGGTTGGGCATGTGGATAGCCAGGGCAAAAAACGGGAAGGAGTTGAAGCCCAGACCAGACAGGTGCTGGATAACATGAAGAGAGTCCTGGAGGCGGCTGGCGCCTCGATGAACGATGCGGTCAAGACCACTGTGTTTCTGGTCCGGGCGGAGGACTTCCCCAAGATGAATGAGGTCTATAAGACATACTTTACCCGGGACCTGCCCGCCCGCTCCACGGTTATCGTAGCGGCGCTGGTCAGACCGGAGATGGTGGTTGAGATTGAGTGCATTGCCTATCGCCCGTAACGGGAAAAGAAATAGAAATTCAAACATGCGAAAAGTCATCATCACGGTGGCGTTGACCGGTGCCGGTCAGGGCAAGGAGGTCAATCCCAAATCGGCATAGTCTAGGTGGTCGTTGGGGCGATGGGAGTTAAAATTCTACGAATTACCGGGCTGGTCGTCATAATAACAGCCAGCCTGCTGTCATTGGCGCCGCCGGTCTCGGCCGCCGCGCCATCGTGGTCAGCCGTGTCCATCCCTGGTGGGGAGGGCTACCAGCTCGGACCCACCGGTGTTGATATCCGTGACTTGGCCGTCGGCCCTGACGGCAACACCATATACGCCGCGCCGGGGGACAGCATCGCTGACCGATTCCTCTTCAAGTCAACTGATACCGGGGCAAGCTGGGTGGCGCAGCGCGTTGGCATCGCTGCCGACCTCGTGGCGGTGGCGCCTGATAATGCCGATGTGGCGGCTGTAGCCGGAAAAACTGTCCCCTCGGTCTATTTCACCACCAATGGCGGTGTAACTTGGCGGTCTCTGGGCACAATCACGGGAGCCGGCGGCAACATCGCCGGCAAAATTCACGATATTGCCATCTCCGCAGCCACTGACGGGACGCATTATCTGGCGGTTGCCGGGGAGGAGGTCGGCGGGGTGGGCAATGTCTGGTACTGCGGAATCGAGGCGTCGGAACCGGAGTGGCAGGAAACCGGCTTTTTGCCCGGCTTTGTCAGTGCCAGAGCCATAAGCGCACTGGCCTTTTCCCCGAATTTCCGGGAAGATGGTGCCCTGGTAACCATTGGTGAAACCGGCGATAAGCGTGTAAATGTGCAGACCTTCAGCTTTTTCTCGCAGGCTTGGAACACTCAGTTCGGTTTCACTGACTATCCGGTGGCCGTATGTGAATATGAGACGGCAGGCGAGCTGGCGTCAGCCTCAATAGCCCTGTCTCCTGACTATCTGGCCGGTGTAGGGAATCGTCGTATCGCTTTTGTTGGCCTGACGGTAAACAACGATAAAGCGTCCGGTGGTGTCTACCGCATCCAGGATGCCGTCTGCGAGCCACTGTTAACCGGGATAAACATGCACAGCGTTGTCTTTGATGGTGATGTCCTGCTGGCCGGGGCTTATGATAGCAATTCGGTCTATTGCAGCACCAACCCGCTGGCCGAAGCGCCGACCTTGGGGCCAAACTCAGCGATGAAGGTTCCAGGGGGGGAAGGCAGGGTGGTCTTGGTCTGGGCGGCGGATACAGTGATAGCGGGAACTTCGGGCAATGAGAGCGCTTTTGCCATCTCCCGGGATGGCGGCCTGACTTTTAATGACATCAGCCTGATTGATACTGAATTGAGCCATCTGAGCGATGTCGCCGTATCCGAGGACGGTGAAACGGTTTACCTGGCAAGTGATGATGGGCATGACCTCAGCCTCTGGCGCAGTGCGCCGTCGTGGCAGCGTGTGCTCAGTCAGAAAAATACTGCTGGCTATATCATAAGGCTGGTGCCCGGCGAGGCTGAGGCAGTTTACCTGGCGGAAAAAGGTGGCGCCAGAATTTACTACAGCTCTGATGGGGGGGACAGGGGGTGGTCGGCAGGTATCTGCCCGCTAAATATCCAGGACCTGGCGGTGGAAAGCTCCAGAATTGCCTATGCGCTTAATGCCGAGGGAGAGGTGACCAGGACGCGCTCCTCTGGCCTTGCCTGGGATACGCCTGTTGACAGCGAGCTTGACGAGGATACCGGGCACACGATTGTCAGCGGCGGCGCGAATATCCTGTTTGCGGGCAGCACCAATGGCGCTGTCGCCTGCTCCGTAGATGGGGGAGCATCATGGAGTAGATTGTCCGGTTCAATTCAAAGTGGTGCCGGCCGGGTTCAGGTTGTCCCCGATAAGGATTTTGCCACCAACAAGATGATTTATGCCGCCAGCGATAGCCCGGGGCAGAACGTTATGCGGTGGCAGCTTGGCACCAGCACCAGATGGATGGATATCTTCCGCAATACCTTAAAAGGGGGCGGGGTTTACGGCCTGGCGGTGGAAGATAATGCGCTCTATGCCCTCGAGTATAACCCGGGCGCGAAGCAAAGCACGCTGTGGCAGTGCCTGATACCGGCCACCGCAACCTCTTCTTCAGTGAGCTGGGAGTCAAGAACCACCTCGACGGCAACCGACGCGGCCGACCCACAGGTTGTTCTCAATGCCTCGCCGCAGGCACTGAAATTGAGCTCGGGCGGAAAGCTATGGGCGATAAAGACCAACGGTGTCAACCGACTTTACCGTATTGATGATGCTATGACCAGGCTGGTGCTGGATGTCCCGGATGACGGCTACGTCAACCCGGTGAATCGGGTAACCGGAATTGCCCAGGAAATGGCGTTTCGCTGGCAGCGGACGTTAGATGCCACGGAATATGAGTTTTCCCTTGCCCTGGATGAGGCATTCAAGGTACCGATGGCCAGGATAACAGTGGCCAGTGATGGTTCGCCGGTGGTTCTTTTTGTTGGCCCGCAGGCCGAGGGTGCCGCCAAGGTCAGCCTTATCGCCGGAATGACCTACTACTGGAAGGTGAGGATTACGCAGCCGCTTTTCCGCATTGGCTCGGAATCCCGCGCCTTTCGTGTTGAACCTGTGCAGGCAACACCCCCGGTAATCATCGAACGTCCCCCGCCACCGGTTATCAGTGTACCGCCCGCGCCGGAACAGGAGATTCCGTTCCCCCCGATAGAACTGCCGCCCACAACGCTACCCCCCGAAATCGTGGTCACCCCGGCACCGGAACCGCCGGCCCCAGCTATGCCCGGCTATATGTGGCTGGTTATCGCGGCCGGTATCGTTATCGTGCTCACCGTTATGGCCTACATACTGATTTCCTTCTTGGATAGCTTTCTCATCTTCTGGCTGCGGCAGGGCCGGTACCGCTGGTCACGCTGGCGCCGGAAACGGTTTGAAGGCGAATATGAAAAACAGCCTTTACCGGCGGCTGATTCTCTGGAGCAGATTGAAGCTCTGCTGAAGCAGGTGACCTGGACCATGGGTGGTCCTTTCCATCTCTTTGATGCCATCAGCCGCCCGCAGGCGGTCTGGGCGAAAAAGAAGGATGACTGCGATGGCTTCGCCGTGCTCGCCGCCGCGCTGCTGCAGCAATGGCAGCCGGAATCCCGCCCGGTTCTGGTTACCGCCATGCTCAGACCAATGCGTAAAAGCCACACCGTCTGTGCTTTCAACGTGCCCGGTGCCGGGCTGTGGTTCTTCGATAATTATTCACTGCGCCGCGGCCACTACCGGACTTATGCTGATATTGCTGCGCAAGTGCAGGGAAAAGCCAGGCTTGTCTGCTGGGACGTGGTTGAGCCTGACACGCTGCAGACACTTGAGTTTCACATCGTGCCACACTGACGTGCCGGCTTAAGTCCGTCTTACTTCTGTTTCACCGCCTGCTGAGCCGCCTTGACGATGTCATCTACGGACATGCCATACTTATCGAGCAGAGGGTCGGCCTCTTTGCTGGTCTCGGCAAATGTGTCGGGCACTCCCACCATCTTTACCGGCACAGGGACTTCGCCCACAATGGCCGAGGCCACGGCGCTGCCCAGCCCACCGATGATGGAGTGCTCTTCCACAGTGACCATGGCGCCTGTTTCCCGGGCACACTTCATCAGCAGTGGCATATCCAAGGGCTTGACCGTGTGCATGTTCACCACTCTGGCCTCTATCCCCCGGGAGCGCAGTTGGTCGGCAGCATCAAGGGAACGGCTGAGCATGTGGCCGTTGGCGATGATGGTGACGTCGTTTCCCTCGCACACCACCATGCCTTTGCCGATTTCCACCTTGTGGTTTTCATCAAAGATGACCGGCATATCGGCGCGGCTGATGCGTATGTAGACCGGCCCTTCGTGCTCGGCAATCAGAGGTATCATTTTCTTCACCTCAGTGGTATCCGATGGCACGATGACGGTCATATTTGGCATGGCGCGCATCACCGCGATATCCATAATGGAGTGGTGGGTAGCGCCATCCTTGGCGTCGGAAAGGCCAGCGAAGCCGGCAACTAATTTGACATTGGTTTTGGCGTAGGCAACGCAGGTTCTGATTTGTTCGGCAGCCCTCAGGAAAAGGGCGGCAAAGGTATTGGCGAACGGAACCATGCCGCCCAGGGCAAAGCCAACGGCAGTATCCACCATGCCGGCTTCGGCAATGCCCACGTTGAAAAAGCGCTCCGGTATCTTTTCGGCGAAAAAGTTGGTCATAACGGAGGAGGAAACGTCAGCCGTCAGCACCACCACTTTTTTATTTTTAAGGCCGTATTCGGCCAGTGCCTCTCCGAAAACCTTCCGTGTATTCTCCAGCTTAAACATTTCGTTTCAACTCCTCCATTGCCAGTTTGTAATCTTCATCATTGATGGTTCGGGCGTGCCAGACCGATTTCCCCTCCATGAAGGACACCCCCTTACCTTTGACCGTACGGGCGAGAATCACGATGGGTTTATCGCCGTTGGCACGGGCCTTGTCCAGCGCTGCCATTACTTCCGGGACACGGTGGCCGTCAATCTCAAGGACAGCCCAGCCGAAAGATTCCCACTTGCTCTTCAGTGGCTCGATGGGCATAATCTCGGCTGTTGTCCCATCCAGCTGGACGCCGTTATAGTCGACGATAGCAATCAGCCTGGAGAGCTTATACTTCGCCGCGAGCATGGCTCCTTCCCACACGATGCCAGCCTGGAGCTCACCATCGCCAAGGAGGACGTACGTGCGATAGTCAAGACCTTTGAGCTGTCCGGCCAGGCAGAGGCCAGCGCCGATATTGACACCGTGTCCCAGACAGCCGGACGTCATCTCAACGCCGGCGGTTTTCAGCCGGTCGGGGTGTCCCTGTAAACAGCTTCCAAGGCAGCCCCAGGTTTCAAGCTCTTCTAGGGGCAAAAACCCTCGGTGGGCTAGCGCCGCGTACAGAATCGCTGAGGCATGGCCCTTGCTCAGTATGAAGCGGTCCCGGTTTTCCCACTGCGGTCTTTTGGGGTCGAGCCGCAGGTGGTGGAAAAAGAGGACGGACATAATCTCCGCCGGCGAGAGCGAGCCTCCCGGGTGGCCCTGTCCCCGACGATGATGCATCTCAACCACATCAATGCGGAGCTGCCGGGCCATACCCTCCAGCTTCTTGATTAAATCGGGTGAGTATTTTGTTTTGACAGCCATCTTTAAAGTGCTACCTCCTTCAAAGGTATTTTTTGGGGAACTTGGCGACCACGGTATAGCCGGGGTCGACGATATTGCCGATGCGCATCGTGCCTGTCTGGGATATGACCTGAAAGGCTTCCCACTTCTCGAACCCGTAGTCGTCAACCAGCCATTTGACCAGTTCCACCTGGGCGATGCGAACGCAGTCTATGAGCGGCTGACCACTGCCTGCGGTCATGATATGTGTCTCGTCCTCGAGCCGGGGCCAGTCAATGCTTTTCCCTTGGCGCACGTCAAGCTTTACGGTAACCTCGGCGGTTGTTTCCAGCGCCACGCCGCAGAGTTCGCCATCACCTTGGGCGGCGTGAATATCGCCAAAAGATAAATAGGCGCCCCGTACCCATACCGGCAGGTACAGTATGGTGCCCTCTTTGGTCTCAATGCAGTCCATATTGCCGCCGTACTCTCCGGGGGTGAGCGACATCTCAATGCGACCGAAGCGAGGGGCAACACCGATGGAGCCGAGGAACGGGTGCAGCGGTATTTCAATCCGCTTCCGCCGGCTCGATTTAAGCTGCAGCGTGCCGGTATTCTTCTTCCGGTCAAGCTGCCAGTCGAATTTGGCCTCCGGCACCGGCTCGTTGAGGAAAAGCTGCTTGCCCGGGACCTCTCCGGTAAGGCTGCCGAAGTGGGAGCGATGCCTTGACCAGGCGTAATCGCGGTTTAGCTTGATTTGCTGGATGGTCACCGCCAGTATATCGCCGGGCTCGGCTTCCTCAACGTACACCGGCCCGACCAGCGGGTTCCGTTCGCAGAGAAGCGTGGCGGCACTGCGCTGCTTGAGTTCTTCTGGCATTGGTTCCATTTTCTCATTGAAGCCGCCGGCATCACGTGTCCGCGCCACGACGGCATCACCGCTTTTCACGCTCAGAGCCGGCTCATTTGGCCCAAACGTGTAATAGTAAATACGTGGTGTCAGCCTGTGTACCGTGCCCTCTCCCATTTTTTACCTGCCTTGTTTATTAAAGGTCGAGATGCCGGTCAGGGAATGCTGGCAACTTCGGCCAATGATAGGTCGTGCATCGGTATCAATATATCCGCCAGCCCCTTGATGCGCAGGGTGCTCTCGTAGGCGGCCATAACATCGGTATGTGTCCCGGGCGTAATCACCGGCATCATCTTCTTCAGTTCTTCCGGCGGATAGAAATTTTCCATCACGCAGCAGAACCCGGTGATGATGGCCCTGCCCTTGGTGGTATTGATGGCTACCGCCTGTGTTCCCGGCGAGTGTCCCGGGGCGGGGATGATTTCAATCCCCGGGGCGACTTGATATTGGCCGCTGACCAGGACGAAGTTCAAGTCCTTGAGGAGGTCTTTCCGGTAACTGAGGCCGGTGAGCGGGTGGGGGGAAAAGGCGAAGCGCAGCTCTTCATCATTCACCAGTACCCTGGCGTTGGTGCACTTGGCGGTATTGGCACAGTGGTCCCAGTGCAGGTGGGTCTGTATGACCAGGTCAATATCATCTGGCTTCAGCCCCAGGCCGGCCAGAGCCTCTTCAAACGTGGTGACTTTTTCTGCAGGAAAGCCGCGGTAGGTGGTGGCCAGCTCGGCATCAGCACCGGTATCGACCAGAATGTGCTTGTCGGCACCATCGATGTACCAGAAGCAGACGGGGGACATGAACTTTTCGCCATACCGGTAGCGGTAAAGGAGAATTCCCATGTCTATTTCCATCTTCGTCAGCAGAAGCGGTCTTATGCGGTAGGTTTTCAAAATAGTTAGTCCTCCTTTCTGGATTGTCTCTGCCCATTATACAATATTTGACGGGAATATTGCCGGCTGGTATTATTCTTGCGCAATACTGTATCAGGAGGAAGAAATGCCAAAACGTGTTCAGCATTTTGGTCTCACCGTCAGCGACCTGGACGAGTCCCTTCACTTTTTCTGCGGCTTGCTTGGCCTGGAGGCAACACCTGTCCGCGAAACCAGCGGAGAGCGTCCGGAAACAATTCTGGGCATGAAAGGCGTCTCCCTGCGATTGGCGGTGGTGAAAGTCCCGGACGGCAATAACATAGAGCTCATTCAGTACCTCGCCCCGAAGGGGAAGAAGATTGACCTCAGGACATGCAATCCCGGCGTGCCCCACATTTCACTGGTGGTGGATGATATTCAGAAGATGTATGATGACCTCGGTGCCAAAGGGGTGAAGTTCGTCAATCCACCGTACTGGGGCGGCCAGAGTGTGGCCGGTCCGGGCTGGGGTGTCTGCTTTCTCAGAGGGCCAGACGGCATCTCAATCGAGTTGATGCAACCGCCTAAGGAAAGATAGCTCATTATATAAAATAGGCAACTTGTTGCCCGGCTTTTACGGTTTCAACAGGACAGCAATATTCTGGCCACTCCGTATTGAATCAAAGCCTCTCCGGGCGTCTTCTAGAGGCATAATCTCGGAAATCAAGGGCCTGACATCCACCAGCTTGTTTGCCATCAGGTTGAGGGCTGTTTTTACCGGGCCACTGATGTGCCCTTTGATGG
>CAZJGR010000018.1:0-26367 GCA_964545815.1 uncultured Dehalococcoidaceae bacterium | reverse complement strand
CCCAACACCATTATCCGCGAAGGTGACCAGATAATTGCCCTGACGGCTCTGGAACTGGAAGAGGAACTTCGTGCCCAGCTGACCGGCATTTAACCACCAGAATGTTTCAATGAGATAGCCATGAGCAGGTCCAATAAATTCTGGGTGGCGGTTAGCCTGCTTCTCATCATCGTGATTGTGGTCGGAAGCATAATAATCTGGTCAAAATATAGTCGCAACCAGCCGATTGAAATCACGTTATCCCCATCAACCGAAGTCAGCAGCCAGATATCCGTTACCGGTGCGGTCAATGTCCCCGGTATCTATCCGCTGAAACCCGGTGATTCCATTGACGCCCTGCTACAGGCGGCGGGCGGGGCCACCGCTGCGGCTGACCTAGATGGAATCAGGCTCTATATACCCGCTAGCGATGAAACAGAGATGCCCCAGAAGGTAAACCTGAACCGCGCCGAGGCCTGGCTGCTGCAGGCACTTCCCGGCATTGGCGAAACGAGGGCCCAGGCCATCATAGATTACCGCCAGCAGAACGGGGAGTTCCGCCATATCAGCGAAATAACCAAGGTGGAAGGTATCGGAGCCGAGACTTACGAAAAAATCAAGCACCTGGTCACGGTCTCTGATTAATATTCAGGAAGAACGCTCGTGCCACTGATTTTGCTCAGCGCTGCCTGGGTGGCAGGCATTTATCTGGGGACCAACTTCGACCTGCCGATAGTACTGCTGTTAACCGGCCTCGTGCCACTGCCCCTCCTTCTTTTTCAGAAAAAGCACCGAAAAGCGATAATTTTAAGCAGCCTCAGCCTGATAGCTCTTTTCGCCGCCGCCTGGTACGCCTATCAAAGCCTGTACATCATCAATGCTGATGACCTGTGCTACTACCATGACCGTGGCCCCGTTGTGGTCAGGGGCATGGTGGCCAGGGACCCTGAAATCAGCGACCGCAGCACTCACCTCTACTTTCAGGCCGCAGAAATAGGCACCGGGGAGGAATGGCGACCGGTAGCAGGGAAGGCCCTGCTATTTGTGCCGCGCACCTCGGACTACGAATATGGAGATATTCTCCGCGTGACCGGTGAGCTGGAGACGCCACCACAGTTAAACGATTTTGATTACGGGGGCTACCTTGCCCACCAGGGAATTTCAGAAAACTGCACCATGCTCTACCCTGATATTGAGATAGAGGCACGCGGTGCTGGCTTCAAACCACTGGCAGGGATATACGAATTGAGAGCCAGCCTGGGGCAAACGCTGGCCAGGGTGCTGCCCGAGCCACAGGCATCACTGGCCCAGGGAATCCTTCTGGGCATCCGTGAAAACATGCCACAGTCAGTCAAAGATGACTTCATACGAACCGGGACGGCACACCTGCTGGCCATATCCGGCCTTAACCTTGGCATTATCGCCGGTATCACGCTCAGCCTCGGCATCTGGCTGTTTGGTCGCCGGCATTATTTATACGTCTGGCTGGCCCTGGCCACCATCTGGCTTTATGCGCTGCTCACCGGCATGCACCCGCCGGTGGTCCGTGGGGCCATCATGGCCAGCCTTTTTCTCACCGCCGAACTTCTGGGCCGGCAGCGCAGCGCCAGCGCCACCCTCATATTTGCCGCAGCGATAATGGTCGGCATCAGCCCTTACATACTGGGTGATGCCGCCTTTCAGCTGAGCTTCCTGGCGATGGCGGGACTGGTCTTTCTCTTCCCTTCTTTTCGGTCGCTGGGAAGAAGGGCCGTAAAAGCCTTTATTGGCGAAGAAGGCGCCACGGTAACTGCGGCCACCTTCATCAGCGACAGCCTCAGCGTCACCATGGCGGCAGTAATTGCGGTCTGGCCGGTGGTGGCCTACTACTTTGGCATAATCTCCTTTGTCGGGCCGCTGGCCACATTCCTGCTCCTGCCGGCTTTACCTCTGGTAATCCTGGCTGGCGCTGCCTCCGGCCTTGCCGGGCTGCTATTCCTTCCTGCCGGCCAAGTCATCGGCTGGCTTGCCTGGCTCTCCCTTGCCTATATGATTTATATGGTTAGGGGGATGGCCTCGTCACCCCTGGCTTTTATCAATGTCGGCACTGTGGCCCCGGCCTGGTTGTGGCTGTACTATGCAGGCCTGGCGGCAGCAGTTATTCTGGGCCGAAAGTCTAAAGCCGGCTGGATACATGAAGCAACGGCGGGGCTTAAATCGGGCGCGGGCCGGTCGGCAGGTTTTGTCTGTCGGCTACCCAAAAAATGGGTGATTCCGCCACTGGCCACGATGGCATTAATGGTCTCGGTCACTGCCGCCACCATGCCCGATGATAAACTACACGTCAGCTTCTTGGACGTTGGCCAGGGCGACGCCATCCTGATATGTCGGGGCAGCCAGCAGGTGCTCATTGACGGTGGCCCCAGTCCCAACGCCATAAACCCGGAACTGGGCCGGCAGATGCCCTTCTGGGACAGAACCATAGAGCTGGTCATCCTGACCCACCCTGACCAGGACCACTTCACCGGTCTGGTTGAGGTGTTAAACCGCTTCCGCGTGGAAAAGGTGCTCGACCCGAACCTTGACTGTGACTCCCCATTATATGAAGAATGGCAGAGGTTGATTGCAGAAAAGAACATGGCTAAGACCAGCGCCCGGGCCGGGCAGCAGATTGACCTGTCTGGTGCAACGCTCACCGTGCTCCATCCGCCAGACGCCCGGCTGCAAAACACGGATGAAGACATAGATAATAATAGCGTCGTCCTGAAACTGGAGACCGGTCATATCAGCTTCCTGTTTGCCGCTGACATACGGCGTGAAGCGGAATTTTACCTTGTCAACCGGCGAGCGGCCTTAAACAGCACCGTGCTGAAGGTGGCCCACCATGGCTCCGCTACTTCCAGCACCGAGGAATTCCTGTCCGCCGTCGACCCGCAGATTGCGGTGGTCTCCGTTGGCGCCGGGAACAAATTCGGCCACCCCCGCCCGGAGGTCATGGCCCGGCTGGAGCAGAGGCTGAATGCCGATAACATCTACCGCACTGACCAACACGGCACAATCCAATTCACCACTGATGGAGAAAGGCTCTGGGTCAGCACGACACGACAGGCTGAACTGGCAAGCACAGAATGAATAGGCTATAATTGGACGGATACTTGGAGTAAGCCGCCAATGAAAGCTTTTGTCCGTGAGCTTTTAATCACCGCTGCGCTCGCCCTGGGCATTTTCTTCCTGCTGCGTTTCACCATCGACACCGTTATCGTCATCGGCATCAGCATGGAGCCGAACTTTCACAGCGGCCAGCGTGTCCTGATAAGCAAAGTCAGCTACCGGATACATGAGCCGGAAAGAGGCGACGTCATCGTCTTCAGGCCAGACAATGGTAAAGAGGAAGAGTTCATCAAGCGCATCATCGCCCTGCCCAAGGACACAGTGGAGGTCAAAGACGACGCGGTCTACGTGAACGGCACCAAGCTGAAAGAGCCCTATATCAAGAGCCCGCCCAGCTACCACCTGACCAAACAAGAGATACCGGCCGACAATTACTTCGTTCTCGGTGACAACCGCAATCAAAGCAATGACTCGCATAACGGCTGGGTGGTACCGCGCCAGAACATAGTCGGCAAGGCCTGGGTTTCCATCTGGCCACCCCCGAAATGGGGGCTGGTGCCGCGGTACTCCCTGTCCGACCAGCTGGCCAGCATGGTCAACTCGTACCTGACAACTCAATATATATATAAATAGGAAGTCTGGTATCGGCTTGGAGGCAGGAATGGCCGGTAAAACCGAAGAGATTTTTCAAAAATCCGGGGCACTGCTCAAGGGCCACTTTCTGCTCACCTCCGGGCTTCACTCGCCCGTTTACTGGGAAAAATTCCGTGTCCTGCAGTTCCCCAGCTACACCGAGCAACTCTGCCGGATGATTGCCGACCATTTCCGCAGCGAAAAGGTACAGGTCGTTGCCGGGCCAACCACCGGCGGCATTATCCTCGCCTTTGAGGTCGCCCGACAGCTGGGCGTCCGCGGCATCTTCGCCGAAAAAGAGGGTGAGGAGAGGAGCTTCCGCAGAGGTTTTACCATAAACTCCGGAGAGCGAGTGCTCATCGTTGATGACATTCTGACCACGGGCAGCTCCATCTGCGAGGTTATTGCGGCCGTGAAAAAACTGGGCGGCAGTATCATCGGCATCGGCGTGCTGGTGGACCGCTCCGAGCAGGCGCCGGACTTCGGCTTTCCCCTCTTCAGCTGCCACCACGCCGCCACCGTTACCTACCTTCCCGAAGATTGCCCCCTGTGTGTCGCCAAGGTTCCGCTGGTCAAGCCGGGCAGCAGCCAGCAACCAGCAAGCTGACCAGCTTGAATGTTATTAAAAACAGGCGCCCTCACCCTCTCCAGCCATGACAGTAATCGGTCTGATGCCGAAAAGATTGGGGGAGGTCCACCATGGATGTTATCGTCCTTATCATTGTCATCATAACCGTCGCCGCGGTTCTCGGCATTCTGCTCGTGTACTTCACCACCCGCTACCGATACGAGCATAGATTCCGGCGGTGGCAGGAAGAAGCGAGTCTGAAGTGGAAAGAAGAAAGAGAGAAAGCGGTCCGCGATGCCGTGACCCAGAGTCGGGCGGTGCTGGGGGGTAAATTCACCGAGCAGATGGCGCCCTACCTTCCCGAGTTCAAATATGACCCCACCGAAGCCCGCTTCATCGGCAGCCCGGTCGACCTCATCGTCTTCCCGGGGCTTTCCCGGGGCGAGCCGGAGGAAATCGTCATCATGGAGATAAAGGCCGGTCGCACGGCACAGCTCACCCCTCAGGAGCGCAAAATCCGCCAGCTCATCGAGGACGGCATGGTGAGATGGGAGCTGCTGCAGAAACCGTCAGAGACAGAAACGTAGCTTTGGCTTATCCCCTCCCGAACTCCCGCCTTAATTGCCCGGCGCTGAGGTGAATCAACGTCGGTCGACCGTGGGGGCAGGTGTGGGGCACCGCGGTCTTTTCCAGCTGCCGCACCAGCGCCCGCATCTCGTCATCGCTGAGCAACTGCCCCGCCTTCACCGCACCGCTGTGGCAGGCAATGGAAATGGCCATCTTTTCCACCCAGTCGCCCATCTCCTCCCCCGAATCCAGCAGCTCCCGCAGCGCCCCGGGCCAGTCGCCGCCGCTCAATGCCTGCGGCACCGCCCGAACAAGGTAGGTACGGTTGCCAAACGGTTCCAGCGCGAAGCCGAATTCAACCAGAGCCTGGTGGTGCGACTTCAGGACCGCTTCCTGCCGCGGCGTGACCTCAAAGGGCACCGGCTCGAGCAATCCCTGCACTTCGAGTTCACTCCTGGAGCGCTGCTCCTTCACTTTCTCGAAGACGATGCGCTCGTGCGCCGCATGCTGGTCAATCAGATAGAGCCCATCGGGCCCCTCGGCCACAATGTAGCTGCTCATCAGCTGGCCGAGCACTCGCAGCACGGGCAGCGTGACCGTCAGCGGCTGAGGCGCGGCAAATGCCTGGCTGATAGCCCTCGGGGTGGCCACCGCGCCCGACCAGTCGATTTCCGCCGGTCGCGAGGGGGCACCATAGGCCGCCGCCACTTCCTCGATTCGCGGCACCGGCGTCTGGGCGATGAGCGTCTGCCGCACCGCTTTCTGCACCGCGGTGAACACCTGGTGCTCGTGCTGGAACTTCACCTCGCTCTTGGTGGGGTGGATATTAACATCGACCTCCGACGGTGGCAGCGCAATGGTGAGGACGGCCACCGGGTGCTTGCCCTGAGGCAGCAGGCCGTGATAGGCCTCCTCCACCGCCCAGGCAAGGAGCCGGCTGTTCACCCAGCGGCGATTGATGAAGAAGCTGAGATAGCCGCGACTGGAGCGACCTACCGACGGCGAGCCAATCATCCCCGTCACCATAACTTTATTCTCACCGCTCCCCCACCCGCTCTCCGGCACCTCCAGCATATTTCGGGCGATTTCCGCGCCGTACACCTCGACGATGCTGTCGATGAGTCGCCCCTTCCCCGCCGTGCCCAGCGCTTTTCTCCCCTCCAGCAACAGGGTGAAGCTGACCTCAGGATAGGCGAGGGCGTACTGGCTGACCACGTTGGCAATGTGGCTGTTCTCGGTGGGCACCGACTTGAGAAATTTCCGTCGTGCCGGCACGTTGCGGAAAAGGTCGCGCACCGTCACCGTCGTTCCCTGGGGTCGGGCCTGGCTTTTCCGCACCGACACCTTCCCCTCCTGGACGCTGACATAGGTGCCCATCGCCTCGCCGGCGGCGCTGGTCAGCATATCCACCTGGGCCACTGCGGCCATGCTGGGCAGGGCTTCCCCGCGAAAGCCGAGGGTGGCCATGGACTGCAAATCTGCCAGGTCGATTATTTTGCTCGTCGCGTAGCGCTCAAACGCCAGCGCCACCTCGGCCGACGGTATGCCGGTGCCGTTGTCCATGACCCGGATGAGGCTGGTGCCGCCGCCCCTCACCTCCACCGCAATCTGGCTCGCCCCGGCATCCAGCGCGTTCTCCACCAGCTCCTTCACCGCCGAGGCCGGCCTCTCCACCACCTCCCCGGCGGCAATCTGGGCGATGACGTTTTTGGCTAAGACCTTGATAGGCATAATAGTTATATCTTACACGGTATCGTGTAAATTGTCAAGGGTTTTTTAATATATTATTCCACCTTCTCCAGCCTGGCAAATCCGAGCAAAAGCTTTTTCACCCCCGCACCATCGAAGGCCACCACCACCTCAACATCGTCTTTCACCAGCTTGTAGCTCACCACCACGCCCTCACCAAACTGCGGGTGCTGGACGTGGTCGCCGGGAGACAGGTCGGGCAAATCCGGCCGCGGCGTGGCTATCCGGTTCCAGGAGTACATGGCCGTGGCCAGCTCGCTGTCCTCACCCCGCCACCGCTCCCCGCCCGATATCAGGTGCGGCGGGATATCCTGCAGGAAGCGCGATGGCTGATTGATGGCGCTGCTGCCCATGAAGCTGCGGCGAAAAGCGCGCACCAGATAGACGCGCTTCTTGGCCCGCGTGATGCCAACGTAGCAGAGTCGCCTTTCCTCCTCCATCTGGTCGGGGTCGTCAAACGACCGTATATGGGGCAGGATACCGTCCTCCATACCAACGATAAATACCACCGGGAATTCCAGCCCCTTCGCCTGGTGCAGTGTAATGAGGGTAACGGCATCGATTCTCTCGTCAAGGCTATCGACGTCTGACACCAGCGTTACCCCCTCCAGAAAGGCGGCCAGCCCCTCGGGAGGCGGCAAGTCCCGGTACTCCTGGGCCACGGTGCGCAGCTCAAGGATATTCTCCCAGCGCTCTTCACCGTCCGGCATACTCTGGACATATTCCCGGTAGCCCGTGCTCTCCACGACCCGGTCAAACAGGTCAACCAGGTTCATTTCCCGGCTTCTGGTGGTGAAGTCCTCTATTAAGGCGACGAAGCCGGCCAGTGCCCGCTCGGTACGGGAGTTGAACAGCGGTCGGTGCGCCGCGGTCTCTTCTTTTGGCGCCATCAGACGCTGCATTGCCTGGTACTCGGCGGTGCCCCGCGCCCTGGCCCATTGGGACAGCTCGGCCACCGTCCGCTGGCCGATGCCGCGCTGGGGCACGTTTATCACCCGGAGCAGGCTGACGCTATCGCTGGGATTCAAGATGAGCCGCAGGTAGGCGATGATGTCCTTGACCTCCCGTCGCTCATAGAAGCGCGTGCCAGCCACCAGCTTGTAGGGCACGCCGTAGCGGACAAATGCCTCCTCAAGCACGCGCGACTGGGCATTGGTGCGGTACATCACAGCGCAGTCGCCCCGGTGGAACTCCCCCCGGCCCACCAGTTCCTCGATTTCATGGACCACGAACTGCGCTTCCTCCTGCTCGGTATAGGTCTCCACAATCTCGGGCAGCACACCCGCCTCGTTTTCCGTCCACAGCCCTTTGGGCTTGCGCTGCTGGTTGGCCGAGATGACGTGGCTGGCCGTTTCCAGAATCACCTTGGTGGAGCGGTAGTTCTGCTCCAGCAGGATTATCTTCGCTTCAGGATAATCCTTTTCAAAGTTGAGTATGTTTCTCAGGTCGGCAAAGCGCCAGGAGTAAATGGATTGGTCCGGGTCGCCCACGACACACAGGTTGCGGTGCTTCGCGGCAAGCTGCTTCATCAGCTCGTACTGGACGATATTGGTGTCCTGGAACTCGTCCACCTGAAGGTGCCGGTATCGCGACTGGTAGCGAGAGAGCACCTGGGCCTGCTGCTGGAAAAGTTGCACCACCTTGAGCAACAGGTCGTCAAAGTCGAGCGCGTTGTTCCCGGCGAGGAACTGCTGGTAGCGCTCGTAGACACGCTGCACAATCTCATCGAAGTAGCTGTGGCGATGCTTGAGGTAGTCCTCCGGCGTCCACGTTCGACTCTTCGCTGCGCCGATTGCCGAGTGAATCGACCGCGGGTTATACTGCTTGGGGTCGAGCTCAAGCGCCTGGAGGCTGCGCTTGACCAGGCTCATCTGGTCCTCGTCGTCATAGATGACGAAGCCGGGGTTCACGCCAATGGCTCTGCCGTCACGACGCAGGATTCGGGCGCAGATGGCGTGGAAGGTACCGATGGTCAGCTCGTCAGCGGAGCTGCGGACCAGCTTCCGCAGACGCGTCTCCATCTCCCGGGCCGCCTTGTTGGTGAAGGTGACCGCCATGATGTGGCGCGGGCTGACGCCACAGACCTTGATGAGATAAGCAACGCGGTGGGTGATGACCCTGGTCTTGCCGCTTCCCGGCCCGGCCAGAATCAGCACCGGACCACTGATAGTCTCAACGGCTTCCCGCTGTGCCGGATTAAGGTCGGCAAGAATATCCATCAACTAATTATAACATCTACCCAGATAGCTTTGATACCTATTTCTCAATACCAGGAACACGTAAATAAAGTGCCGGCGTCTGTAGTTCCATGCCTATGGATGGCGAGGCTCAATAAGCAGATATGCCGATTTACCGATGGGAGGAAATATCTTATTTACCTTGGAGAAACATCCTGGACAGTCAGAAGAAAGTCCCTCTTCAACTCCGATGGAACAGCTAAAGCACCGGGACTCCAGCACATCGAATAGACTCGCCTTGATTTTGCGACTGTCATTCGATATACTTTTCATTAGTCAAATACGAATCAAGGTGATAATCAATGAACTGGAAATCGCTGATGGTTCTTTCGGCGGTGCTTTTGGCCATTGCTTTCGGCACGGCAGGTTGTGAATCGCTCTCACCGCCTTCTTCCGCCGCCGGCGTCCCTTCACTGGCGAGCGGCATATTCAACCAGCAGAATACCGGCATCTGGGTCACCGGCGAGGGCAAGGTGAGCGCTGTCCCTGATGTTGCCATCCTCAACCTCGGCGTGGAGGCTCAGGCGGACAGCGTTGCCAAGGCGCAGGGACAGGCAGCGACCGCCATGACTGCGGTAGTGGCTGAACTCACCCGGTTCGGCATCGCCGAAAAGGACATCAAGACGCAGTATTTCAATATTGCCGCGGTGCGAAGATGGTCGGAAAAGGACGGCCGCGAAATCCTCATCGGCTACCAGGTGACCAACACGGTAACCGCCAAGGTGAGAAAGATTGATGATACCGGCGCCATCATCGATGCGGTGGCAGAGGCGGGCGGTGACTACATCAGGATTAATAACATCAGCTTTACCGTGGATAACCCGGCGGCCTACTATGACGGAGCCCGGGTCAGGGCCATGGCCGATGCCGCAGCGAAGGCAAAGCAGCTGGCGGACTTGGCCAACGTTAAGCTGGGCAAACCGACGTATATCAGCGAGAGCGGGGCTTACCTACCGGTGGTGCGCGACTTCTATGCGGAAGCAGCAATGCCGGCAGCCCCCACCCCAATCAGCGCCGGGGAAATGGAAATCAGATTGTCCATACAGGTGGTCTACAGCATAGAGTAGGACTCCGGGCTACGTTTTAAATCAGCGGGCGGTTGCATTTTCCGCCACCAAAATGCTACAATGGCGATATTCTGAATTTTATGTTAAGAATACCATGTTCACCGGGATAATCGAAGAGGTAGGTAAGGTCTCCTCAGCATCGACCACGAAGCTAGTTATTTCGGCTAGTCAGGTATTAACGGGAATGAAGCCGGGCGACAGCATGGCCATCAATGGCGCCTGCCTGACGGTCACCGATTTCGGCCGTTCTTCGTTCTCCGTTGATGTCATGCCGGAGACGTTGAAGCGCACCAACCTCGGTCGGCTCAGAGCCGGAGACGGCGTCAACCTGGAGCGACCGATGGCGCTGGGCGGTCGGCTGGGCGGCCATCTGGTTCAGGGACACATTGACCATACTGGCCGAATCATTGCCATAGAATGGGAAGAGGAGGCACTGCTTTTCCGGTTTGAAGCCCCCTCTGAAGTCGTGCGCTACACCGTGCCCAAGGGGTTTATCGCCGTCGATGGCATCAGCCTGACCATAACGGAGAGGGACGGCGGTTCATTCCAGGTCTCCGTGGTTGAATATACACGCCGGAATACCACATTAGGCCGCCGGAAAGCGGGTGACGTGGTGAACCTTGAAGCGGATATCATCGCTAAGTACGTGGCGCAGTTCACCCAGCCACAGAGCGCCGGACTGACCGAGGAATTTCTGATTGAGCACGGCTTCCCCGTCAGATAACAGGTCAAGGGAGCAGAGATGAGCACCGGTTTGGCTACGGTTCCAGAGGCAATTGAAGATATCAGGGCCGGCAGGTTCCTCATCATCGTGGATGATGAGGACCGGGAGAACGAGGGCGACCTGGCCATGGCCGCGGAGAAGGTGACCGCTGATGCCATCAACTTTATGGCCAGGCATGGACGGGGCCTTATCTGCCTGCCCATCATCGGCCAGCGCCTTGATGAGCTGCAAATCCCCATGATGGTGGAGCACAATACCGCCAAATTCGCCACTGCGTTTACCGTGTCCATTGAAGCCAAGCACCGGGTCAGCACCGGCATTTCCGCGGCCGACCGTGCGGAGACGATAAAGGCGGTGCTTGACCCTGCCACACAGCCCGAGGACATTGCCCGGCCCGGGCACATGTTCCCGCTGCGGGCCAGAGAAGGCGGCGTACTGGTGCGGGCGGGGCATACTGAAGCCATCGTTGACCTAGCCAGGCTGGCTGGCCTCTACCCGGCCGGGGTCATCTGCGAGATTTTAAATGAAAACGGCGCCATGGCCCGAATGCCCCAGCTTAAGAGAATGGCCGGGCGCTTCGGAATTAAAATTGTGACCGTGGCCGACCTCATTGCCTACCGTTACCGCCACGAACGGCTGGTACACCGTGTGGCCGAAGCCAAGCTGCCGACTCCATACGGCAACTTCACCGCCATCGCCTACCGAAGCGATATCGACCCTGATGAACACATCGCTCTGGTGATGGGGGACGTGGCCACCGGGGAACCGGTGCTGGTCAGGGTGCACAGCCAGTGCCTTACCGGCGAGGTATTCGGCAGCCTCCGCTGCGACTGCGGAGAACAGATCAAGATGGCGATGAAAAGCATCGCCGAGGAAAGACGGGGCGTTCTCCTCTATATGAGGCAGGAGGGGCGGGGCATCGGCATCCACAACAAAATCCGCGCTTATGAGCTGCAGGACAAAGGAATGGACACGGTAGAGGCCAACCTGTCACTCGGTTTTGCCCCGGACCTGCGGGATTATGGCGTTGGTGCCCAGATTCTGGCCGAACTGGGCCTCCATAATATCCGCCTGCTCACCAACAACCCCAAGAAAGTAATCGGGCTGGAAAGCTATGGGCTAAAGGTAGTTGAAATCGTGCCCATTATCACCGCACCGAACCCGTTCAATAGCCGCTATCTGGAAACAAAACAGAAAAAGCTGGGACACACTCTGAAACTGACCAAGACAAATCCCGAGAGTTGTGCTTAATCCCGGTAAAAAGGAGTGGATTATGGGTAAAAGCTATGAGGGCTCACTGCTGGGCAAAGGGCTGAAGTTCGGGCTCATTGTTTCCCGCTTCAACGAGTTCTTCACCGGCAAACTGCTGGAAGGGGCACAGGACGCTTTGCTCCGCCACGGTGTCAGCGAGGCCGACATTGAGGTTGCCTGGACACCGGGCTCATTTGAAATCCCGCTCGTAGCCCAGAAAATGGCACGGTCCAAGAAGTATGATGCCATCATCTGCCTGGCCGCCGTCATCCGCGGTGGCACACCGCACTGGGAATACATCGCCTCCGAAGCCACCAAAGGGATAGCCCGCGTCAGCCTTGAGACCGGGGTACCGGTCGTCAACAGCATCATCACCACGGAGACGCTCGAGCAAGCCGTGGAACGTTCCGGCGCAAAGGCAGGCAATAAAGGGTTTGACGCTGCGGTCAGTGCCATCGAGATGGCGAACCTGCTTAAAGCTATGGGCTAGCGTCACCAGTGGAATCGATTAATCGGTGACTTTATAGACAGCGTCCCCGCGCCGCACCCGTTCCGTCACCTTGACCCCAATGGCATCACCGGCTTTGGCCTCAGTGACGTTCACATTGTCGATCTGCATTGAATTCACCGTCAGTTCGAGGTCGGTGGTGTGTCCCTTGATGTGGATTCGGTCACCCACTTTCAGCCTGCCGGTGAGCTCAATGCCAGCGACCACTGGATGAGCGAAGAAATCGCTTATCTTCCCGATTTCCTCCTCAGGCATCTGGTTCCCTCCTTACCCGAAATCCTTTTTAAATCTTTTGGTTTTGAAATTATACTCCCGCAGCCTGCATAAATCAATACCGGGTGTGCCATTTTGACATATCGTTTTCGGGCACGTATAATTTAGTTAATCAAACCCGCAAGGAGGCCCTGGTTTGGCGCAGGACAGGAAATCCGCCTCATTGGCTGAGGACACCAAGGCTGATATCGAACGCATCAACAAGCGACTGGACTTGCTTGACGAGAGACTGGACAGCATTGACTCCATGGTCACCGCCATTGCCGAACGGGTAATGAGGCAGCCGATAACCATCAATATTACCTGCTCCAAATGCGGGCAGCCGATTGAAATTGCGCTCCTCGGCCTGGAAAAGCCGAGGAAATAAGGGTACCTTGAAAACCACCGAGGTACCTTTTTACTTATCAGACTCCGTTCTTTCTTTGGTAAGTCAGTCCCCTAAAATAGCGACCAAAACGTTTTTAGGCAGCGAAAGGCGTAAGCCATCAGCATGATTGGCCTGATAATTATCATTCTCTACTTTCTGGCTATGCTCGCTATCGGCGTGGTGAGCCGCCGGAAGGCGAGAGGGCTTGACGATTTCTTTGTTGCCGGGAGAAAAAGTTCCACCCTGTTTATTGTTGGCTCGCTGCTGGCTACCATCATCGGTGCCTCGGCCACCATCGGCATGGCGGGGCTGGGTTTCAAACAGGGATTGACCGGGGCGTGGTGGCTGCTGGTGGGCAGCATTGGGCTGGTATTTTTAGGGCTCTTTTTCGCCAAAAAGGTGCGGAGGCTGGCGCTTTATACCCTTCCGGAACTGGTGGAAAAGCAATATGACCGGCGGGTGGCACTGGCCTCCTCCATTCTCATTGTGGTTGCCTGGATAGGAGTCGTTGCCGCCCAGATAGCCGCGGCCGGGCAGATACTGGGCATCCTGGGTATCGGCAGCCCGATAATGTGGATGGTGATTTTCACCGCTACCTTCGTTACCTATACGGTACTGGGCGGTCAGCCGGCCGTCATCGGCACCGACTTAGTGCAGGCGGCCATCATCGTCATCGGTATCTTTACCGGCCTGGCTGTACTCCTGTCCCGGCTGGGAGGATGGGAGGGGTTACAAAGCTCGCTGCCCGCCGGGCAGTTTGCCTTTCCGCTGAGCCCGCAGTTCGATGGCGCGGCTCTGGCGACCCTCCTGCTGCTCGTCGGCCTGACCTATGTCGTCGGGCCAGACATGTACTCCCGCATCTTCTGTGCCCGGGATGACCGGGTGGCAAGCACGGCTACATTCTGGACGGCGCTGCTCATCATCCCTCTGGCCTTCGCCATTACCATTATCGGCATGGGCGCGGCTTCTTTGTTCCCCAGCATTGCGCGTGAGCAGGCATTTCCCACGGTCATCAGGGAATTATTCTCGCCACTGGTGAGTGGCATCGTTTTGGCCGCCCTGCTCAGCGCCGTGATGTCCTCGGCTGATACTACCCTGCTCAGCGCCAGCACCATACTGACCATAGATATCATCGGACGGTTCCGGCCGGCAGCGGGCCAGACAAAAATATTACCCCGTTCCAAGTGGGCCATAGTGCTGCTGGGTATATGCTCGCTCGTCGTCGCCCTGAGGCTTAAAGAAGTGATCAGTGCCCTTCTCTTTGCCTACACGATATACACGTCTGGCGTAATTATACCGGTGATTGCCGGCTTTTTTAAGCATCGCCTGAAGGTTACCTCCGCCGGGGCATTAGCCGCGCTTATCGGTGGTGGCTCAGTGGGCCTGCTCAGCAAGCTGCTCACCATCAAGTACCTTGACCTGGGAGCGCTGCTGCTCAGCGCGGTGCTCCTTTTCCTGGTCAGCTATATCAATCACCGATTCCAGTCAACGGCACATTGAGCACCCTGACCGCTACCGGGTCAACCACAGGAATAAGCCGGCACCGGCCAAGGCCAGACCCGCACCCGGTCATCAGGAGTGTTTGCACCCGTGAAACGTCGCTGTTATAATAGGGCTGATGAATGAATAGGGATGGGCAAAGCCTCTCGTCCCAAGACCCGGGAGGAGAGGTTTTCCTTATCCATGGACAGGTTTGGTAAATTGGCACCAGCGGTAAAACAGGAAAAAGAAGCGCATCTGGAGACCATGCGACACTCCGCCTCCCACGTGATGGCGGAAGCGGTCCAGTCCATCTTCCCTGAGGCCAAGTTCGGCATTGGCCCGGCAATCGAGGACGGCTTTTATTACGACTTTGACTTACCACGAGCGCTCACCCCGGACGACCTGCCCGTTATCGAGAGCAAGATGAAGGAAATCATCGCTTCCGATACCGCCTTTATCCGTAAGGAAGTGACCAAGGAGAAGGCAAGGCAGGTATTCGCCGCGCAGCCCTACAAGCTGGAGCTGATTGACGAGCTGCCCGACGAGAAGGTAAGCCTCTACCAGCAGGGCTCGTTCCTGGACATGTGCCGCGGTCCCCACGTGAAATCAAGCGGGGAAATCAAGGCCTTCAAACTCATCAACATCGCCGGGGCATACTGGCGTGGCGATGAGCACCGCCCGATGCTGCAGCGGATATACGGTGTTGCCTTTGACACCGAAGCAGCCCTGGAAGAACACTTGAAACGGCTGGAGGAAGCCGTCCGGAGAGACCACCGCAAGCTGGGCAAGGAGCTGGACCTGTTCAGCATTCAGGATGAGTTTGGCCCCGGACTTGTCCTCTGGCACCCGAAGGGAGCCATCATCCGGCGTGTCATTGAGGACTTCTGGAAGGATGAACACGCCAGGCGCGGCTACGAGCTGGTCTATACACCGCACATCGCCCGAATTGACCTGTGGCGAACCAGCGGGCACCTTGAATTCTACAAAGACTACCTTTACAGCCCGATGGACATCGAGGGGCAGAAGTACATCCTCAAGCCGATGAACTGCCTGGGACATATCTCTATTTACAAGACCAGGCTACGGAGCTACCGTGACCTGCCGCTGCGCTACGCCGAACTGGGTACCGTTTACCGGTATGAGCGCTCCGGCGTGCTCCACGGACTGTCACGCGTCAGAGGTTTCACCCAGGATGACGCCCATATTTTCTGTCGGCCTGACCAGCTGGAAGATGAGGTCGTCGCCGTGCTTGACCTGGCGCTTTTTATGATTGATACCTTCCGTTTCCAGAACTATCAACTTCTTCTCTCCACTAGGCCGGAGAAATATGCCGGAACGCTGGAGATATGGGAGGAGGCCACGGAAACCCTGCGCCGGGCACTCAAACGGTCGGGTCAAGCCTATGAGATTGACCCGGGAGAGGGTGTCTTCTACGGACCGAAAATCGATATCAAGTTTGAGAGTGCGCTGGGCAAGGCATGGCAGGGGCCGACCATCCAGGTTGACTTCAACCTGCCCCCTCGCTTCGACGTTAACTACATTGGTGAGGACGGCCGGGAGCACCCGGTGGTCATGGTGCACCGCACCGTGCTCGGCAGCATGGAGCGCTTTCTGGCCACCCTGCTGGAACACTACGGAGGCGCCTTCCCGGTCTGGCTGGCGCCGGTTCAGGTGCGGGTAATCCCCGTGGCCGACCGCCACCTCGATTATGCCCGCCAGCTCGAAGCGGAACTGAAAAATGAGGGCATTCGCGCCGACGTTGATGCCCGGGCGGAACGAATCAACCCCAAAATTCGCCAGGCACAGCTGGAAAAAATCCCCTACATGCTGGTGGTGGGCGATAAAGAGGTGAAGACCAGAACCGTGGCCGTTCGTCAGCGCAGCGGAGAGCAGAGCACAGCCCAGCCCTTGGCGCGTTTTAAGGAGACCGTTAAATCAGCTATTGCTCGCCGGGCGATAGATACCGAGCGCGATGGTGGTAAGGCAAGTTGACGGGATAAGGTGGCTCCGTGCTTGTCCTGAATTTGATTATTGATTTATAATATGATATAGTTTTTCAACGTATAATACCTGTGCTTGAAGGAGGTAGATTAGGACATAATTAAACAACTGCGCATCAACCAGATGATCAGAGCTCAGGAAGTTCGTCTTGTGGGGGAGAAGGGGGAGCAGTTAGGAATTATGCCCTTGAGTCAGGCACAGGATTTCGCCAGAAAGCACGACATTGACCTGGTTGAAGTCGCCCCGTCTGCCGTTCCCCCGGTATGTCGTCTGCTGGACTACGGAAAGTACAAGTATCAGCAGGCCAAGAAAGAGCAGGAGATGAGAAAAAGCCAGAAAATCTCCTTGCTCAGGGAAATAAGGCTTCGCCCGAAAATCGGCGACCATGATTTTGAGGCTAAAGCCAGGAAAGCACGGAAACTGCTGGCTGATGGCGACAAAGTGAAGGTGACGGTGCTCTTCCGGGGGCGTGAGATAACCCACCCGGAACTGGGCCGGAAATTGTTGCAGCGGATGACGGAGGCACTCAATGAGAACGCTGCCATAGACCGGCAGCCCGTTATATTAGGCAAGCGTATGGATATCATACTGACGCCGGTTACGAAATCGAAAGCTAGAGAAGAGATAAAGGAAAGTCAAGATGCCAAAGCTGAAAACCCATAAAGGCGCGAAAAGCCGCTTCCATATTACCGGCAGCGGTAAAATCATGCGGGTAAAAGGCCCGAAAAGCCACCTGCGCCGGCGCAAAGCCAAGCGGATGAAGAGGCTTTTCGATAATAAAGTTGAACTGCATCCCGCTGACCGAGCCAGAATCAAAAGACTGCTTCCCTACGGGGTTGGCTAGATAGGAGGGCTGTTCCTTGCCAAGAGTGAAGAGAGGGGTCACCCACCACTACCGTCATAAAAAGATGCTCGCCATGACCAAGGGTCACCGGGCATCCCGGCATGCTCTCTATCGCCGGGCTCACGAGTCGATGCTGCATGCTTTGAGCTATGCCTACCAGCACCGCCGAGAGCGGAAAGGCGATATGAGAAAGCTGTGGATTCTGCGGATAAACGCCGCCAGCCGGGCCCAGGGCTTGAAGTACGGTCAGCTAATGAACCTGCTGAAGAGCTCCAGTATTGGCCTGAACCGGAAGATGCTGGCCGAAATGGCGGTAAGAGAACCAGAAGCTTTCCGTAATCTGGTCAACGCTGCAAAAGAGAAAGCCCCGGTTTAAAACGGAACCACGGCATTGGCACTGCCCCTTCATTTCTCCTTCCGTACCAAGGGAAAGACCACAGCGAGAAAATGATACAGCAGCTTGATGAACTGAAAACAAAAGCGCTCCAGGAACTGGGCATAATACAGGATGGAAAAGAGCTGGAATCATGGCGGGTTCATTACCTTGGTAAGAAAAGCGCCCTGACCTCGATTTTACGCAGCCTGGCCAAGTTGCCGGTTGAAGAGAGAAAGTCAGTTGGCGCCCGGGCCAATCAGGTCAAGGCTGACCTGGAGAGCAGATGGCAGGAAAAAGAGCCGGCGCTGCGAGAGGCACTGCTGACTTCCGGGACAAAGCGGGAAACCATTGATATCACCCTGCCCGGTCGCCCTCTGCCCACCGGCCGTCTGCACCCGATAACGCAGACCCTCAATGAAATTTTCGATATCTTTGCCTCCATGGGCTTTCAGATATTTGAGGGGCCGGACGTTGAGTGGGACTACTATAACTTCGAGGCCCTGAATATCCCCGCCGAACACCCTTCCCGCGATACCATGTCCACCTGCTGGGTGGAGCCCAGAGCCGAAAGCGGCGAATACACCATGCTCCTCCGCACCCATACCACAGCGGTAACGGCACGCGCCATCGAGAAGATGACGCCGCCGATAAGGGTAATCGAGCCGGGCAAGGTCTATCGTTATGAGGCCACGGATGCCACCCACATCCCCATGTTCTACCAGATTGACGGCCTGGCTGTGGACAAGGGAATAACCATGGCTGACCTTAAGGGGACGCTCTACGAGTTTGCCCGTCGCTTCTTCGGCGAGGAGAGAAAGGTCCGCTTCCGCTGTGATTTCTTCCCCTTCGTCGAGCCCGGCGTGGAGATGGCTATTGCCTGCCTGACCTGCAATGGAAAGGGGTGCCGGCTCTGCGGGTATAGCGGCTGGATAGAGATACTCGGTGCCGGCATGACCCATCCCGAGGTGCTGAGGCGGGGCGGCATTGACCCTGACGTGTACAGCAGCTTTGCCTTTGGCATCGGCATTGAGCGACTGCCCATGCTGCGCTACGGCATTGATGATATCAGGCTTTTTTACGGCAACGACCTCAGGTTCTTGAGGCAGTTTTAGCACGGTAAGATGAAAGTTACGCTCAAGTGGCTCCGGGAATTCGTTGACATCAATCTGCCGCCGAAAGAGGTGGCGGACCGGCTGACTATGGCCGGGATTGAGGCCAAGGGGGTACAGGCGCTCGGCGGCAAGTGGGACAACATTGTGGTCGGCCAGATTACAGCGGTCAATCCTCACCCCAACGCCGACCGCCTCCGACTGCCCACGGTTGACCTCGGTACCGAACAACAGACCGTGGTCTGCGGTGCGCCGAACCTCAACATCGGCGATAAGGTGGCCTTCGCCCGCGTTGGCGCCGAGCTCATTGACGGGCACACCGGGCAGATGTCCAGCCTGAAGCCGGCCAAAATCCGCGGTGTCGAGTCAAGCGGCATGGTCTGCTCGGAAAAGGAGCTGGGCATCTCGGATAATCACACTGAAATACTGGTACTGGCCGTCGATGCGCCGGTGGGCATGCCTCTGGCCGACTATCTCGGGGACGTCGTCCTTGACCTAGAGGTAACGCCCAACCGGCCGGACTGTCTCTGTGTCATCGGCATCGCCCGGGAGGTGGCAGCACTGACCGGTCAAAAACTGCACGTACCCGAAATCGTCTATCAGGAAGCGGGGTCATCAATTGACCGGCACATCGCGGTGGAAATCATTGACGCCGACCTCTGTCCCAGGTACTGTGCCAGCCTCATCACCGGAGTCAAAATCGGCCAATCCCCGCCGTGGATGCAGCAGAGATTGCTCGCCTGCGGCATGCGCCCGATAAATAATGTGGTCGACGTCACCAACTACGTCATGCTCGAACTGGGGCAGCCCCTGCACGCCTTTGACTACGAGCTTATCAGAGGCCGGAAAATCATCGTCCGCCGGGCGACCGAGGGTGAAATCATTACCAGCCTGGATGGGGCCGAGCGCAAGCTCTCCGCCAACATGCTCGTCATTGCCGATGCCGAGCGTGCCGTGGCCATTGCCGGCGTCATGGGCGGCGCCAACAGCGAGGTCACGGAAATTACGACCTCAATCCTGCTGGAGGCGGCCAACTTTAACCCGGCCAGCATTCACTACACCGGTCGACATCTATCCCTGCCCAGTGAAGCCTGCATGCGGTTCGAGCGGGGCATCCGCCCCGAGCTGACCGTGCCGGCGCTGAAACGGGCCACGCAATTGATAATCCAGCTTGGCGGCGGCCAGGCGGCCAGGGGTGTGGCCGATGCCTATCCGGGGAAACGAGAGCCGGAACCAATCGTTCTCTCCACCAAGCGCACCAAGCAGCTGCTCGGTGTGGAATTCACCCGCGACCAGATAACCAACACCCTGACCGCGCTGGGGTTTGAATGCCAGCCCGGGGCCTCAGCTGCCGAAACCAAAGCGACCGCTCCCTACTGGCGCAGCGACATCACGCAGGAGGTCGACCTCATTGAAGAGGTCGCCCGCATTATCGGCTACGACAAGATTCCCACGACCATGTTGAGCCAGTCGATACCGCCGCACCGGCCGGCGCTCATGCTCGATTTGGAGCGAAAGATACGGGATACCCTCATCGGCTATGGATTTCAGGAAGCGATAACTTATTCTCTGACCAGCCTGGAAATGCTGAGCAAATTCAGGCCGCAAACCCAGAAAGTGGCACCGATGCCGGCCCGCCTGGCCAATCCCATGACCGCAGAGCAGGAGTACCTGCGCCCCAACCTGCGGGCCAATCTGCTGGCAACACTAGCCTCTAACCGCAGGCACGAAGAAAGCGGTATCCGACTTTTTGAACTGGGCAAGATTTACCTGCCGAGAGAGAAGGAACTGCCTGATGAGCCCGAGGTGCTGTGTGGTCTGCTCAGCGGTTCCCGAAACGATATATCCTGGCTCGGTGATGGCGGTCAGCTTGACTTCTTCGATGCCAAGTCAGTGCTGGAGGGGCTTTTCCGCAGACTGGGCATCTCCGCCACCTTCAAACCGGGAGATGATGAAAGCTTTCACCCGACGCACCAGTCAGCTATTTTTACCAACGATAAGAAGATTGGCGTCATCGGGGAGCTCCACCCTAAAGTGACAGAAGCCTTTGACCTATCAGACGCTGTCTACCTCTTTGAACTCAACGTAACGGAACTGCTCCACCTTACGGCGGGACAACGCCTGTTCCAGCCCATCCCCCGCTTCCCGCCCACGGTGAGGGATATCGCTCTGGTTGTGGATATCGGCATCAGCCACCAGCAGGTAGCTGATATCATCAAGGGCTTTTCCCTGGTGAAAGACGTTGCCATATTTGACGTCTACTCCGGGAAACAGGTGCCGAAAAGAAAGAAGTCGCTCGCCTACCGCATCACCTATCAGTCGCCCACCCACACCCTCACCGATGAAGAAGCGAGTAAAGTCCAGGAGCAAATCTTAAAGAAGCTGTCCCAGCAACTGGGCGCCACCCTGCGCAGTTAGCCTTCAGGTCCTGGTTTCTTTTCCTTTTCCCTGAGCTTTAATGTCCTCTTGACCAGCTCTTTCTCATGGTCGTAATTAATGACCCGCTGCAGCATGATTTTCTGGGTCTGCACCGGCCCGGCGCCATGCCAGGTACCCACCCCGTGCATCCCCGCCGTCCAGTGCTGAAGGAGTTTGGTAACTTTCAAGATATTTTCCGTGGGTTCGTCAGAACCAAAGGAGTAGAACTCCTCAACGTAGTCCTTGACCTCGGGGTTCTTCAGCTCCTTTAGCGAGGGCAGGGTAACGATGAGCCCGCCGCCAATGTCTCCAGCGAGCGCCATCACCCGCCAGAAGGCGTTGCAGACATTCAGCTTGGCTACATTGCCCATCAGCTCATCGGGCAGGAACACGCCCGACCCGGGAGGTTCCTCACCGCCGCGACGGGCCGCCTCCAGTCCACAGGCCCGGCTTGTCTCCCGAAGCACCACCATCTCGGCCAGCTGCTCGTTGATGTGAGACGCCTTCTCCAGGCCCTTATACTCCTGAATCAGCCTTGAGGCGCCGATAATCTGGTTCATGAAGCCGACCTTGCACGTCCCGCCGCAGGTCATGCGGTGCGTTCGGGCAAAACGGGCCACCAGCCTGCCCGAATAACGATATTCGCCACAGTGAAAGACCCGTTCCCAGGGCACAAAGACGTTATCAAAGACCACCATTGAAGTCTCGCGCTGGCCGTAAAGAGGGTTGCCCAGCTCTTCCGGGTCTTCCGCCTGCTCCCTTTCCGCGGAGTACGGCGTGTACTGGCAGACATAAGTAATGCCTTTAGCATCAGCGGGGGTGGCGAAGGCGATGGCATAGTCTTCCTCACCCTCGGCATGGGCGCCCTGGGGCAGCACCACCAGCTCGTGGCTGGCGTAGGCACCGCTGATATTGATTTTCGCCCCCCGCACCACGATGCCATCTTTATTTTTGTCCACCACCTTCAGGGAAAGATACGGGTCGGACCACTCCAGCGTTTTCTGGCTCCGGTCGCCCCTCGGTTCCGTCAGGGCACCAGCCACAGATAAGTCCTGGCGCTGCACCGTCTTCAGGTATTCCAGAAACCTGGGGTGGTATCCGGTGCCGAGGTCGCGGTCCATCTCCCAGCTGGTGCTGGCCAGGGCATGAAAGGCGTCATAGCCAACGCAGCGGTAGATGCACGTCCCGAGCATCTCGGCGGTGAAGGTCCCCGCCTCCGCCTTTTTGATGAGGTCGTCAACGCTGGCGCTCACGTGAGTATAGCGGTTGACCATCTCATCGACGAGAGGTGAATAGCATGCCATGATATCTTTATATCTCGGGTCTAGAGCCCAGGCGTAGCTGGCCTTGTTTGCCTCCACCACCGTGCGGGTATTTTTATTTTTCAGAACACTGGCCACCCTTTTCCCGTTCATGAAGACCCGCGGCTTGAGCTTTTTCAGGCTCTCCTCAAACTGCTCCGGCATCATCAGCGCCATTGGCCATGCCTCACTTTCGGTTCCGTATGAGCTCTTTCACCTTTTTCACTGCCTCGTTAACGGGCACCAGCACGGGCTCTTTTTCCGCCCGCCACTTCACCTCAACACTGTTTCCCTGCAGCGTGCGCGGGCTGACCGTTATCCTGAGCGGTATCCCCAGAAGGTCAGCATCGTTGAATTTCACACCGGGGGACTCCTCACGGTCGTCAAAGAGCACCTCAAGGCCAGCCGACTGCAGTTCACCATACAATTTATCGGCAACCTCAGCCACGTTCGCGCCTTCGCGGTAGAGCGGACAGAGATAGACCTGATAGGGCGCGATGGAGAGCGGCCAGATGATGCCCTTTTCGTCATGGCAGTGCTCAACGGCAGCCGCCAGCAACCTGCCTAATCCTATCCCGTAGCAGCCCATGATAATCGGCCTTGACTCCCCTTTTTCATCGATAAAGTTGGCGCCAAGGGCATGGCTGATGAAGGTGCCCAGCTTGAACACGTGGCCCATTTCAATCCCCGGCATCGCTTTCAGCTTGCCACCGCATTTCCGGCAGATGTCGCCATCCCTGACCTGAGCGATATCAGCCACGATATCAGCTTTAAAATCCCGGGGATAGTTGACGTTTTTGATATGCGTATCCGGCTTGTTGCCGCCAGCGACGAAGTTGATGCCCTTCGTTACCGAGTCGTCAGCCACGATTTTGATATTTTTCAGGCCCATCGGCGAGGCGTAGCCCGCAGCGATGCCCGCCTGACTCACCTCAGCCTCGGTGGCCAGGTGCAGGTCGGTGCATTTCAGCAGCCTTTGCAGTTTCACCTCGTTGACGTCAAGGTCGCCCCGTATCATGGCAAAGACCACCTGACCGTCAGCAACGTAGAAGACCGCCTTCAGGGTGTGGTCATTGGGCACGTTGAGAAAATTGGACACGCCCTCGATGGTCTTCATGCCGGGGGTGGCCACCTCCTCCATCGGCAGCGCTTTTTCGGGCTTTATCTGCCTCTTGACGCTGACCGCCTTCTCGGCATTGGCCGCGTACTTACAGCTATCACAGTAGATAACCTGGTCCTCGCCGTTTTCGGCGATGAGCATGAATTCGTGGGAGTCCTTGCCGCCGATGGCCCCGCTGTCCGCCTCAACGAACAGCGCCGGCAGTGCACAGCGGTCGTAGATGTTCCGGTAGGCCTGCACCATCTTCTGGTAGCTCAAGTCCAGCCCGTCCTCGTCAATGTCAAAGCTGTAGAGGTCTTTCATGATGAACTCGCGCACCCTTATCAGCCCGCCGCGCGGCCTCGGCTCGTCGCGGAACTTGGTCTGAATCTGGTAGAGCAGCTTGGGCAGGTCGCGGTAGCTCTGGACGTGGTGGCTGACCATCTGGGTGAGCACTTCCTCGTGGGTCGGCCCCAAGACCAGGGTTCTCTCACGGCGGTCGAGCAGGGTGAAAAGCCCCTTGCCGAAGGACTGGTCTCTGCCCGTCTGCTGCCAGAGCTCAACGGGCTGGAGCACGGGCATAGACAGCTCCTGACCCCCCGCCCGGTCCATCTCCTCCCGGATAATATTTTCTATTTTTTTGAGCACCCGCCACCCGAGGGGCATATAGGAATAGACTCCCGCCGCCACCTGGCTTATCATCCCCGCCCGCAGTAGCAACTGGTGGCTGGCGGTGTCCGCCTCAGATGGTATTTCCCGCTGTGTTTTGCCGAATAGCTGTGATAAGCGCATAAGCTAAAACTCCAGTCTAGCAGGGTGCTGAAAAAGCCTTCTTTCCAAGCTCAAAATCCCTCTCAATCTCCCTTTACAAAAGGGAGAAGGAACAACATAACTTGTTTTTCATCAACCTGCTTGTTCTTATTCTACTTCACCCCCTCTTTGCTTAACGCCCTCTTCCTTTGCCAAAGGAAGGGGGCAGGGGGATGGATTTCCTCAAAAGGCTTCGCCCCTCTTAAACTCCCCTGTTTATTTCCTTTTTATCTTAAGTCATACTCTTACTCACCACTGATTTCTATATCGCCCCTGCCGATATTTTTATACCAATACCAAAGGAAAACTGTGAAGAGCCCCAATATATAACCTATAATGAAAAGACCATTAAAGTTGATGAAATTAATGAAGACAGACGCTACAATCCCAAGGAATAGAATTATCACAAAAACGCGCTCAACCTTTCTCAGTACCCTCACAAAAGTCGAATTATTCATTTTAGCCTCCCTGTCTCTTCAAAAGAGGAGGAGAGGAAGAAATAGTTTATCCTTTTTACTCTCCCTCAATACTTATACCCACCCTCCATAATCCTCTTCCGAGATTTTCTTCCATTTAGTTTTTTTACCATCATCGTCCCAGACTAAACGAACTTTAAGAGTCTTTAGGCTAAGATTATCCGCTACCGTCTGAATACCTTCGAGTTGGTTTTCTCTTATCCCTGAGATTGCCATAAATTCTGGATAGTTAGCCAATTCTGGTTTATATAATGGAACTATCTCATCTCTTGGTAACTTTACTCTATTATTGATTTCTATCTCCCCTTCTTTAGGTAATTTGAAATGTTGCTGAAGCTCAGAATATAACTGCTCATCTGGCTTCAAGATAACTCTAGTTATATAACGTATCTCTCGCCCTCCAGACCTGCGGAACTCAAGACCGAGATATACCACAAGTTTTTGCTTCGCAATGATAACTTTGTAATCTACCTTCTGGGGTATCCTGATTTTTATTATTTCTCTCTGTTTCCACCAATCTAAACATAGCTTCAGAATTCCCAGCATATCCATTATATCCCCTCCACCTCCCTCATCAGCGCGGTTAAGAAATCTTTCTCCATCACCACCCCCACCTTCTTCCCCTTCCTGAAGATAACGCCTTTCCCCTTCCCGCAGGCGATGCCGACGTCGGCGTCTTTGGCCTCGCCGGGGCCGTTGACCACGCAGCCCATCACCGCCACCTTGATGGGCTTGGTTATCTTTATTAACTGCTCCTCCACCTCTTCCGCTAATTTTACTATATCAACTTCCGCCCGACCACAGGAGGGGCAGCTGACCAGTATCGGGCCGTGCTGGCGCAGGTTCAGGCTCTTCAAAATCTCGTAGCCGGCGATGACCTCCTCACGGGGATGGGCGGTCAATGAAACCCTAATGGTATCGCCAATGCCCATATACAGCAAAGTGCCGATGCCCACCGCACTGCGGATGACGCCCCGCTTCGGCGTGCCCGCCTCGGTCACCCCAATATGCAGCGGATACGGCATCTTTGCCGCGATTGATTTATAGGCTTCAACCATCGTCGGCACGTCAAACGCCTTTAAAGACACTTTAATCAGGTCGAAGTCGAGGCTCTCCAACAGGCTTATCTGCTCCAGGGCCGCCTCGACCATCCTCCCGGCAACGCTCAATTTCGGGCGGGCCGTTTTGGGCAGGCTGCCCGCGTTCACCCCGATGCGGATGGGCACACCTCTCTCTTTCGCCGCCAGCGCCACCGCCTTCACCTTCTCCGGCACGCCGATGTTGCCCGGGTTAAGCCTCAGCCCATCGGCGCCCGCCTCCAGCGACCGCAGCGCCAGGCGGTAATCAAAGTGGATATCGGCAATCAGGGGTATATGAATGTCCTTCTTGATGTCAGCAATGGTGCGGGCGGCCTCGGCATCAGGCACGGCCACCCGCA
>CAZJGR010000017.1:17966-26985 GCA_964545815.1 uncultured Dehalococcoidaceae bacterium | reverse complement strand
CCACGGTGCTGCTGGTTCCTGTTGTGCGGAGTCTGGGTATGGTGAGCACCGCCCAGGCCACCTACATGGTGCCCAATCCCCTGAGCCTGGGCCAGAGCATTCTCCTGGTATGGCCCCACATCACCAGCCTGATTGGCCTCAGCGCAGTCTGCTTCGCGGTGAGCTATATCCTGTTTATGCGGCAGGAAATAAGAGCCACATAATTAAGTGCCATCTGGCGGTCAGGCTTTTTCCTCGGCCTTGGCGGCGATAATCTTCTGGCTGACGTGTGCCGGAACCTCTTCGTAGTGGCTGAACTCAATGGTATAGGTACCCCTGCCCTGGGTCATTGACTTGAGGTCAATGGCGTAGCGCAGCACTTCCGCCAGCGGCACCTGGGCCTCGATGATATTGATGTCGCCGGAAGGGTTCATCCCCTGTACCCGGGCGCGTTTGGTATTGAGGTCGCTGATGATGTCTCCGGTGAGGTCATTGGGGACGGTGACCTTGAGGTTCACGATGGGCTCAAGCAAAATCGGCTGCCCCTGCGAAAATCCTTTCTTCATCGCCTGGGCGCCAGCAATCTTGAAGCAGATTTCAGAGGAGTCCACCGGATGGAAGCTGCCGTCGTACAGCGTGGCCCTGACATCCACCACCGGACAATGCGCCAGCACGCCGTCCTGAATTGCTTCATGGAAGCCTTTCTCCACCGCCGGGATGTAGTTCTTGGGCACGGTTCCGCCGACGACGTGCTCGGCGAACTCGTTGCCGGTGCCGCGGGGCAAAGGCTCCAGTTCCATGATGACATGGCCATACTGGCCGTGGCCTCCGGTCTGTTTCCTGTGCTTGTACTCGGCATTGGGCACGGTTACGGTGATGGTCTCCTTGTAGGGCACCTTGGGCGTCTCCAGGTTCACGCTGACACCGAACTTGCGCTGCATCTTTTCCGCCGCCGCTTCAAGCTGGGTATCCCCCATGCCGGAAAGCAGGGTCTCCCCGGTGTCAGGTTCACGGCGCACGCGCAGGGTCTGGTCTTCCTCGACGATGCGCGACAGCGCGTTGCCCAGTTTGTCAAGGTCGGTTTTGGTCTTCGGGAAAATCGCTTCCTCAAAGATAGGCTGCGGGAAGACAACCGGGGCAAGCTTAACCGGCTTATTCTGGGTGGAAAGGGTATCACCGGTGCTGGTCACGTTCAGTTTGGCCACCGCCCCGATATCCCCGGCGCTTACCCTGGCTACCGGCTCCTGATTTTTACCACGAAGCATGAAGAGCTGGCCGATTCGCTCGGCGTTGCCTTTGGTGGCATTCCAGACCGGTGAGTTGCTGTCTATGGCGCCACTGTACACCCGGAAATAGGTGAGCTTGCCGACGTACGGGTCGGCGGTTGTTTTGAATACCAGCGCCGCCAGAGGCCCATCAGCGCTGGGCGCGATTTTTTCCTCCTTTGCGCCGGCTACCGTCACCACCTCGCGCTCCGCTGGGGATGGCAGATAGTTGACCATTGCGTCGAGAAGCCCGTTAAGGCCCACATTCTGCAGCGCTGAGCCAGACAGAATGGGGAAAACGCTGCCGTTGACCACGGCTTTCCTCAGGCCGTTTCTCACTTCCTCTAAAGCAAGCTCCTTGCCGCCCAGATATTTCTCGATGAGCGCGTCATCCGTTTCCGCCGCTGCCTCAATCAGCTTTTCACGGAAGGTATTCACCTGGCCTTCCAGCGCGGATGGAATCTCCCCTTCTTTCGGCGGCGAGCCGGTGTAAGCTTTCCGGGTCAGCAGGTCAATGATGCCCTGAAAGTCATTATGGGCACCGATGGGTATCTGTATCGGCAGGCACCTGGGGCCAAACCGGGCCTGAATATCATTTACCGTCTTGGAGAAGTCGGCGTTCTCGCGGTCCATCTTGTTCACGAAGATGAGGCGGGGCAAATTGGCTTCCTGGCAGTATCCCCAGACCTGCTCGGTGCCCACTTCCACGCCCGAGGCGGCACAGATGACGATGACGACACCCTCGCTGACGCGGATTCCCGCTTTCACTTCACCGACGAAGTCACTGTAGCCGGGGGTATCAATGAGGTTGACTTTAGCGTCTCGCCACTGGCACGGGAGCAGGCTCAGGTTAATGCTGATCTTGCGCTTTATTTCATCAGGGTCATAGTCCGAGGTACTTGACCCGTCATCAACTTTGCCCAGCCGATTGATTGCCTTGGCGGTAAATAGCATGGCTTCGGCAGCGGATGTTTTTCCCGCGCCGGCGTGCGACAGCAAGGCCACATTCCTGATGTTTTCCAGACCAAACTGCTGCATGGAATCACCTGTCCTCCCAAAAACGTTCGTAACTATTATACCTGTTGTTAGGTGCTAACGGCAAGCTGGCGGATGGCTAATAGGCGCGCCGCTCCTTAGCCCAGAAAGAGTGGCGTGACAAAGGTTTCAATGATGGCCGCCGGCAGCAGCAGGGCGAAGGCCAGTGCCATATACTTGATATTCTGTTTCAGGTTATGAGGCAGCTGGCTCCTCCTCCTCTTTGAAACAAGGGCGATAATCGCCATCGTGCCGAAGCTCAGTGCGGCGGCCTCGCCCATAATCAGCGCCGGGAGCTCTAATATGCCGTGCGGCAGCAAAGCCGCTAAAAGCAAGCCAAGTGATTCCTGTTTTATTACTGTAGCCGAGACGAACGAGAGGAGCCAGCCGTTGACCGTCAGCGCAATTATCGGTACCAGGCAGAAAAGGGGACTGAAGATGAAGCTGAAAAGCAGGGCGGACGCGTTTTTCAGAAAGATGAAAGCGGCCGTGGAGAACTGGAACGGGCCCAAGAATCTGGCCAGTTTCTCGAGAGCCGCGAGGTCCTCGGTAAAGACGTTGGCGATGTTATCAGGCATCGCCAGACCGAATGCCATGCCGGAGACAAAAAATCCCACGGCAACTATAATCCACCCTCGGTAGCTCATCGGAATCGTGTCCTATTTCGCCCCCCATTTATCGTAATGTACGAACTCGCCGAGCTCTTTTCTCGGCCGGGGCTCCTTCGTTTCGGCGGGGTAGCCGAGCGGTGTCATCGCCACCGCACAGTAACCCGGCGGGACCGAGAGGATGCGGCCGGCTTCTCTGGCATCGAAGCGCCCCACGTACACCGTGCCCAGCCCGAGCGAGTGAGCGGCCAGTACCAGATTCTGCATCGCCAGAGCGACGTCAAACATGAACCAGTCACCCTTGTCGGTCATGGCTTTGCCATCCTTGTGTCCTGACTTGCCCGTTTCGGCGCAGGCAACGATGACTAACGGCGCATTGCGTATCGCATCACGGGCCGGGTTGGTTTCATTTAACGTATCAGAGAGCCTGCCTTTAGTTTCCGCATTCCGCACCACCACAAAGTGCCAGCACTGGGTGTTGCCCCAGGATGGTGCCTGACGTGCCGCTTCCAGCACCGTCTCCAGCGTTCTGTCTGCCACTGGCTCAGATTTGTACTTGCGAATGCTTCTCCGGGTGTGAATTGCTTCCAGGACTTCCATCAATCCTCCTTCCCGATGATTTCTATTCGTCTGCCCAGGCGTCCTTGCCGACAAGTGCCACAAAGCGGCAGCCGCCCAGATTTTCAACTTTGTTCTTCTTCTTTCGCCGGGTTATTTTCACCAGCTCCTGAAGATAGCGTGAGCCGACCGGGATGACCATCCGTCCGCCGATGGCCAGTTGCGCGATTAGCTCTGGCGGCACCCTGGGGGCGCCAGCAGTGACCAGTATCGCCTCATAGGGGGCTTCTTCTGGCCAGCCGAGGGTTTCCCCTGAAAGATGTATTTCAATATTACGGTAATCCAGGCTATCCAGCACCTTCCTGGCCGTCTCCGCCAGCTTCGGCAGGCGCTCCACGGTAACCACCTGCTGGGCCAGCTCCGCGAGGATGGCTGCCTGGTAACCGCTGCCCGTCCCGATTTCCAGCACTTTTTCTGTGCCGGTCAGTTCCAGTACTTCGGTCATCAGGGCAATAATAAAGGGCTGCGAGATGGTCTGTTCCAGGCCGATGGGCAGTGGAATGTCTTCGTAGGCGAGGTGGCGATTTTCCTCCGGCACAAATCGCTCCCGGGGAATGCGGGCCATGACCTCGAGGACACGCCTGTCCTTTATTTCCCGGCTAAGTTGCTCAATTAACCTGGCTCTTTCGGCTGCAAAGTCCATCGCTACCGCCAGGCAAAAATATTATAGAATCAGTGCCAGCACAACGAGGATAACCAGTATTACCCCGGCAAGAATACCGATTTGGCGCAGTTCATCGGTAACATACGGGTATTTCACGACAGGAGCTTTTGTTTTCGTAGCCGCACCGCTGGCTGTCGGAGTCGAAACCACCGGTCTATCTTCTTGAACCGTTACCGGCGAAGCCGCAGGCATAGAGATAGCCTGTTGCCTCATTCTTTTCTTTCGGCTCCGGGACGCTTTGTCACGTCTTGATTTCTTCGGCATATTGGTTCTCCTCTATAAGGTAAAAGTTAAGTTATCTGGCTACTTTGCCCTCGGGTGTGCCTTCTCATAGGTGCGCCGGACATGCTCGCTGGTCAGGTGGGTGTAGACCTGCGTGGTGGAAATATTGGCATGCCCCAGCAGCTCCTGAACGGCGCGCAGGTCAGCGCCGCCGCTCAGCATGTGGGTGGCAAAGCTGTGTCTCAGCGTATGCGGGCTGACCCGGCTATCCAGTCCCGCCGATTTGGCGTATTCTTTCAACTTCTGCCAGAAACCCTGTCTGGTCAGGCGGTCGCCGCGGGGATTGAGAAAAAGGGCAACCTCATTCTTCTTACGGGCCAGTTTGGGTCGCGTTTCCTCAGCGTACTCCTTGACCAACCGGGCCGCCTGCTCGTAAATCGGCACGATGCGCTCCTTATGCCCCTTGCCAAAACATCGGACAAAGCCTTCTCTGGTATTGACGTCCCCCAGGTTAAGGCTGACCAGTTCACTTATCCGCATGCCGGAGGCATAGAGCAGCTCCAGCATGGCTTTATCTCTTTTCGCTTCCAGCGTGTTCAGCTTGGCCGGCTGTTCCAGCAGCTGGCGCACCTGGCTGATGGAAATCGGCTTGGGCAGCGACTTCCCCACGCTCGGTGAGCTCATGTTCTCGGTTGGGTCAGTCCTGATGATGCCTTCAGACTTTAAGAAACCAAAGAAAGAACGTGTCGCTGCCACCTTGCGGGCGATGGTGGTCGCGGCATAGTTCCTCTCCTTGAGATTGAGCATGTAGCCCAGCATTGCCTGCCGATTGAAATTGCTCCAGGAAGAGATGCGTCCTTGCCGGGCTGCCTCTTCCCCGGCGTAGCTGGCCAGCTGATTTAAATCGTTCTGGTAAGCATCCAGCGTGTTCTCGGAAAACCCCTTCTCCACAGTCAGATAATTCAAAAAGCTGTTGATTTCTTCTTTCACCACGCCTCCTCTTAACTGATGTCGCCGATATATTTTAACATAACGTCGGGTATTTTAACATAAAATAAATGATATGTAAAGCAAGAGCGTGAAAAATAAAAACTTTCCTTTCAATTCCATAGTACCGCTTTGTCCACCGCAGGGGCTGTGTTAAAATATTGACGGGAGCAGTGGATTTGGCGAGTATACTGATTGAGGAACAATTAAATCGGTTGCCCGATAGTCCCGGCGTGTATCTGTTGCGGGATGCGGAGGGGACAATACTCTACGTCGGCAAGGCGGCCAGCCTCCGCCACCGGGTCAGGTCGTATTTCGGTGCCGGCCAGAAGCTATCGCCCAAACTGCTCAAGATGGTCTCCAGGGTGGCTGACATCGACTTCTACGTAACCTCCTCGGAACAGGAGGCGCTTATTCTGGAGCTTAACCTCATCAAACGTCACCATCCCCGCTATAACGTCAGACTGAAGGATGACAAGACATTCCCCTACCTTAAAATCGACCTCAAGGAGGAATGGCCCAGGGTCCATATCACCCGAAGGCTGGAGCCGGACGGCTCGCGCTATTTCGGGCCGTTTGCCAGCGCCAAGTCCGTGCGCCAGACACTGAAAATGGTGAAAGGGATTTTCCCCTTTCGCTCCTGCTCCAAACCTATCACTGGGACTGAATCGCGGGCCTGTTTGGAATATCACATTGGCCATTGTGTTGCGCCTTGTATCGGCGTGGTGGGCCGAAAGGAATACGCCGAGGTCATCAAACAGGCCATCATGTTCCTGGAAGGGAAGCAGGATAGGGTTATCCGGAACCTTCAGGAAAAGATGAACCGGGCGGCGGAGGCGCTGGACTTTGAAAAGGCGGCGCTGTACCGCGACCAGGTCCAGGCGATAGACAGGGTGGTGGAGGGGCAGAGAATCGCGGCCACGGTTCGCGGTGAGCAGGACGTCATCGCTTTCGCCCAGGACGGAGACCAGGCCTATGTCCAGGTCTTCTTCATCCGCAACAACAAACTGACCGGCCGTGAGAGCTTTGTCATGCAGGGCACGCAGCATGAAGAGCCGCAGCAGGTTATGACCAACTTCATCAAGCAGTTTTACAGTTCCAGCCCGAACATCCCACCGAAGTTGCTTCTACAATATCCGGTGGAAGATATGGCGGTGCTAAAAGACTGGCTGCAGGGAAGACGGGGTGGCCGGGTTGACATCCAGGTACCGCGCCGCGGTGGCAAGAAACAGCTGATGGGCATCGTTGCCGAGAATGCCAGACAGGGGCTGGAACAGTTGAAAATCAGGCAGATTGCCACGCCGAAAGAGCTGGAGGCAGCCATCGCCGAGATAGAGAAGGAGCTGAAACTGCCCCGCCCACCGCTGCGCATGGAAGCCTATGACATTTCGGACATTCAGGGGAGGGCGGCGGTGGGGAGCATGGTGGTCTTTGAGAAGGGGAAATCAAAGCCAGCCCACTACCGGCGCTTCCGTATTAAATCAGTGCCGGGGGCCAACGATTACGCCATGCTCGAGGAGGTTCTCAGGCGAAGGTTCAAACACCTCGGTGTGGCAACGGCAGCGCCGGATGCCTGGGCAATCGTTCCTGACCTGGTCCTGATTGATGGCGGCAGGGGCCAGCTCAATGCCGCCCTCTCAGCGCTGGGCGAACTGGGCGTGACCTCGGTGCCGGCGGCCAGCCTGGCCAAGGAAAATGAGGAGATATACGTGCCACAGCGGACAAAGCCGATTGTGCTCCCGCGCCGTTCCCCCGGGCTCAGGCTGCTGCAGCGACTTCGCGATGAGGCGCACCGGTTTGCCCTGGGGTATTACCACCGGGTGCATCGTCGGGAATCGTTTGCCTCCGCGTTTGATGGCATACCGGGCATCGGGCCCAAGCGCAAACGTGCCCTGTTGAAGAAGTTCGGCTCGGTGCCGGCCATCAGGGAAGCACCGCTGGCCGAAATGGCAGCGACCGAGGGCATGACGGAAAAGCTGGCCAGAAAGGTAAAGGAGTTACTGTAGCATGCCCGCCAATTTGCCACCGCAATATTTTGACGCGGAGAAAAACTTCCGGGCGGCGAAGACCCCGGCCGAAAAAATCGTGGCGCTGGAAGAGATGCTGGCCATCATGCCCAAGCACAAGGGTACGGACCACCTCCGCGCCGAGCTCAGGGGCCGTATCGCCAAGCTGACGCAGCAGGCGGGCAAGAAGAGCGGCACGCAGCGCGTGTCAATGGTGATTGAGAGAGAAGGTGCGGCCCAGGTGGCGGTTATCGGCCTGACCAATGCCGGCAAATCACAGATTGTGGCCAGAGTGACCAACGCCTCACCGCTGGTGGCCGACTACCCTTTCACCACCCACTCCGCCCTTCCGGGCATGATGCCTTTTGAAAACATTCAGATACAGCTGATTGATACCCCGCCTCTGGTACCCCAGATGATTGAATGGTGGCTGCCGCCCATGCTGCGGCGGGCAGACGCCCTGCTCATTGTGGTTGACTTGAACAATGTGCCCATAGAGCAGATGGAATCGGTAATCGAGCAGTTACGGCAGATGAGAATCAGCCTTAACCCGGACGAAATTGATGAGGGCATCCTGAAGCGGCAGAGGGCGCTGGTGGTGGGAAATAAGGTGGATATTCCCGGCACTGATGCCGCCTTTAAGGCGTTACAGGCCAGATATGGTGAAAAACTGCCGCTTGTTTCCATCTCGGCCCGGGATGGCGCTGGCCTGGAGGAGATGAAGAGGCAGGTCTTCCAGATGCTTGATATTATCCGTGTTTACACCAAAACGCCGGGCCAGAAGCCGGATATGAGTGACCCGATTATTCTGGCAAGGGGAAGCACGCTGGCGGACGCGGCGGAAGTGGTGCATAAGGACTTCCGTGCCCGGCTCAAATTCGCCCGGCTGTGGGGGTCGGGAAAGCATGATGGCATCATGGTCAGGCGCGACCACGTCCTGCAGGACGGGGATATCATCGAGCTTCATATGTAGAGTAAAAATATGGGAGGTTTAAATGCCGACACGCCCGGGCTGGTATGACCGTTACTGGCGCAATCTGGATAAGGAAACTGAGGCCAGAATACGCACCACGTGCCCCCGCTGTGGCAGCTCAAAGACCTACTACAACGAGCAGTTCCAGACCTGGCGCTGTGGCCAGTGCGAACATATCTTTGTTATCAGGGGCTTAGGGGATAAAAATCCCTGGTGGAAGCGCCTGTTCCCTTTCTGGAAAAGGTAACCTTCTGACGGTGAAACGTGAGGCGCTTTAACCGGCCATCGTTCTACTTGACAGAAGTGGCATATTGATGGAAAATAACCTATATATTCATGGAAGTCGGGAAGGCAGCCTCACCGGAAAATCAGGAGCCGTTGGCTGTGGTGAGCGGGGGAGGTGATACGTTGGAAGCAGACAAGTCTTCCGGGCGTGAAAATAATAAAGAAAAGGAACGGCTTGCCATCCAGAGGGCAAAGGATAGAGCGCGCTCGGCCAGGTGGGACCTGAATATTGCCATCTTTCTTTTTTCCATTCTGATTATCGTCATTATCCTGCTCTTTCAGGGCGTCGCCCTGGAAATCGTGGCGCCGGTAGCTGTTTTCGGTCTCGTTATGGTCTGGCTCTGTGGCTGGAGGCAGGGAAGGCAGCTATTCGAGCG
>CAZJGR010000017.1:14950-17866 GCA_964545815.1 uncultured Dehalococcoidaceae bacterium | reverse complement strand
AGGCCCAAGGCGGTCTACGAGGTTTCCTATGTTGAGAACAAAAATGGGGACTCGTTGGAAATCGGCGGTGTCAAATTCACCAGTCGTGTTCTCAGGGTGAATCTGGACAAAGTGGAGCGCGTATTTCCTTACGTTATTACCTGCGGCCGGGAACTGGATGGGATAGAAATCCCGTCCGCGGATTTCATCAAGGGATATTATCTGGACCAGATAAAAGAAACGGCGCTGATACTGGCCCGGCGCTATGTTGAAGACTATTTGAAAAAGAGATATGCTCTCGGGCAATTGTCCCGAATGGCACCGGGCGCTGGTGCTGCCGATGATTGGCTGATTACCCAGCAAAAGGAGCTGTTCTCCATTTTCGGGGGAAGGGATAAGGTGGAGGAGTTCATCGGCGTCAGGCTCACCGATACCTTTCTGATGGTGCCGATAAAGTCAGTATCGGGAATATTTTTCCCCACTGAAGTCAGGTTTGAGAGCTGCCAGATATGTCCGCGGGAAGGGTGCATCGGGCGAAGGGCACCCTATGACCCGGCGCTGGTGAAAAAATACCGGCCGGAAAAAGTTTAGCCCGGCCTTTCCCGGTCTTTGATTTCCCGACCAATGCTGTGACTCTTGCCCTGGAACGCGCCCACAGTGTGATATTCCCGCAATGGCTCTCCCAAAAAGGCCAACGGATTCACTTTGTTCATATCAATCCTGTCGTCGGTAAGACAGTCGCTGGAAATATAGGTTTCCTCAATCCGGCCAACGTAGAGCGTATGACTTCCCAGTTCCAGGGAATGCAGGACACGGCATTCGATATTAATCGGGCATTGTTCAATCAATGGCGCCGTGCTCAGCTGGCCGTAAAACACGGTGAACTGACAGGCCTTAACTTTGTCCGCCTTGGCGCCGGAGGTGATGCCACAGTAGTCAGCTTCTTTCATCAGGTCAGCGGAAGGGATATTGATGGAGAAAGTCCGGTTTTGCTCAATGCCGAGGTGAGTATGGCGGCTGGTCCGTATGGCCACCACGGCCATGGGCGGTTCGGCATTGGCAATGTTGCCCCACGCCACGGCCATGAAGTTCGGTTTGCCATTGACATTGGCGCCGACCAGTAGCGTGGGCATCGGATAAATACACGTTCGGGGACCCAGTTGAACTTTGGCCATATGTATACCCCCTAAAATTTTGTTAGACGGGAAAATCGGGAACAATCTTAATTATAACATATACGTGCCCGTTAGCCGTAATAATCGTGCCAGGTATATTCTCTTTGCGGATTGGGCTCAGGTATATTTCTTCACCGGAAGCGGGGTGGCTGACCAGCGTGCCGTCAATGTCCACCACCAATAGTCGGTAGGAATTACCGGTCAATCCTGTCTCCTTTGTCTGTTATTCAGCCTGCAGATAGGTCCGCAGGGTCCGGGCGTTGTCCAGCGCAAATCCCCCCGCATCATTATTGAAGTAAATATAAACTGCCTTCACGGTGTCAGGCAGTTGCGCCAGCCTCTTTGCCCAGCCAGCGAGCTCTTCGTCGGAGTAATTGCTGGAGTACAGCACGCCGCTGCCGTGGAACCTGATATAGGCGAAATCGGCGGTGGCCACCAGCGGACAGGTGATTTTGGGCATGTCAAAGATGCAGAGCCCAGCATTGTACCGGCGTAAAATGTCGAAGACCGCATCGTCAAGCCAGGACTCGTGCCGGAACTCGAAAACGTGGCGCATGTCTTTCGGTAATATGGCCAGAAATGATTCCAGCGTTATATCATTGCGGTGCATGCCGGGTGGCAGCTGATAGAGCAGCGGGCCGAGCTTTTCGCCCAGAATCTCCGCCCTCTTGATAAAATTCTGCAGCGGTTCCTCTGTTCCCTTAAGGTGCTTGATGTGGGTGATGAACCGGCTCACCTTGACGGCGAAGGTAAAATATGATGGTGACGATTTATACCAGTTGGTGAAGGCGTTTTCCGAGGGAAGGTGGTAGAAACTGTTGTTCAGCTCAACGGTTCTGAAGTAGCGGGCGTAGAATTCCAGCCAGCCCGCTTTGGCCAGGTTTGGGGGATAGAATTTATCACGCCAGTGTTCGTAGTGCCAGCCTGAGGTGCCGATAAAGTAGCTTGTTGCCATGATGTCCAACGCTCGATTTTATTCTAGCACCTCAGCGAATAGACTTCCAAGCCGCTTTAATGGTATCTTGTATGGGAAACGCGGTCGGCCATTCCGCGCGCCGCTAATATCGATAAATTATCACCAGCCACAGAAGAAAGCATGAATTCCACGAAAGCCAAAACACTGGTGCAATGCGACTTTGACAACACCATCGCCGAATTTGATGTGAGCTTTATGCTCCTCGATGCCTTTGCCGACGGCGACTGGCGGCAGGTCTTGCAGGAATATCGCGAGCACAGGGTGCCGGTCGGCGCCTTCAGCCAGAGGGCTTTTGCCCTGATAAAAGCCGATGAGAAGACCATGTGCGATTACCTCTTCGCTGGCAACAGGGTGAGCATCCGTCCCGGATTCAAGGAGCTGCTGGACTACTGTTCCAGACGAGGATTTGAATTTGTCATCGTCAGCAACGGCCTTAAATTCTATATCGATGCTATCCTGAAATATATTAACGTTGCGGACATAAAGGTATTCGCCGCGCATACCGATTTCAATCCGGCGGGCCTCAGGATTACCTATATTGGCCCTGATGGTCGGCCGATGCTGGACAACTTCAAACGGGCATACGTTGAACTGCACCTGGGCAAGGGCTACCGCCTGGCCTATATTGGCGACGGGTATTCTGATATCGTGCCGGCCGGTCTGGCCAACTATATCTTTGCCCGCGACGACCTGCTGGCCCACTGCCAGCAAAATAAGCTCAAGTGCACGCCCTTTGATGACCTTAATGATGTGGTGAAGGGGCTGAAGAGGATAGCGTAGCTCCAA
>CAZJGR010000017.1:0-14850 GCA_964545815.1 uncultured Dehalococcoidaceae bacterium | reverse complement strand
CTTTGATGACCTTAATGATGTGGTGAAGGGGCTGAAGAGGATAGCGTAGCTCCAAAGATTCATTGGTATTAGGGGAGATAAAGCAACTTGAGAATCAGGGTGTACAGATTCTAGCCTGTGGGACATGTCTCTCACGCTTACAATTGAGTGACAAGGTAGCCGTTGGTCAGGTATCCAACATGTCTGATATAACAGACATTTTACTTAAAGCGACAAAAGTGATTTCAACCTAATTGAGTCCGCTAGAATTAACCAAAAGAATAAACACCAATTAATAACTTCGTCTGAACTGACAATACCGTTGCTTTGTTACCATATGAGCTCCTGGGCGTGCGGAATGTAGCTACGACTGGCAGGTTTTTTAACTTATGCGGTTAAGCTGCCACAGCACGTCCGCCTCCTCGCTAATGACCGCAGGTAGCGCAACTGCTGGCGCTGCATCCGGCGCAGGAGCTTCCGTTGCCGGAGACGCGGGAGGTTTCACCACCGCTGTTCTTGGAAAAGGAAACGCAGGGGGACATGATTCTTCGGGCCGGTTTATGGCAACGAGGGCAGGAAGCCTCTTTATCCGCCTCGCGGAATGGCCTCATCAACTCAAATGTGAGCTCGCAATCAGAACAGGTGTATTCATAAATGGGCATTTTCAGGCTCCAATATTAATTTTACGCCTTCCATCGTCTCCGGGTCAATTTGGTTAACTCTAAATTGCCTCAGCCCAGAGAAATCGGGTACTTGCCGTACTCCTTGGCGGCTTCATACATGGCGAGGATGTTCTCCACCGGCACATCAGGCTGGATGTTGTGCACTGCGCACAGGATGTAACCACCTCCGGGGGCAAGGTCCCTGATACGCCGCCTGACCTCGGCTTTCACGTCGGCGGTGGTTCCCTTGGGCAGCACGGTCTGGGTATCGATGCCGCCCCAGAAGGTCAGCCGGTCACCAAACTCGGTCGCCAGCTTGCTGGAGTCCATATCTCTGGCCGCGACCTGAACCGGATTAAGGGCATCAACACCAAGCTCAATCAGGTCCGGTATAATCTTATAGATGGAGCCGCAGGAATGGAGGTGAATGAAAGCGGAAGTGTGCTTCTTTACCGTATCAAAATATTTTTTATGGCGGGGCTTAAAAAGTGCCCGGTAGAGTTCCGGGGAGACGATAAGCCCGTTCTGAAATCCCAGGTCGTCGCTGAAAGCCACCACATCAACCAGGTCACCGCTCGCTTTCAGAATTTCCGCGGCGACGGCGGCATTGTGTTCCACCGCAGCATCAAACAGGACCCCGGCCAGTTTTTTGTCCACGGCCAGGTCAGTGAACCAGTCTTCAAAACCGCGCACGAACTGGGTGGTGTGCACGAACGCCACCGGAAGACGTAACACGATGGCATAATCGGTATTCTCCCGATAGTATAGAATCCGCTCACGCAGTCCCCGGGTGTAGCCGGGGTCGGCGGGATCAGGCCAGGGGAAGTTTACTATATCCTGAATGGTTATCGGCCCAGCAAGAGGACACTTTATCAGGTCGTAGTAATATGAGCTGGCGGGCTTGCGACGCACCACTCCATATTCATCCTGATAGCCATCTTCCCCGACCGGGGTGATTGGCTTGCTATCAGGTACTCCCGGAAGCGCGGCCCGGAAATCAATGTCCAGGGCTTGAAGGATGGGCTCGTGCACGGCGGCGGTCTGCATCATCTTATTGATGATGGTATCTTCAGCCTTGATGCCAAAATGGGCTTTCAATTTTTGATAGGTCGCGATGTGGGCACTGGTACAAATAGTACTGCCGAGGTCAATTGGTATTCTATCCGGTTCCTGGTGTTTCAGCGCCCGGATAACCCTTTCGCGGTGGCTTAGAGGCATAACCTCACCCCCAGAGCAGAGTATATAATAATCGAGGTGAAAAGTATATCGCTACTTTGACCGGTTTTTAATTTTTATTTAAAATTTACTGGGATATGCTGAAGTCACCTAATATGGGTTTTTATCCCCTTGCTTTGCTTAACATTGTCTGCTATTATGTAAATGAGGCAGATGATTACCGAAAGAGAGAAGGCTCTGGAGCTGGCGATTGGCCAGATTGAGAAAAGGTTTGGCAAGGGCTCCATTATGAAGCTGGGGGGGCCCACAGGGATACCTCACGTGGAAGCCATTCCCAGCGGCTCGCTGGCTCTGGACCTGGCCTTAGGTATTGGCGGTATTCCCAGAGGACGCGTCACGGAGATATTTGGTCCGGAGGCGTCCGGGAAGACCACCCTGGCCCAGCACATCCTTGCGGAAGCACAGAAACGCGGTGGTACAGCGGCCTATATTGATGCTGAACATGCCTTAGACCCATCATATGCGGCAAATTGCGGTGTTAATCTTGAGGAACTGCTTATCTCCCAGCCGGATACCGGGGAGCAGGCACTGGAAATCTGCGAGGCGCTGGTAAGGAGCAGCGCTGTTGACGCCATCGTGATTGACAGCGTGGCGGCACTGGTGCCCCGGGCCGAGATTGAGGGGGATATGGGGGAACCACAGGTGGGTCTGCAGGCGCGTCTGATGTCACAGGCCCTGCGCAAGCTGGCGGCGGCCATTGGCCGTTCTGGAACGGCGGTCATCTTCGTCAACCAGCTCCGGGAAAAAGTCGGCATTGTCTTCGGCAATCCCGAGGTAACGCCGGGCGGCAGGGCGCTCAAGTTTTACAGCTCGGTGCGTATCGAGCTCAGGCGCGTTGAAACCATCAAGCAGGGAAATGAGGCCATCGGAAACCACGTTCGGGCCAAGGTTGTCAAGAATAAGGTTGCCCCTCCTTTCCGAAATGCCGACTTTGACATCATGTTTGACCACGGCATAAGCAAAGAGGGCAACCTCATCGACCTGGGTCTGGAAATGGAGCTGGTTAGTAAGGCTGGTGCCTTTCTCTCTTACGGCGATGTCCGCCTCGGGCAGGGCAGGGAAGCGGCCAAGCAATTTCTGGCGCAGAATCCGGAACTTGCCCAGGAAATGGAGCAGAGAATAAGGTCCTCAGCCGTTACCACTCATCTTGCTGTGCCCGATGAATGAGGGCATATCAGAATAACCGAAAACAGAATACAGCAGAGTGTGCAGGGCTGAGGCATACGCTTCAGCCTTGTGTTTTTGAGGGGAAGAAATAAAGTGAGCAGGATTACCGACTTACGTTCCGGGAAAAGAAGAGAGAAAAGGATAAATATATTTCTGGACGGAAAGTTTGCCTTCAGCCTTGGGGCTGAGGTCGCGGCCAAAGAAAACCTGCAGGTGGGTCAGGAGCTTTCCGAGAAACAGATCGCATTGCTGGCCAGCAACGAGCAGTTACAGCGCTGCCTGGAAGCGGCTTACCGCTACTTTGGCTACCGGCCGCGCAGCGAGTCTGAAATCAGAGAGCGAATGCAACGCCGCGGCTTTGCCGCGGAAACCATAGATGCGGCGACTGTCCATCTCAGGGAACAGGGCCTGCTGGATGATGAAGCCTTTGCTCAATTCTGGAAGGAGAATCGGGAGTCATTCCGCCCGCGAAGTCAGTGGCTCACTAGGCTGGAATTAAAACGAATGGGGGTAAGGAACGACGTTATCGAGCAAGTGGTAGCTGGCATGGATGACGAGGAAAATGCCTATCGGGCGGCGCAGCAGAAGATGCGTCACAGGACACCGGCCGACTATCAAGACTTTCGGCGCCGGCTGGGTGACTATCTCCGGCGTCGGGGTTTTAGCTATGAAGTCATCGGCCATACGGTGGGGAAAATATGGCAGGAACAAGGGAATAGCTCGGGATAGTTTATATACTGGTGAAACTCAGTGATGTAGCTGTCTTAAGCTGCCCCCGATAGATGGAAATTTAAAGAAAAGGGGGTGATACCATGGAAATAGATGTTGTTGTCATACTGGCTATATTCTTTGCCTTTATCATTGGCGTTGTCTTTGGTGGCATGGCCGCTTTTATTTTCCGTCGGGTAATGTTCAACCGGCAGATACACATTGCCGAGCGCAAAGCGGCCAAATTAGTTGCGGAAGCCAGGGATGAGGCCAGAGTGGTGCTCAATAATGCCCAGGAGGAGGCAAGAAAGACAAAAACATCAGTTGACGCTGAATATCGCGAACGGCGTTCCGAACTGCAGCGTCAGGAAAACCGTCTGAGCCAGAAAATAGAAACCCTGGACCGGAAGCTCGAAGGTGTCGAGCAGCGTGAGCGTGGTCTGGCCGGCAAGGAAAAGGAAGCTGAGTCGATCCGCAGCCAGCTTGGCGAGCTGAGAGACCGGCAGCTGAAGCAGCTTGAGCTGATTTCAGGCATGTCGAGTGCTGAAGCGCGTCAGCAGCTGATTGATGCCATGCAGGTGGAGATGGCGCAGGAAACATCAAGGCAACTTCGTGAGTGGGAGGCCAAGCTGAAAGAAGAAGCCACTGAAAAGGCCCAGGAAATACTGTCGCAGGCGATTCAGCGCAGTGCTTCGGAGATTGTTACCGAGTCCACGGTGGCGGTGGTGCCGCTGCCCAGCGATGAGATGAAGGGGAGGCTAATCGGCCGTGAAGGGCGCAATATCAGGGCGCTGGAACAGGCGACCGGCGTGGACCTGATAATTGACGATACGCCGGAGGCGGTTACCCTGTCCAGTTTTGACCCGGTGCGGCGGGAAATTGCCCGCAACGCGTTGCATAAACTGATCCTTGACGGGCGTATCCATCCGGCGCGTATTGAGGAGGTGGTCGCCAAAGCGAAAGAAGAGGTGGAGGCGGATATCGCTAGTGCTGGAGAGCAGGCCGCCTATCAGGTTGGCGTACACGGTCTGCGACCGGAAATTATCCGGTTGCTGGGTCGGCTGAAATACCGCACCAGCTACGGACAGAACAGCCTGTCGCACAGCATTGAGACGGCCCATATCGCCGGGATGATTGCCTCCGAGCTGGGGGCCAACGTGGGCATTGCCAAAAGGGCCGGGCTCCTCCACGACATTGGCAAGGCGGTTGACCGTGAGGTGGAGGGCACCCATGCCCAGATTGGTGCCGACCTGGTGAAGCAGTGGGACAAGTCACCGGAGGTGGTGCAGGGCATTGCTGAGCACCATCTGGAGACGGGGAGCGTCGGCATGTGGGGTTTCATTATCTCGGCGGCGGATGCCTTAAGCAGCGCCCGGCCCGGCGCCCGGCGCGAGGCGCTGGAGAGCTACCTGAAACGGATGACGGCGCTGGAGGACATCGCCAACAGCTTCAAGGGTGTGGAGAAGTCCTACGCCATTCAGGCCGGACGGGAAATCCGTATCCTGGTCAGGCCGGAGGAAATTGATGACCTGGGTGCAATGCGGCTCGCCCGTGACATCGTGAAGAAGATAGAAGAGGGTCTGGAGTACCCGGGGCAGATAAAGGTCACGGTGCTGAGGGAGACGAGGGCCATTGATTACGCAAAATAGAAGGACTAAGATGTTCGTACTGGTAATCGGTGATATTATCGGTCAGCCCGGCAGAAAGGCGGTGCGTGAGGTCCTGCCGCAGATGCGCCGGCAGTACCCGCTGGACATGGTCATTGCCAATGCCGAAAATGCCGCTGGCGGCTTCGGGCTGACCCCAGCCATTGCTCAGGAGCTTATTGAGGCCGGCGTTCACGTACTGACGTCAGGAAATCATATCTGGGCGCAGAAGGAAATCATTCCCGACCTGGACAGCGAAATGCCGGTGCTGCGCCCGCTGAACTACCCTGCGGGAGTACCGGGCAGGGGATACCTCATCACCGGCCAGACGATGGTGGTCAACCTGATGGGCCGGACCTTTATGAATGACATCGATTGTCCGTTCCGGGCCATGGACCGGCTCCTTGAAGAAACTGAGGACCGGCCGCCGGTGGTCATCGTTGATTTTCACGCTGAGGCAACCTCGGAGAAAATGGCCATGGGAAGGTATCTGGACGGCAGGGTAAGCGCCGTTCTGGGCACCCACACCCACGTCGGCACCATTGACGCGCAAATACTGCCCCATGGCACCGCTTATGTAACTGACATCGGCATGACCGGGCCGACTGATTCCATCATCGGTGATGACGTGGACTCAGTCATCCAGCGTTTTCTCACCGGCATGCCCCATCATCTTTCCGTGGGAAAGGGGAAGCCAGTTTTCAATGCCATGCTGGTTGGCGTGGACGAGGGCAGTGGCCGGGCCATTAGCATTGAGCGCATCTGTCAGCAGCTGGAGAGGCCGTGAGCAAGGTTGACCTGCACATTCATTCCACTGCCTCGGACGGAAGGCATAGTCCGCAGGAAATCGTCCGCAAGGCGGTGGGACTTGGTCTGGAAGTCATTGCCCTGGCCGACCATGACTCGGTTGACGGGATAGCCCCGGCCCTGGAAGAAGCTCGAAGATTAAAACAGCTTCAGTTCATCCCCGGGGTGGAAGTGAGCACGGATGTTCCCAGTGGCGAAGTTCATATCCTCGGTTACTTCATTGATTACACCAGCGAGGAGCTCGCTGCTGCGCTGGAACGGTTTCGCCATTCCCGGGAAGGACGGGCGCAGGGCATGGTGGCCAAGCTCGCTGAGCTCGGAATACACGTGAGCTGGGAACGCGTCCGCGAAATCGCCGGCAGTGGCACCATTGCCCGACCCCACATCGCGCAGGCAATGCTGGAGAAGGGATATATCAGTTCCATAAAGGAAGCGTTTGACAGGTATATCGCGTGGGACGGCCCGGCCTATGTGGAACGGGAGAAGATGACCCCGGTGGAGGCGGTGCAGTTGATTGTGCGCAGCCGGGGTGTAGCGGTTATGGCACACCCGTTTACCGCCCCTGAAGCTGAAGCGATGATTGTGGAAATGAAAGCCGCCGGGATGGCGGGCATCGAAGCCTATTACAACGGCTATACTCAGGAAAAGGTTTCTAGTCTTATTGCCCTGGCGAAAAACCAGGGGCTGATTATTACCGGTGGCAGTGATTATCATGGCCTGGATGAGAGCAACGAGACCCTGATGGGTGGGGTGGAAGTACCCATGGAGGCGGTAAACAGGCTGATTGCACGCGCCGAGCCCAAAATGGTAAAGTTAGCCTATTTAAAATAAGTCATTCTGGCAGGAGAGCCTATGGCTATCTGGTTTGCCTTAATAGTTGCCGCTTACCTTCTGGGTTCAGTCCCGGCCGCTTACCTGGTGGCCAAGTTAGCTTGCGGTATAGATATCAGGCAGTACGGTACGGGTCAGATTGGCGGTGGCAATCTCTGGCGGATGACCTCGTGGAAACTCGGCCTGCCGGTGGGGCTCTTTGACCTGGGCAAAGGGATGGTGATGGTCTGGGTGGCAAAGGTGCTGGGGCTGAGCACGGCCCAGCAGGTGGTGGTGGGGGCGGCGGTGGTCACCGGGCATAACTGGTCCGTGTTTCTCCGCTTCGGTGGTGGCCGGGGTATCGCCACCGCAATGGGGGTGGTCATTATCCTCCCGTTCCTCAATGAGATGACGCCCTGGCCGACGCTCACCTGTTTGGCCTGTCTTGTCGTTGGCACTATCCTGCTGCGCAGCTCCCCGCTGCCGGCGCTGGCCGGTGTTACCTTATTGCCCATCGTCAGCGCCGTTTATGAGCCGGCGACGACAACGCTGGGGTTTCTGGCCCTCTTTTCCATAATGGTAATAAAGCGCCTGGTAGCACCAAAAGCAGCTGAGGCTACTTCGGTCAGTAAAAAAAGGGTGCTGTTGAATCGGTTGCTTTTTGACCGGGATATAATGGACCGCAAAGTCTGGATGCACCGGCTGCCCCTGAAAACAAAGGAGCTAAAAGATTTAAGCGACGGGATTGACTGATGAAGTGCGCGGCTCATCCCAGGGTGGAAACGAACCTTAAGTGCGGTAAATGCGGCAAGCCGATATGTCCCCGGTGCCTGGTGCAGACACCGGTAGGTGCCAGGTGTCCGGAATGTGCCCGGCTATATAAACTGCCCACTTACCGCGTTTCCACCCTATATTACCTGCGGGCGGGCGGCACCGCCCTGGGCATGGCGCTGTTCAGCGGCGTAATCTGGGGGGTGATAAATCAATTTATACCCTTCTTTTATTTAAACCTGCTGCTCGGGGCCGGGGTCGGCTACGTGACTGGTGAGGTGGTCAGCCTGGCCGTCAATCGAAAACGCGGTCGGGGTCTGGCGGCGGTCGCCGGCACAGGCGTGGCCATCAGTTACCTGGTCAGCATCTTTTTGCCCTTCGGACTCCCGACCGGCCTGTTCCATATACTTTTTGATATTGTATCGCTGGCACTCGGTATTTTCGTCGCCATCACCCGTCTGCGCTGATAAATTCTCGGTCCTGGAAAGGGAATAGATGGAACCAACCCGAGAGGTATTCTGGAACATACCATTAGGCGTTATCATTGATGTGCTGGGCGCGGTAGCGGTCGGCATTTTCATTTACGCATTCTATCGTCGGGCGAGGCTCTGGCGAATCGGCCGGCCTGATGACCGCTTCAGTCACCTCGGAGAAAGGGTCTGGGCATTTATCGCCTACAAGGTGGTACACCTCTGCCTGCATGGCAAATTTTTCGGTGTTACGAGGAGGCTGCGCTTCAAGGAACTCTATCCGGGAATCATCCATTACCTCATTTTTACCGGCGGTGTTGTTCTGTTCCTCGGAACGGTGCTGGTAGCGGCAAGCTATTACCTTTATAACTTTCTGGAGGGCGGCATCTACCTTGCTTTCTCACTGGTCCTCGATATCTTCGGCCTGTTGCTCATCATCGGCATCATTCTGGCCATGTGCCGGCGCTACATTCAGAAGCCAGACCGACTGGATAACCGGACGGAAGACCTGGTGGCCCTGCTGCTCCTTCTCGTTCTGGCGGTCAGCGGCTTCATCGTTGAAGGATTCCGCATTGCCGCTACCGAGCTGAAGACCAGTCCGGAATGGGCAGCATGGTCGCCCGGTGGTTACCTCATTGCTCTGGGCTTGAGCGGACTGGGACAGTCGACGTTGCTTCTATGGCACCGGGTTATCTGGTGGCTGCATTCCTTGCTGGCGCTGGGCACGATTATTTATGTTGCGCTGGCCTGGAACCGGCTGTGGCACATCATCATTTCGCCTATCAATGTCTTTTTGCGGAACCTCGGGCCGCGGGGCGCTCTGACGCCAATTGACCTGGAAGCGACGGAAACCTTCGGCGTCGACCGCATCCAGAATTTCAGCTGGAAACACCTGCTTGACCTTGATGCCTGCACTCGCTGCGGGCGTTGCCAGGACAACTGTCCCGCCTACCTGAGCGGCAAACCACTGAGCCCGAAAAAGGTAATCCAGGACCTGAAAGGTCACCTGCTGGAGCGGGCACCGGTACTTTTGAGAAGAAAGGCTGAAGCCGCCAATCCGGGCGATAACGGGCGGGCGATGATTGGCGAGGTGATAAAGCCGGACGAAGTATGGAACTGCACCACCTGTTATGCCTGCCAGGAGGTCTGCCCGGTATACGTTGAGCCAATGGTCAAGCTCATCGAGATGAGGCGCAGCCTGGTAATGGAGCAGGCAGCCATTCCCGAGACCGGCGAAGGCGCCCTGAAATGCCTTGAGGCCAGGGGCCATCCGTGGCGCGGAACGACCTTGAGTCGCACCGACTGGGCAGAGGGGCTTGAGGTCAAAACGCTTGCCGACGATAGCCACGTTGACGTGCTGTTCTGGGTCGGCTGCACCGAGGCGCTGGAAATGAGAAGCACTAAAGTGGCGGCCGCCATTGCCCGGATACTGAAGCTGGCTGGCGTCAATTTCGGCATTCTGGGCACTGAAGAGATGTGCTGCGGCGACCCGGCGCGCCGGCTGGGCAACGAATACCTTTTCCAGACTCTGGCGCAGCAGAACATCAAGCTGCTGAATAAATACGGAATCAAAAAGATAGTCACCGGCTGCCCCCACTGCTACAACACATTGAAGCACGGGTACCCGCAGTTTGGTGGCGACTTTGAGGTTGTCCATCATAGCGAGATGATTGCCAATCTTATCAGGGAAGAAAAACTGCCTGGCATCAAGGGCATTAGCGGCCTGGTTACCTACCATGACTCGTGTTATCTGGGGCGGTACAACGGCATCTACGGCGCACCACGGCAGATTTTGCAAAGCCTCGATGGGGTAAAGCTGGTGGAGATGGAGCGTAATCTGGAGTATGGCTTCTGCTGTGGCGGTGGCGGCGGGCACCTCTGGCTGGAAGAGCAGAAAGCGGGCGAGCGCATCAATGAAATGCGCACCGAGCAGGCACTGTCAACCAAGGCCGGGTTCATTGCCACCGCCTGCCCATACTGCCTGCAGATGTTTGAGGACGGACTGCAGACCAAACAGGCGACGGAATCGGTGAAGGCCGTGGATATCGCGGAGCTGGTCCTGAAGGCGATGCTCGTTTGACGGTATATCGGCGATATTGTAATTTATATGAGATTGAGATATTGAGCAGGAGGGAAGAGATGCGCAAAGTAGCGGTAGTTGGCGTGGGGGAAACCAAGTTCAGCGGCCCGCAGGAAAAGACCAGCGTTGAGCTCTTTGCCGAAGCGGCTGCGGAAGCGCTCACGGAATCAAACCTGAAGCCAAAAGATATACAGGCCCTTTACCTGGGCAACGTGCTCGGCGACTTCTCTGAAGGACAGGGCTCGGTGCAGGCCTTTGCCGCCGAAAACATCGGCTGCTTTAATATCCCGGCCAACCGTTATGAGGGCGCCTGCGCCTCGGCCAGCATGGCGGTAAGGGATGCCTGGATGTGGGTGGCTTCCGGTTTTTATGATGTGGTTCTGACCGGCGGTGTGGAGCGGGCGGCCACCATGGGCACCCCGCTGGCCACACGCACCTTTGCCATGTTCAGCGATTCCCGCTACGAGTTCCCCTCCGGCATAACCTTCCCGGCGGTCTTCGCCATGCTGGCACACCTTTACTCGGCCAAGTATGGCGTACCGCTGCCCAGGCTGAAAGAGCAACTGGCCACCGTCTCACTGCAGTCGTACAAATACGGCATGCACAATCCCAAAGCGCACCTGCGCAAGGAAGTGACCATGGAGGCGGTGCTGAGCTCCTTCATGGTGAGCACACCGCTCCAGCTGCATGACTGCTGCCCGTTTTCAGATGGCGCCGCCGCCCTGGTGCTGGCATCGGAAGAGGTGGCCAAAAAGCTGACCGGAAAGCCGGTGTTCATTGTGGGCGCGGGGCAGGCCTCCAACGGGCCGCTGGCCAGCCAGCAGCAATATCTCCCCAGGCTCAGGGCCAGGGAACTATCGGCGAAACAGGCCTATGACATGGCCGGGCTGAAACCCGGGGACATCGATATCTGCGAGCTGCATGACTGCTTCAGCATTGCCAGCCTCATCGCGGTAGAAGGCCTCGGCTTCTTTGATTTCGGCACATCTGGTGAGGCCTGGATGAAGGGTGAGGCCGGTATTGGTGGCAAGGTTGCCATCAATCCTTCCGGCGGACTTAAATCGAAAGGCCATCCTATTGGCGCCACCGGTGCCGGCCAGGTCTATGAGATAGCCAAGCAGCTTAGGGGGGAGGTGGAGCCGGAACGGCAGGTGCCGGGGGCCAGAATCGGCATGACCGACACTCTGGGCGGAGATGGCTGCACGCTGGTCAATATGATTCTCCAGCGGGGCTGGCGATAAGTAGTCGTTTTAGGCTTGGAGGCCAAGATGGAATATAAGCTGACCTATAAAGAATACCGTGAAGCGCTGAAGCAGAAAAGGCTGCTGGGATTGAAGTGTAAAAGCTGCGGCGCCGTGACCGTGCCGCCCAAAATGGTATGCCGCAGTTGCGCCAGCCCTGACCTGGAGGTTCTGGAACTGAAGGGCACCGGCCGGATACAGACCTTTACCACCTGCAACGTGGCTCCCGAGGGACGCGAAAGCGAGGTGCCCTATACCATTCTGCTGGTGGAGCTCGATGAAGGTCCCTGGCTCATGGGCAATTTAGCTGGCGTTGCGCCGGAAAAGGCCACCATGGAAACGCTGATGGGCAAGCGGGTCAAAATGACCGAGAGCCGAATTTTCCCCGGTGATAAGTACTCCGCCGGCGAGGGTGCCAGCCCGACCTTTGTCCTGGAAGATTAGGCTGAAAGAAATAGGGGGGGAAGAAATGGATAACTTATGGCTGGTTCTGTTCTGGTCAGGGCCCATCGGCGTTGGTATCTTTCTGGTCTGCCTGGGCACCATGATATGGCTGCTCGCCAAAGCCGATGAGATAAGCAAGCGCACCAAGGCCATGTTAAAGGAAACGGGACTGGAGAAGAAAAAGGGATAGCAGTCTCTTACCCTTCCTTCATCAGCTGCCGGGCGATGGTCATCCGCTGCATCTCGGAGGTGCCCTCGTAGATTTCGGTGATTTTGGCATCTCTCAGATAGCGTTCCAGCGGATATTCCCGGATGTAGCCGTAGCCACCGAATATCTGTATGGCTTTATTGGTCACGAAAGACGAGGTCTCGGCGGCATAGACTTTAGCCATTGACGCCTCTTTGATGAAAGGTTGCTTCTGGTCTTGCAGGTAAGCTGCCCGGTAGGTCAAAAGCCTGGCCGCGTCAATCTGCGTCGCCATATCGGCGAGCATCCACTGAATCGCCTGGAAGTTGATGATGGGCTGGCCGAACTGCTGTCTTTCTTTGGCGTACGCCAGGGCGCGGTCAAAGGCCCCCTGGGCGATTCCCAGCGCCTGCGCCGCAACCACGACCCGGCTGGCATCAATGGTATTAATCGCGATTCTGAATCCATCGCCCTCATTGCCCAGCCGATTTTCTTCAGGCACAAAGCAGTCCTCAAAGACCAGTTCCACAGTCGATGAACCGCGTATCCCAAGCTTGTGCTCGTGCTTGCCTACGGACAGACCGGGAGTATCTTTTTCCACAATAAAGGCGGTGATGCCCTTGTGGCGCAGCGATTTATCGGTGGTGGCAAAAACAAGGACGGTGCCGGCTTCAGCACCGTTGGTGATGAAAATCTTGGTGCCATTAAGGACGTAGCCCTTGCCCTTACGCGTGGCGGTGGTCTCCAGTGCCGCGGGGTCACTGCCCGCCCCCGCCTCCGTCAGCGCGAAGGCGCCAACCACTTCACCGCTGGCGATAGGAGGTACGAAGCGCTTTCTCTGCTCTTCATTCCCGTGCATGAATATCGGTGCACCGGCTAAGCCGGAGCTGGCCAGGAGGATGGCGGCGGTGGCGGCACAGACGCGGCTGATCTCTTCGATAACGAGGCAGAACTCGGTGGCACCCCCGCCGCTGCCACCGTACTCCTCGGGAAAACCGATGCCGGGAAGCCCGAGTCCGGCCATCTTCTTAATGCTTTCGGCAGGGAATCTGGACTCCTCATCAATCTGGGCGGCTATTGGTTCCAGCTCTTTACTGGCGAAATCGGCGACCATTGCCTTGAGCATTTTCTGCTCTTCCGTAAGGGAAAAATCCATCTGCTACCTCCTGATAAGGTCGATTGCTCTAGATTTCGCTTATCATTTTAAGCCGTTTTGCGGCGATATTTACGGCGCTCATGAACCTGGCCAAGGGCGCTGGCCAGCCGATTGACCAACTGCCGAGTAGCCGCCGGCGGGTTTGTTTTCCCCTTGAGCAGGTCATCAACCAGCCGGTTCAGGTATTCGCCGTGGTCAATATTGGTGATGCAATCTTTTATGAGTCCTTCCACCGTTTCCATCAGTTCCAGCTTCAATCTCTGTTTCTTGCGTTTTTTCAGTTCTCCGGTGCTGGTGAGATACTCCCGATGCCTGGATATCTCGGCGGCCAGCTCGGCGGTGCCCTTGTTGTAAATGGCTTCGGTGAGGACAATGCCGGGCTGCCAATCATCAGGAAGCTGGTTCCTCATCGAGAGCATTGTCTGGAGGTCGGCCTTGACAACGTCAGCGCCTCCCCTGTCTGCCTTGTTGATGACGAAAATGTCGGTGGCTTCCAGTATTCCCGCCTTCATCATCTGAATGGCGTCGCCAGCCCCCGGCGTCATGACAAAGAGGGTGGTATCGGCCACTCTGGTGATATCTATTTCTATCTGCCCCGAGCCCACGGTCTCGACCAGAATGATATCTTTGCCCATCGCGTCCATGATGTGAATGGCGCCGATGGTGGCCTTGCCTAGGCCGCCCTGCAGGCCTCGCGTCGCCAGGCTCCGGATGAAGACGTCCTTATCCTCGCCATGCTGCTGCATCCTGACCCGGTCGCCCAGCAGTGCCCCGCCGGTAAAGGCGCTCGTCGGGTCAATGGCGATAACGCCAACGGTCAGGCGCTCCTTGCGGAAGTGGCCGATAAGATTGCCGGTCAGCGTGCTCTTGCCGGCACCCGGCGACCCGGTCACGCCGATAATGTACGCTTTCCCCGTGTGGGGGTAGATATGGCTCATTTCCTCGAAGGCGGTGGGCACTTCATCGGCTATGCCGCTGATGAGCCTGGCAGCAGCGATGGTATCTCCGGCCAGTACTTTGCGGGCAAGTTCTGATTTCATACCAGACATCAACCAGTGTGGAATCTGCGAGCCACTAAATTATAGTTGAAGAGCGGCATCAATTCAACCGTTAATCTTTTCAGTGAGCTTTTGCACTATTCGGGGCATGGCTTCTCCGGCCTTGGCTCTGATGAGCAGGCTCGCTCTGTGGTCCATCGGCGTTGGGCTCAGGTTAACGATGACCAGCCTGGCGCCGGAATCGGTGGCGTAGCCCGGTATCTGTGCCGCCGGATAGACGACCAGGCTTGAGCCGACGACAAGGAAGAGGTCGCACTGCTCGGCATGGAGGGTTGCCTCCGAGAATACTTCGTCCGGCAGTGCTTCACCGAAGAGGACGACATCCGGTTTCAGTATGCCATGGCAGGTCGCGCAATCGGGGACTTCCTCGCCGGCATCCAGCCTCGCTTTAATTTCCGGCATGGGGTACTTCTGACCGCATCGCAGGC
>CAZJGR010000016.1:0-29284 GCA_964545815.1 uncultured Dehalococcoidaceae bacterium | reverse complement strand
TTTTTCACTTTGGCGTCAGAGCTGCTCTCCGCATAGATGCGGAGCACTGGCTCCGTGCCCGAAAACCGTACCAGCAGCCAGCTCTTATCCGCCAGAAGGTAACGGAAACCATCGGCGGTATCTATCTTATTGACCTTCGCCCCCTCAATGGATTCTGGAGGGTTGTCACGCAGTCGATTGATTATGTTCTGGCGTCCTGTTTCCGGAAACTCGGCATCGATACGCTGGTAATAGTGCGAGCCGACCTTGCTGTTGAGATAGGCCAGAAGCTCGGAAGGTTTCTTCCCCGTCCGGAGCATGAAATCGAGAAAATAGAGGCCGGCCAGGATGCCGTCACGCTCGGCAACATGGCCGCGGAAGCCGTAGCCGCCGCTCTCCTCCCCGCCAATCAGCGCGTTCTCGGCGTGCATGATGGGGGCCACGTACTTGAAACCAACCATCGTCTCAAATACCGGCACCTGGTACAGTTCGCCCAGCCGGTCAATCATGCTGGAGCTGGTCAGCGTTTTGACCAGCGGGCCCCTCTCCCCACGCGCTTCCAGAAGGTAAAGACAGAGCAAAGCGAATACCTGAAGCTGGGTGAGAAAGCCCCCCTTTTCATCGATTATGCCCACACGGTCGGCATCACCGTCTGTGGCCAAGCCGACGCTGGCCCCCTGCTCCCTGACCAGCGCCGATAACTTCTTCAGATTAAGGGCAATCGGCTCGGGCCGCACCATGCCCGGAAAAAGCGGGTTGCGCTCGCCGTTGATTTCGGAAACACGGGTGCTGCCACCCTGCAACATACCTTTCAGATAACCCGCCCCGGCGCCGTACATGGAATCTATGATTATGTTAAGTCCTGCCTTTCTTATTGCGGGCAGGTCAACCAGCTTATTCACCTGTCTTTGATAAAGCGGCGCTAGGTCAATTTGCGCCACCAGCCCCTGCGCCACAGCCTTTTCCAGTGGCACCTGTTCCGGCTGTCCCCCAGCCAGTGTCCGGTCGATGGATTTTACTATTTCTGCGGTAACGTCATCCGGCGCGCTGGTCCCGTACTGGTTTTTATACTTGAAGCCGTTCCAGATGCCGGGGTTGTGGCTGGCCGTGATAATGATGGCGCCAGCGGCTTTCTTGGCGAGCACACCATAACTGACCACGGGTGTCGGGGTTGCCTTATCACAGAGGTAGGTCTTGATTCCGTTGGCGGCGGTCACCTCGGCAGCGGCGGCGGCAAAGTCCTCGGAGGCAAAGCGGGTGTCATAGCCAATGATTAACCCCTGTTTGGTCATCCCTGCCTGTTTCAGGTAGTCAGCGACCCCCTGAGCGCAGACCCGCACATTGTCAAAGGTAAAATCCCTGGCGATGATGCCCCGCCAGCCATCGGTACCGAATTTAATCACGTTTTTCATAAGAGATAAACCGGTGCCCTCAAATATATCTGCCTATTGATTTGGCAATCGCTTTCAACTCTGCCATCAGCCGGGTGAAGTCAGATATGGTCAGCGATTGCAGGCCGTCCACCAGCGCTTCCTTGGGGTTGGGGTGGACTTCAATGAGGATTCCGTCGGCACCGGCGGCCACCGCAGCCTTGGCGATTGCCGGCACCAGTGAGTAGTGCCCGGCGGCATGGCTCGGGTCAACAATCAACGGCAGGTGGCTGAACTTTTTCACCACCGGGATGGAGGAAATATCCAGCGAAAAACGAATGCTGTCCTCAAAGGTCCTGATGCCGCGCTCACAGAGAATGACCTGTGTATTCCCCTCGGCCAGCAGATAGTCGGCGGCGGTCAGCCACTCCGTGATGGTACTGGCAAAGCTGCGCTTCAGCAGCACCGGGTGCTTGCTCTTCCCCACCTCGGTGAGCAGGGCGAAGTTCTGCATGTTGCGAGCGCCAACCTGAAGGATATCCGCCGCTTTCATTACCAGCTCAACATCATGCGGGTCGACCACCTCGGTTACCACCGGTATGCCGAAGGCCTTTCTCGCTTTAGCCAGCAGTTCCAGCCCCGCCTCCTCCAGGCCCTGAAAGCTGAACGGCGAGGTACGCGGTTTGTAGGCTCCGCCACGCAGCACCGCTGCCCCGGCTTCGCTGACTGCCCTGGCCACCTCCATAAGCTGTTTTTCACTCTCCACGGCACAGGGACCGGCCATGACCACAACACGCTTACCGCCAATCTGTACCCGGCCCACGTTCACTATCGTGTCCTCACCCTTGAACTCCCGCGAGGCAATCTTGTACGGCTTCATGATACGGGTGACGCTCTCCACGCCGGGAAGAACGGCGAAGGTCTCCGTCGGCACCTGTCCGGTATTGCTGCCCAGAATGGCGACGACAATCTTGTCCGTGCCCAGGTTCAACTGCACCTGAAAGCCGAGCGATTTGGCCCGCTGCACCACGCCGTCAACCTGCTGGACATCAACACCTTTCTGCATCTCAACTATCATTTTTACGCTACCTCCACCCCCTTTGTAACTATCGCTTACCCAGTGCCTCTTTCCTCAGTATCTCCGCCTTGTCCGTTTTCTCCCAGGGAAGGTCAAGGTCATCCCGGCCGAAATGCCCGTAGCAGGCAGTCTGCCGGTAAATGGGACGGCGCAGGTTGAAATACCGGATGATGGCACCTGGTCGCAGGTCAAAGTGTTTATTAACCAGCCCGAGAAGCACCTCATTGCCGACCTTACCCGTGCCAAAGGTCTCAATGGAAATGGAGAGCGGGTGGGCGACGCCGATAACGTAGGCGACCTGAATCTCCAGTCGCTCCGCCAGCCCTGCCGCCACCAGGTTCTTGGCCATGTAGCGCGCGGCGTACGCCGCCGAGCGGTCAACCTTGGTCGGGTCTTTCCCGGAAAAGGCGCCGCCGCCGTGCCGGGCAAGGCCACCATAGGTATCGACCAGTATTTTCCGGCCGGTGAAGCCGGAGTCAGAGACCGGCCCGCCGATTTCAAACCGGCCGGTGGCATTAACGTAGTACTGGGTTTCCTTGTCCAGAAGCGACGGCGGTATCACTTTATTTACTACGTGCTCGATGATGTCACGCTTAATCTGCTCCTGGGACGGCTCGGGATTGTGATGGGCGCCAATGACCACATTGGTTACCCGAACCGGCTTGCCGTTACGGTACTCCAGAGTAACCTGCGACTTGCCATCTGGTCTGAGGTAGGGCAGCGTTTTATTCTTCCTCGCCTCAGCCAGTCGCCGGCAGAGCTTGTGTGCCAGTGAAATCGGCAATGGCATCAGTTCCGGCGTCTCGGTGCAGGCGAAGCCGACCATCATCCCCTGGTCGCCTGCCCCAATCTGGTCTAGCTCGTCGGCCGACCCCATCTTGGCTTCCAGCGATTTACCCACGCCCCCAGCGATGTCCGGGGACTGCTCATTGATTGAGACCATCACACCACATGACCGGTGCTCAAATCCGTATTCGGGGCGGACATACCCGATATCGCGAATCACCTGCCGCACAACATGCGGGATTTCCACGTAGCAGGTGGTGGTGATCTCCCCCATGACAAAGACCAGACCATTGGTCACCGCAGTTTCGCACGCCACTCGACCGTACGGGTCCTGCTGCATTATTGCGTCCAGCACGGCATCTGATATCTGGTCGCAAATTTTGTCCGGATGCCCTTCGGCAACCGATTCCGATGTCATCAGGTATTTGGCTGAGCTCGCAAAACTACTGGGCATTTTCCCCTCCATCTGGTAATTGATAAAGCCTATGTTCCCTCTTCCCAGCCCGCCAGATACTTCCTCTGCTCCTCATTTAAGCTATCAATGACAACGCCCATGGCGGAGAGCTTCAGGCGGGCGACCTCCCGGTCAATATCTTCCGGCACGGGATGGACACCGGCCTCCAGCTTGCCGCCGTTCCGGGCCAGATATTCCAGGCACAGTGCCTGATTGGCAAAGCTCATATCCATGACACTGGCCGGGTGGCCTTCCGCCGCCGCCAGGTTGACCAGCCTTCCCTCCCCTAACAGAAAAAGACATCGCCCATCTTTCAGTGAGTACTCATCAACAAAGTCACGTATTTTCCGCTTGCGCTGGGCCATCCTCTCCAGCGCCGGGATATTGATTTCCACATTAAAATGCCCGCTGTTGGCCAGAATGGCGCCGTCCTTCATCACCTCGAAGTGGGAACGGTCAATCACGCTCTTATCGCCCGTGGTGGTGATGAAAATGTCGCCCACTCTGGCCGCTTCCATAAGTGGCATGACCTGAAACCCGTCCATCACCGCCTCCAGGGCCCTGACCGGCGCCACCTCAACAATGATGACCTGGGCGCCCAGGCCCTTTGCCCGCATGGCCACGCCATGGCCACACCACCCGTAGCCGCATACGACCACCTTTTTCCCCGCCCACAGAATATTGGTGGCGCGGGTGATGCCATCGATGGTGCTCTGCCCGGTCCCATAGCGATTGTCAAAGAGGTACTTGGTCTGGGCATCGTTCACCGCGATGATGGGGTACTTCAGCTTCCCTGCTTTCGCCATGCTGCGCAGGCGAACCACGCCGGTGGTCGTCTCCTCAGTCCCGCCAATGACGTCGCCAATCATCTCCCGCCTTTTAGTATGCAGCGTGGTCACCAGGTCGGCACCGTCGTCGACAGTGAGCTGAGGTCTATGGTCCAGGGCAGTATTGATGTGCCGGTAATAGGTCGTCTCGTCTTCACCTTTGATGGCATTGGTCGGAATATCGTACTCGACCAGGGCCGCCGCCACGTCATCCTGCGTGCTCAAGGGATTCGAAGCGCAGAGAATAAGGTCAGCACCCCCCGCCTTCAGCGTCAGCGCCAGGTTGGCCGTTTCGGCGGTGACATGAAGGCAGGCTGAAATGCGCACCCCTTGCCATGGCCGCTCTTTGGCCAACCGCTCCTTTATGAGCCCCACCACCGGCATCTCCCGGAACGCCCACTCGATGCGCTTTCGACCGGCCCCAGCCAATGACCGGTCTTTTATCTCATAGTTAGGTGAAGTCATTGTGCTCCCTGGTCAATACCAGCGCCATATTGATTAATGATACAATGGATTCTGCTTTTATTCAAGAAACGCCTCCCCTATTTTATCGCAGCGGCTATGCGATATAATATTAATTGTATGGAGCAACACGGGAGAAGCGTGGAACAAGAAGATGAAACGATTTGAGCTCATCGAGCACACGGCCGATATGGGGCTGGTGGCCTACGGGCATGACTTGGCTGAGGCGTTTGCCAATGCCGCCTATGGCCTGTTCTCCATTATGGCTGACCTCGGCCGGGTGCAGGAAAAGGAGTCCCGTCAGGTAGAACTGAAAGAAGATGACGCGGAGGCCCTGCTCTTCGAGTGGCTAAACTATTTGCTCTACGTCTTTGACGTTGAGATGCTGCTGCTGAAGAGGTTTGATATCGAACGCTTTGATGGCTCTGGCTTAAAGGCAACCTGCTACGGCGAAAAGTATGACCCTTCCCGCCATCGATTAAAGACGGGGATTAAGTCAGCGACCTATCACATGCTGAAGGTCGACCGGGAGAAAAATCAGGTGCAGCTTATCCTTGATGTGTAGGAGGTGACAAGATGGCGACATGGAGTGGACCGCTGGAAAAAATCGATGACTATCGCTGGCGAATACCGAAAAGCTACAAGCCGGGAATGCGCGTGCCTGGCATCATCTACGCTGACGCCGATATGGTGCAGCAAATTCGACAGGAACAGGCCCTGGAGCAGGTGGCCAACGTCGCCTTCCTGCCCGGCATCGTGGACTACTCGCTGGCCATGCCCGATATCCACTGGGGCTACGGTTTCCCCATCGGCGGGGTGGCGGCAATGAGGGTGAATGACGGGGTGGTCTCACCGGGGGGTGTCGGCTTTGACATCAACTGCGGCGTGCGCCTGCTACGCACCAACCTGATGCAGGACGAAGTCAGCCCGAAAATGAAGCCGCTGATGGACGCCCTGTACAATAGCGTGCCATCAGGCGTGGGCTCAAAGGGCAAAATCAGGCTGAAAGGCGGGGAGATAAATGACGTGCTGAGAAAGGGCTCCCGCTGGGCGGTGGAACACGGGTATGGCCGACCGGATGACCTGGAGAACACCGAGGAAAACGGCGAGATGGCCGGTGCCGACCCGGCCACGGTCAGCGGGCGGGCCAAAGAGCGCGGCACACCGCAACTGGGAACGCTGGGCTCGGGCAATCACTTCCTCGAGGTGGCCCTGGTGGACCAGATTTACGAGCCGGACATTGCCAAAGCCATGGGCATCAGCGAGATGGGGCAGGTGATGCTCTACGTTCACTGCGGCTCGCGCGGTCTGGGACATCAGGTAGCTGATGACTACATCAAGGAGATGGTCAGGGCGATGACCAAGTACGGCATTGACCTCCCCGACCGCCAGCTCGCCTGCAGCCCGGTCGATTCGGCAGAGGGGAAGGCGTACCTGTCGGCGATGCGCTGCGCCGCCAACTACGCCTGGGCCAACCGCCAGTGCATCGCCCACTGGGTGCGGGAGACGTTCTGCCGGGTGCTGGGAACAAGTGAAGCCAAAGCTGGCCTGGAGCTTATCTACGACGTCGCTCACAATATTGCCAAGATTGAGGAACATCTGGTCAACGGCCAGAAGCTGAAGCTCTGCGTGCACCGCAAGGGGGCCACCCGGGCTTTCCCCGCCGGCCACCCCGAAGTGCCCAGAAAATATGCGAAGATTGGACAGCCGGTGCTCATCCCCGGGGACATGGGGCGCGTTTCCTACGTGCTGGTGGGTACGGAGCAAGCGATGAAGGAGACCTTTGGCTCCACCTGCCACGGTGCGGGCAGGTTGCAGAGCCGCTCGGCGGCGAAAAGACAACTTAGCGGAAGAGAGGTACTTGAGTCATTGCAAGCCCGCGGCATAACGGTGCGGACAGACAGTCTCCCCGGCCTTGCCGAGGAAGCCTCTTCGGCCTACAAAGACGTTTCTGCGGTGGTGAACATCGCCCACAATGCCGGCATCTCTAAAATCGTGGCCCGGACGAGACCGATTGGCGTTATTAAAGGCTAGCGGCTTCCGCCGCTATTACCATGCCTGTCCCGCGCATTATGCCGTCGGACATCAATCCTTGCGGCGAAAGAGACTTTTCATCCAACCAGCCATCTTGGGCCATACAGCTATGAGGAAAAGCCCAACTATGGAACAGGCCGTTATAATAATCTTCACATAGACTGGCAGTTCATATCCGGCGTTCATATTTACCTCCCTTATCTTATCCGACCTGAAGATTTTAATGGCTTTTGCCCATGGCTCATTATCTCGCCATAAAAAGCCATGGTTGTTTTTAGCCTTTCACCATACTATCATTACTTTATTTTTGCTATTAGTGTAAAGCAGCCTAAACCGATTGTCAAGATGGGGGGAATTTGCTCTTTACCCCACCCCCACCCTGTCCCTGACCAGAGCCAGGGTCTTTGCGGCCAGCGGCCTGACCTTATTAGCTCCCTCAACAAGTAAGCGGTCAATGCGGGTCGGGTCGGCAGTCAGCTGGCGATAGCGCGTCTGCACCGGCCTGAGGCTCTCCACCACCACCTCAGCGAGTTCTCGCTTCAAATCAATATAGCCCTTGCCTTCAAACCGCGCCTCAATCTCTTCCCGACCCTGGCCGGTGAACTGCTCGTAGATGACCAGCAAATTATTTATGCCGGGGCGGTCCTCGTCAAAGCAAATCTCGCGCAGGGAATCGGTGGTCGCCCTCATGATTTTACCTCGAATATCATCCGGGGAATCGAGCAGGTCGATGGCGCGGCCCGGCTGCTCTTCGCTCTTGCTCATCTTCTGCGTGGGGTCGTCAAGGCCCATGATGCGGGCGCCCGCTTTGGCGATGACGGGCTTGGGCAGGGTGAACGTCTCGCCGTATATGGAGTTAAAGCGCTGGGCCACATCGCGCGCCAGCTCCACATGCTGTTTCTGGTCCTCCCCCACCGGCACCACGTCCGTGTTGTAAAGCAAAATATCGGCCGCCATCAGCGCCGGATAGTCAAAGAGAGCGGTGCTGACCTCCGCCTTCTGCTTCTGCGATTTCTCCTTGAACTGGGTCATGCGCTGCATCCAGCCCATCGGGATGTAACAGTTGAGAATCCAGGTCAGCTCGCTGTGTTCATGAACATGGGACTGGACGAAGACGTTGGCCACCTCCGGGTCAATTCCGGAGGCAAAGAGCAGCCCCACTACCTCCCTTATCTTGGCCTTCAGTATCTTGGGGTCCTGGGGAACAGTGATGGCATGCAGGTCAACGACGCAGAAGATGCTGTCATATTCATGCTGTATCTTCACCCAGTGCTGGATGGCACCGAGATAGTTGCCGATATGGAGGTCGCCGGTGGGCTGGATGCCGGAAAAGACGCGTTTTTTCATCTTATAAATCTTCCCCTCAATTTTGATTTTGCTCCGTTAATACGCTTTTTATTTTACGCTGCTTCGATTGCTTTCTTCAAGGCGGCCCGTGCCAGCAGCCGGGTGGAGTCCAGCACCGACAGCGCTGAGCTTTCCTGAGTCACGATTAAAGGTAACTCGGTGCAGCCCAGAACCACGGCGTCACAGCCCCGGCCTTTCAATTCTTTAATAATCTTGGTGAAATAGCTACGGGACTTATCAGTAAAGACACCCGCCACCAGTTCATCTAAAATTATTGAATTTATGCGCTCGCGGTCGTCTTTCCCCGGAATCAGGTGCGCGATGCCAGCCGCCTCCAGCTTCTCGCCATAGACCAGCCCCTCCATCAGAAAGCGCGTGCCCAGGACGCCAAGTCGCCGGTAGTTTTTGCGTTTCGCCTCCTCCGCCACTACCCCGGCGATGTGCAGCCAGGGTATCGGCGATTTATCGACGAACAGCGCAAAGGCCTGATGGATGGTATTGTCCGGGCAAATGGCAAGTTCCGCACCCGCCTTGGCCACCTTCTTCGCCGAGGCCAACATGAGGTCGGCAATGCTTTTCCAGTTGCCGGCCTCAATGGCCCGCATATAGTCGGCAAAGGAAAAAGTGTGCATGGTGACTTCGGGGTGGGCGTACTTGCCCAGAAATGCTGGCGCTTCGGTGCAGATGGTGCGGTAGCAGAGCGCCGCCCCCTCCGCACTGCAGGCAACGATGCCAATGTGCTTCATTATACTTTCCCCTCCTGCTGAGATAACTTTGATTCAATTCCAGATACTTTTCCGCTATTATACCACTCTCAGGGATGAGTTTGGATTTCAACTCGCCCTGTGATAAGATGGAAGCGCTCACCAGACCCCGATTCAGCGAAACTGGAGGGTCATTATGTACGATTTCAAAGGTAAAGTGGCCCTGATAACCGGCGCGGCACGCAAGCGTGGCATGGGACACGCCACGGCGCTACGCCTGGCAAAGTGCGGCGCCGATGTGGTGGTGAACGGGCGCCGCCGGCCGCCGGAAGAATTCCCGGAAGAAGAAAAGAAAGAGAGCTGGAGGGGACTGGATAGCGTCGTCGAGGAAGTCGAATCATTCGGGGTAAAAGGGCTGGCCGTCACCGCCGATATTACCGACCACAAACAGGTCCAGGAAATGGTGGATAAAGTGGCTAAAGATTTTGGCCACATTGACATCCTCGTCGCCAATGCCGGAGTGTATGTGCCACAGCCTTTTCTGGAAACCGATGAAAAACAGTGGCACCGCCATATTGACGCCAACCTCACCGGCGTTTTCTACTGCGGCCAGGCGGTGGCCAGGCACATGGTGGCAAGAAAGAGCGGCGTTATCGTCAACGTGGCTTCGCTCTCAGGTAAGGTGGGGCGGGCCAATGTGAGCGCCTATACCGCCTCCAAATTCGGCGTCGTCGGCTTGACTCAGGTCATGGCCATCGAGCTTGGCCCCCATAATATCAGGGTCAACGCTATCTGTCCGGGCCGATTCCTCACCGATATGAGCGACTACGCAAAAGCCCGCCAGATGGCCGGTGAGCAAGGAATAAGCGTCACTGAGGCTGCCCACATCATCCATGCTGATGCGGTAAACTTTACCCCTTTGGGACGCCTCGGCCGCCCCGACGATGCCGCCAGCCTCATTGCTTTTCTCTGCTCGGATGAGGCCAGTTTCATCACCGGACAGTGCCTTAACCTGGATGGTGGCCGCCTGACGGCCCATTAAAGATTCAGGGGATATTTGCCGAACTCTCTGATTGCCCTGACCATCGCCAGGTAGTTCTTCGGGTTTACCCCGGAGTGAATCGAGTTGCTGGACATGCAGATAAGTCCCCCACCTTTCCCCGCCTTCCTGATTACCTCTCTGGTCTCCTGGCGCACTTCTTCCTCTGTCCCTGAAACGAGGCTGAAGGCGCAGCTCACGTTGCCGCACAGACAGATTTTAGCGCCAAACCTGGCCTTGGCCTCGCCGATGTCCATCCCGGCCATGGGGTCGATGGGGTGCAGCCCGTCAGCGCCGGCATCAATTATCGTGTCATAGATGGGCCAGATATTGCCATCGGTGTGCTTGATTACGGGGACTCCCCGGCGGTGTGCGTAATCAACGAGCTTCTTGAATGGCGGCGCGAGAAATCTTTCCGTAAACTTCCGGGAGACCATCGGCCTCTCGGTCATCGCCCAGTCGCCATTAACCCAGAAGATATCGACGCCCATCTCAATGCAGTTCCGCATATACTTTAACTGGTAATCGAGCATAACCTCATTGGCCCGGTCGATGAAACCGGGGTTTTTCACCATGGCGCGGAAATAGCCCAGGTCACCCAGAAAGTTCTCCCTGCCCAGAGCAAAAATGTCGGTCACCCCGACCACGATGGCCCGCTCACCCTTGAACCTCTTCACCAGCTGCCGTAAATGCTCGTACCGCCATTCTTCGTCAGGGTCAGGAAGCCGATAGCCGTCAAGGTCTTTCTCGGATTTAATCGCTGGCTCCACCGGGACCGGGTTATCCTCGGTTGAGTAGCGGACAAGTCCTCCCCATTGGTCACGTTTTATCTTCTTGCCCTCGTCCACCGTTTCGTAGCTCCAGGAATGCGTCCGGTCGATGAACCGTACGCCGTCCAGGTCCAGGTGCTCAACAATATCTTCCTCGGAAGCGCCGGGCAGTATGGCCTCCCTCACTTTGCGGGCAATCCGTTCGAAATGGGGCACCCGGTCCGGTTCTTGAAGCCGGAGCGCCGTCATCACCCTTTCCAGTCCGTTCATTTTCACGCTTACGATTTCCCCATCAGCTTTGCCGCCACGACTGCCGCCATGGGACCGTCCTTGGCATGAGCATCGGCACCAATCTGAGCCGCCCACGCCGCCGTGGTCGGTGCCCCGCCCACCATTATTTTCACCCTGCCCCTGAGCCCGGCGGCTTTCAGAGCTTCAATGGTACGGGCGGCGTTGGGCATGGTCATCGTCAGCAATGAAGACAGGCCTATAATATTGTAGTCACCGCTGGATACGGCGGCGCAGAATTCCTCCGGGGAAACGTCCACGCCCAGGTCGGTTACCTCCCAGCCGTTTCCCCGCAGCATCATGATGACGATGTTCTTGCCCAGGTCATGGACATCACCCTGTACCGTGCCGATGAGGTACCGGCCCCTGTATGATGCCCCTTGCTTTTTCATCATCGGCTCAAGGTACTCCAGCGCCTTGGCCACGGCATCGCCGGAGACGATTAACTCCGGCAGGTAGTACTCCCCTCTTTCAAAAAGCTCACCAACCCGCAGCAGACCGGGCACCAGACCCGTATTCAGAATGTCAGCGACCGGGATATTGCTCTTGATGGCCTTTTTCGTCAACTCTTCGGCGGCGTCAATATCGCCGGCCACCACGGCCCGGCTCAGTTCTTCCAGATTCAACTGCGACCCCCCTTCGTTTAGAGTCCCGATGGTAGCTTGATACCGAACCGCTCGGCAACGCCCCTCAGGTTGCGGATGGTTCCCTCAGGGAGCGGGATACCGTTCTTTATGCGGTCGTCAAAGGTCCTTTCCTCGGGCTCACCCGGCACCAGTATCTCTTTAAATCCCTCCGCCTTGGGCAGCCCCTTTATGCCGTCAATTAGGTTATCGATGTGCTCCTTGTAGCTCGCCATATCGGTGAACTGCCCGATGTCTATGGCAGCGACCACGCTGTTCTGGATGGGCCGTGGCACATAGTCGGGATGGCTTCCTTTGACCTCAGCCTGTTTGGCCGGCTTGGGCTCCGCTTTCTTGGCCATAAGCTGGGGCGAAAGCAACGGATTCCCGATGATGACGCTGGAGATACACTCGAACATGAGCGCCAGGCCGGAGCCTTTGGGCCCGCCCACGGGCAGGAAGATGGCAGCCTGATTGGGGTCGGTGGTAGAGTTACCATCCTTAGTCAGTGCCCAGCCTTCCGGTATGGAAACGCCCTTGTCCACCGCCAGCCAGATTTTGCCCCGCGCCGCGACGCTCGTCGCCATATCGAGAAACAGCACGCGGTGTTTCTTCGCCGGCACGGCGATGGTTATCGGGCTGTTGGATATGCCGGCGGCTTTGGCACCGAAAGGTGCCATATTGGGCGGGCTGCAGACAAAGACGATGCCGGCCATATCGTTTTTCGATGCCATCTGCGCATAGTAGCCCATAGCGCCCTGATGGGTGTGATTGCAGATGAACCCCCAGCCGATGCCCGTCTTCCGGGCCTTCTCCATCACCTTATTCATGGCGAAGACAGTGACCACCGGCCCAAGGGCCTGGTCAGACTCAATCACCAGGGTTGCCGGCGTCTCCTTGACCACCTTGATTTTCGGCTTGGGGTTCATGATGCCGCGGTCAACATTGCTCACATACCAGGGAATGCGCAGCACACCATGGGAATCAACCCCCCGCAGGTTGGCCCAGAGCAGCACATCAGCCTCTGTGGCTGCATCCTTGGGCGACATTCCCAGCCGCACGCACACCTCCTCCGCGAACCTGCGCAGAGATTTCTCGGATACCTTCACTTCGCCCTGTGCCATAATGCCTCCTTTGTGTTACCTTTTGTGCTCCTGAATGATATTGCCACCGTCAATGACGATTTCCACGCCGGTGATGTATTTGGATTTATCCGAGGCCAGGAACACCGCCAGGTCTCCCATCTCCTCAATCGTGCCCAGACGGCCCAGCGGCATTTCCTTGCCGACATGCTTTACGTACTCGTCCTCTGAATCCCAGCCCCTCGGCTTGGCCATTCTGCGGAACATGGGGGTATCAAATGAGCCGGGACAGATGGCGTTCACATTGATGCCGTACTCCGCCACCTCAAGGGCCAGCGTCCGCGTAAATGCCGACACAGCACCTTTCGAGGCCGCATACGCGGTCATTCCCCGGCCCGAGACCATTGGCCCGGTAACCGAGGAGATATTGACCACCTTCCCGTATCGCTGCTTGAGCATGAGAGGCATTACCGCTTTGGTGCAGTTCCAGACACCTTTCAGGTTAATGTCAATGACGCTGTCTCTGACTTCGCTGGGCATCTCCACAAAGGGCATTGATGGCGCGATGGCGGCATTGTTCACCAGGATATCCACCCGCCCAAACTGGCTGACCACCTTATCTACCGCCTGATTTACCTGCGCCACATCGGCAACATCCACGGCAAAGGCCACCGCCTTCTGCCCCAGCGCTTTGAGGTCAGCCACGTGCTTCTTGAGCCGCTGCATATCACGACTGAACAGCGCGACCGTGGCTCCTTCCCCGGCCAAGGCCTTGGCGATTCCCTCCCCCAGTCCCCGCGAGGCCCCGGTGACTATGGCAACCCTGTCCTTCAATATTTGTGTACTCATGGTTATCCTCACCAATACAGTCAGAATAATGGATTAATGAGCCATGCTCGTCCGCATTATAGCAAAATTTATTATTTCATTGAAAGTTGTGGTAAGATATACGACAAATAAAAGGAGGCCTGCCATGTATGACATTTTAATAAAGGGCGGGAGAGTAATTGACCCGGCACAGAATATTGATGGCACCAAGGACGTCGCCATAAACGGAGATAAGATTGCCGCCGTGGACCGGGACATATCCCCCAAGGAAGGCAAGAAGCTTATCAATGCCAAAGGCAGGGTTGTCACACCAGGGCTTATCGATATGCATGTCCACGTCTTCGATAGCATCATGAAGATTGCCGTTGAGCCTGACATCGCCGGAGTGAAACACGCGGTGACCACGGTGGTGGATGGAGGAAGTGCCGGGGAGGCCACGTTTGCCGCGTTTCCCAAACACATTTTACCCACCGCCCGAACCAGGGTCTTCTGCTTCCTTCACCTGTGTTCCTTTGGCCTGATTCCCGAGCCGGAATTGAGGGGCTGGGATGAGGTGAAGCTGGATGCCATGGCCGCGACCATTGAAGCCAATAAGGGTCTCATCAAGGGGGTCAAGCTACGCCTGGTCGGCAAGCTTGTAGCCAGCGCGGGCATTGAAGTGGTCAAAACCGCCAAGAAGATAGCCCGGCAGTTTGGCCTGCCGGTAATGATTCACATTGGCGATACGGATAAACAGGTGCCGGCGACATTAACTCCGGAATGCCTTTCTGTGATGGAGGCCGGCGATATTCTCGCCCATGTGTATTCCGGCAACCAGGGCAGTGTCCTGCGCCCTGACGGCACGATAGTGCCTGAACTTAAGGCAGCCATGGAGCGAGGGGTTATACTGGACCCGGCCACCGGACGGAATAACTTCTCCTTTAATGTGGCGCGCAAGTGCCTGGCACAGGGCATAGTGCCGGACACCATCAGCACCGACCTCAACCACCGGTGTCTGAAAGACCGGACGTTCAGCCTTCCCGTCAATATGTCGAAATTCATGGCGCTGGGACTGGACCTGAAGCAGGTGGTGACCATGACCACCATCAATCCAGCACGCGCCATCCACGAAGAAAAGAATATTGGCAGCCTGAAGCCGGGGATGGCGGCAGACGTCTCCATTCTGGAACTGCAGTCCGGTGCCTGGACGCTCATTGATTCGCCGGGAGAGACCATAAAGGCGGACAAGCTGCTGATGCCGGTCACCGCCATAAAGAGTGGAAAGGTGATAAAAGCGGCGCCCGTGGCCCTGCCACCAAAAGCAAGCTAATTAGCCCGGAATAGGCCTCTACAAAGCTAGCGGCGCGCAGTTTGCTGGCATATATGGCATCAGCGATAGAGCTGCTGTGCCCCGTAGAAAAAGCGGGGCGGCCTGAGCTGGTGCCATACCTCATCGCAAGCTTTTAATTCCTCTTCGGTCAGGGTTACCTCGGTTGCGCCCAGGTTCTCCTCCAGCTGCTTTATCGAGGTGACGCCACAGAGGACGGAGGTTATCGCCTTATTGTTCAGTATCCAGGCGAGGGCGAACTGGGCCAGGCTCCGTCCCTGCTTCCGGTTAATCTCCTTGAAACGCGCCACCGCCTTAAAATCACCGGGCAGCCAGTAGCGGTCGCTGTACATCTTCCCCATCATTTTGTTGCTGAACCGCGTGCCTTCGGCCGGAGGCTGGTTCGGGTCATGTTTGCCGGTGAGCAGTCCGCCGGCGAGCGGGTTGTAGACGCATACGCCAACACCTTCGTTAACACACAGCGTCAGCATTTCGTCCTCAATGCCCCGGGTAACCAGGTTATAAGGCGGCTGTGTGCAGTCATACCGTGCCAGATTGAGGACATCACTCACCCACAGTGCCTTGCCTAGCTGCCAGACGAGATAGTTGGAGCAGCCGAGATAGCGCACCTTCCCCTGATGCACCAGGTCATCCAGCGCGCGCAGCGTCTCCTCAATCGGCGTGGCATGGTCCCAGCGGTGCGTGTAGTAGATATCGATATAGTCCGTCCCCAGCCGGCGCAGGCTGCCTTCCACGCCGTCCATGATGTGTTTCCGCGACGTGCCAATATCATTAACGGTCGGGCCTGACTGCCAGCCGCCGACCTTGGTGGCCAGCACCACATTAGGCCGCACCCCCTTGAGCGCTTTGCCCACAATTTCCTCGGTCAGACCGTTAACATACTGGTCGGCAGTATCGATGAAGTTAATGCCAGCATCCATCGCCCGCTTTATCAGCTTTATGGATTCTGCCTCATTCATCTGGTTGCCAAAAGTCATGGTGCCCAGGCAGATTTCAGAGACCATCAAACCGGTCCGGCCCATTTTTCGGTACTTCATATCAGTGCTCCTCACTTTCCTGTGATTGTATTTTATGCCCCATTTTACCTTAATTTAATCCCCAAACAAAAGCGTCATTGATTTCTCATAACCTGAGTTGAAATCGACGGTGACTTACTGCTATTATGTTGCTGCCGCAGTGTTTTCGATAATTTCAACAGATATGTCAAAGAGGTTTAAAGATGGAAAGCGAGCGCTCTCGTCGGCCGATTGAACGGAACATCGCTATGGAGCTGGTGCGCGCCACCGAGGCGGCGGCCATGGCGGCGGCACGTTATCTGGGCCGGGGCAACAAGGAACTGGTGGACCAGGTAGCGGTAGATGCCATGCGCTTTGCTCTGGGCTATGTCAGTATGGACGGCATCGTAGTCATTGGCGAGGGAGAGAAGGATGAAGCTCCCATGCTTTATATCGGCGAGCGCATTGGCCGTGGTTCAGAGCTTCAGGTGGACATCGCGGTTGACCCTGTTGACGGCACCACGCTGGTGGCCAATGGCCTTCCCGGAGCCATCTCGGCGGTGGCGCTTTCGGCACGGGGCACCATGAGCTGCCCCAGGCAGTTCGTCTACATGGATAAACTCGTCACCGGGCCGGAGGCCAGGGACGTCGTCGACATTAACGCCCCGGTCGAGGAGAATCTGAAAAACATTGCCAGGGCCAAAAAGCGAAAGGTATTAGAACTGACGGTGGTGGTCCTGGACAGGCCGCGCCACGAGCAGCTCCTTTCCGAAATCCGGAGCGCCGGCGCACGGGTGAAATTGATTCCTGCCGGCGACATAGCTGCGGGTATTCAGGCGGCACTGCCCGATACGGGAGTGGATGTCCTCATGGGCATCGGCGGTACACCCGAGGGCGTACTCACCGCCGCAGCGATACAATGCATCGGCGGCGTTATTCAAGGCAAGGCCTGGCCACGCAACGAAAAGGAACGGGAGGCAGCTTTAGCTGCCGGTATGGACCTTAACAAGGTCTACTACACCGACGACCTGGTAAACAGCCAAGATGTGTTTTTCGCGGCTACCGGGGTCAGCACCGGTGAGCTTTTGAAGGGGGTACGTTACTTCAGCGGCGGGGCGGCTACCCAGTCTCTGGCCATGCGCTCCAGTTCTGGCACCATCCGCTGGGTCGATGCTATCCATAACTTCGACCGGCTGGACAAGCTGAGATTTCTCGAGCACCATTAAAGAACGCTCCGGTCAAAGATACACCGGGTACCGGGATTAACCAACCACGTATTTCTTTACCAGTCCTACGGTGTTGACCACGTTCAGTTTCTGGAAGAGCAGTGCGAAGCGCTCCTCCAGCGCCTCCCCGATTCCCTTCCGATTATCTGCGGGGAGGCTCCACATCTCTTTCTTGAAATCACCAAAGGCTTTCTTGCGCGTTTTATACAGGAACTGCTCCTCAGTATCGCCCGACTTTCTCTCGTCGCTGTACTGTCCCAGCAGATGCCGGTTTATTTTCTGCATCAGCTTCTGCGGGAAATGGGGGCTGTCATATATGATATTCTGAAATCCGGTGGCCAGATGGACTTCCGCCGTACCGACCTCCGGGAACAGATGAAAGGCTTCATCGGGGAGCGTGGAAGCACCGTGCTGCACAGCGCCACCCATGCCGTACTCCTCACGGGCCACTTTGGATAATTCCTTCAAGGTATCGAAGTCAAGCTCCACACTGGCGACGGACCCATCAGGCAGGACCACCCCACCGTGCGTGGTGCCGGTCTGCACGCTGATTTTGGAGATTCCCTTGATGCCCGGCCCCAGCCGGGCACGATACCCGCTCATAAACGCCCTGAGGTCCTCCACCGTGCTGTTCTGTTTGCCAACTTCCCCTATCTCACCACCGACTGATATCATAACCCCCTCCGGCTCGATGCTGCGGATGAACCTGGTCAGCTCTGCGGTGACACGGCAGTTCTCGGCCTGCTGCTCTTCCAGACCTTCCTTTTCCAGGTCAACGAGGGTGGAGGCATCGATATCAATATTGAAAAAGCCAGCACTGACCGCCTCACGTATTAACCCCTTGATGTTTCCTGTTTCCTGTTCTTTATCGGCGCGGTATTTCTTTCGGTCTATCTGAAAATGGTCGCCCTGTAGGAAAACCGGGCCCTTAAATCCCTCTTTTATAGCGGCGCCCATGATGCCGGTGGCATATTCCGCCGGCTTCTGTTTGGTATAGCCTATCTCGGAGCGCGCAATCTCAAAGATAAAGGCACCGACCTTATTTTTCAGCGCGGCACGGAAAACGGCCCGGGCTACCTCATAGGTCATGCCCCTGATGTTTATCGCCGGGACGGTTTTGTTGTGGTAAGCCCCTTTCCCGGCGGCTTCATACAGGCCCTGAATGCTGGCCGGATAAATGCCCTGGCGCGTCGCCAGTTCCCCAATCTGCCGTCGGTTTTCCTCCCTGACCTTTTCCTCAACGCCAAAAACGGCCTGCTCCACCAGGCCATCAATTCTATCACCGGTGGCTGATGTGCTCATCGTTCTTACCTCATTTTATACCTGAAAATACTCCGGCGTCCGTTGTACCGTTCTACATCATAATGCTTTTCAATGTCCACATAGTTTGTTCGACCGATGACATTTTCTATGGGACAGGCGGTAATCTCACCGTTTCGATAACATACCATCTTGCCGAAATCCCGGTTCATGACCAGGTCAACGGCAGCAATGCCAAAATACCGCCCCATTCTCCGGTCATAGGCACAGGGGGCACCGCCACGCTGCAGGTGGCTGAGAACAACGCTCCTCGTTTCCATGCCGGTACCTTTATCGATTTCCCCGGCCAGAAATTCGCCAATCCCACCCAGCATCTTGTGGCCGAAGTTATCCACCCCCTCCTGCCTGACGAACTCCTGGCTCCCAATGGGCTTGGCTCCCTCAGCGATGAGCACAATTTCGTATCGGTTTCCCGCCCTTCTTCCCTCCATGAGCAGTTCGCTGACCTTTTCTATGGAGAAATCGTACTCCGGGATGAGTATGATGTAAGCACCACAGGACTCACCGCCCTCCAGTGCCAGCCAGCCGGTATGCCTCCCCATCGTTTCCACGACGAATATCCTGCGGTGTGACCCCGCCGTGGTCCTCAGCCGGTCAACTTCCTCGGTAATCACGTTCAACGCGGTCTCAAAGCCAAGCGTGTAGTCCGTTTCGACCAGGTCTTTATCAATGGTCTTGGGGATGCCCACCACGTTAACGCCTTCCTGCGCCAGCTTACAGGCTACACCGAGGGTATCATCACCCCCGATAGCAATCAGTGCGTCTATCTTTAATTTAGCGATGTTTTCCAGCACCAGTTTAGAGCGGTCATTCTTGGGATGGTAAGGATTGGTCCGCGAGGTCCCCAGCATGGTGCCGCCATATCTGTCCCAGGTTCTCACCAGCTGCTCGTCCAGGGCGATGATATAGTCTTCCATTTTAAGGCTGGCGTCTGCCTCATACATGAGCCCGCTCCAGCCGTTTTTAATGCCGAGCACCTCATGCTGGACCCCTCTTTCCGCTTCCAGCCGCCGGTCCAAGGCGGTCTTGACCGCCCACTTTATCGCCGGATTCAGGCCGGCACAGTCACCACCACCGGTAAGGATACCGATTCTCTCCTTCTTCATGTTATTAATAGCTTATAAATTCCCTTCTGCGCTGTCAACTTGGCGCTGATATCCCCGAAACTTTGACAAGCTAATAAAGGAAAACTAAAATACTAACCAGCCGAAAGAAGGAGGAGCAAAATGAAAAAAGAGGAAATCTTCGAGGCCGCGTTAGCTGATAAAGCCAGGCTAAAAGAAGCGAGAGGCGAAACACAGCTGAGACAGGCCTATGGCGTGGTGGAACCGGGTAAATCACGCATCAGCGCTTCCAGATTTGATATGGATAGGGTCTGGAAACTGATGGGCGGGGCGATTGATTTTCATGTCCACAGTAAACCGGACGCTTATATGCCGACTTCTTATGATGATTTCGAGATGGCGAAGGACGCCTGCCGTGTTGGCATGAAGGCCATCGTGTTCAAATGCCACTCGATGTCGAGCGCGCGTTCCACTTACTTCGTGCAGAAAATGATAGACCAGTGGGCTAAAGAGAACAACCGGAAAAGCGTTGATATCTTCGGCGGCGTGGTGTTGAACTACTGCGTTGGCGGGCTTAACCCGGAAGCGGTGAACGTCTGCCACCGGGTGGGCGGCAAATTCGTCTGGCTGCCCAACCTTGACGCCTCGTTCCACCGCAAGGTCATGGGCACGGAAGGCGGCATTGAGGTGCTCGACGAAAACGACAAGATTGTGCCGCCGCTGAAAGAGATATTCGCCATGATTGCCGAGGTGGACATGATTCTCGCCATGGGGCACCAGAGCACCAAAGAGCGGTTTATCCTCATCGATGAGGCCAAGAAATTCGGCATCAAGCGCATTGAAGTAATCCATCCCAACCAGGTCACCTGCAAGATGACCGTGGAGCAGATGAAAATCTGCGCCGATAAGGGAGCCTATATCGGCTACTACAGCAGCAACTTCCGCCCATTACAGTGGTCGTGGGATGAATTCATGCAGGTATACCAGACCGTTGGGCCAGACCGCATCATTTCTGCCACCGACACCGGCATCTTCATGTCCCCGTCTCCGCTTGAAGCCATGCGACTTTACATCACCGGAATGCTGGTGCGGGATGTACCGGACAAAGATGTGGAGAAAATGGTCAAGACCAACCCCGGCACTCTCCTGTACTCATAGTCTTTAGATAGAAACCAGTGAAATGGAGGTTTCCCGGAATGAAGATAACCAAGGTGGAAGCCATTGAGCTGCGCCTGCCCGAAAAAGAAGTTTCCGAGGCGAAGTACACCGCAGCGCAGGATGCGGTGGTAGTCAAGGTTCACACCGATGAAGGGATAGTGGGCATCGGTGATTCTTTTTCCTCGCCTCACGTGGTGAAAGCGATGATTGAAGCCCCCCTGAGCGGGGCCAGTGCCAGCGGCCTGGCCAGGCTGATTATCGGCATGAACCCGCTTGATATCAGGCCCATCAATCACCTGCTCCAGACCCGCAACATCCGGCTGGGGCGCCGCGGCATCGTCTGCCACGCCATCGCCGCCATTGACATCGCCCTCTGGGACATCGCCGGCAAGTACTCTAACCAGCCCGTCTACCAGCTACTGGGCGGCGCCTTCCACAAGAAGTTACGCGCCTATGCCAGCATCCTCTTTGGCCCTGATGGCAAGAGCACCAGTGAAATCGGAAAACGATGGGTGAACGAGGGCTTCACCGCGGTCAAGTTCGGCTGGACGCCGATGGGCCAGAGTGAAAAGCTGGACCTGGAGCTTGCGGAGGGGGGCCGGCGGGGTGTAGGAGACAATAACGACCTCATCATTGATGCCGGGTGCTGCTGGGATACCAATACCGCCATCAAGCGGGCGCACCAGTTCCAGGACTACAACGTGCTTTTCCTGGAGGAGCCACTCAACCGGGAGAACGTTGATGGCTACCACAAGCTGACCAGCGTCTCCCCTATCCCCATCGCCGCCGGTGAAGGTGAAGCGGGCCGATTTTCCCACCAGAGCTTCATTGAGCGGAGCGGCATCAATATTGTCCAGATAGACGTGGAGAATACCGGACTTACCGAAGCCTGCCGCGTGGCCGATTTCGCCGAAGACCACGGCGTGAGGGTGGTCAACCACTTTTACACCAATACCATCGGCTCGGCCGCCGGCCTGCACTTCCTAGCGTCCCGACAGAGCGCCTTCATCATGGAGTACTGCGTGGAGGAGACGCCAATACGCTGGGACCTGACCAAGCAGAAAATGCCCGTGGTGGACGGCTATGTTGAGGTGCCGGAGGGGCCCGGACTGGGCGTTGACCTGGACGAAAAGGCCATTGAGCGCTATCGCGTCAGGTGATTCATATTTCTAATTCGGCTATAACTCAATGCTGGTGCCGATGCCGGCGTGCATCGCTTTTTCATAAACCAGCCTGGCGGCGGCGACATCCTGAATGGCCAGCCCGTTGGACTTGAACAGGGTTATTTCCCGGGCATCAGTCCTGGCCGGCTTCTTTCCGATAATCACTTCGCCCAGCTCAGCGCGCAGGTGGGATTTATCTATTACCCCTTCTCGAATGGGCACGATGATATCTCCCGCCTCTTTCAGGCAAGCATCATACGAATCGGCGATTATTTTCGACCGCTTGATGATGGCCGTATCCAGCTCACGGGCCTTGGGCGTGTGGCTCCCGACGGCATTGATATGGGTTCCCTCTCTGACCTTACGCCCGTCGAACAAAGGCGTTGGCGAGGAAGTGGCCGTACAGATGATGTCCGTTTCTTTTAGAATCTCTTCTGGAGAGACGGCCCTGACAATATCAAGCCGAAGCCTGGGGGCCATATCCGCGATAAACCGGCTCACCGCTTCATCGCTAACATCATAAATATAGGCCCTGGCAATATCTCTGGCAATGGTCATTGCCCAGAGCTGTGTCCGACCCTGGGCACCGGCACCGAATATGCCGACCTTCTGCCTTCGGTCTTTGCGGGCAAGATACCGGGTAGCCACCCCGCTGGCGGCACCGGTCCTGACCGCGGTAAGATAGCCCCCATCCATAATGCAGAGAACGTCGCCGGTTTCCGGGTCCTGAAGCAGCACTTTGCCCAGAATGGTGGGCAGATTGTGCTTTGCCGGATTGTTTACATAGCTGGTCACCACCTTGCAGGCCAGAGCGCCCATCTCTTTGAGATACGCTGGCATGTAGAGCGCCAGGCCTTCCGGCGTGAACAGATTGATGCGGAGGGGCAAAATGGCGGTGCCTGAGGCAAGCTCGGCGAACGCCTTCTCCACCGCTTTCATACATTGTGCCATATCAAGCACTTTTATTACGTCATTTTGATTCAGTAACAGCACTGGTTCCCCCCTCATCACATTTGATAGCAATATATCACGGACAAACAGTTCTGGCAATTTCTGCGACGCTTTGCTTGAGAGGTCAATTTCTGATACAGTGAATAATAATCTGGCATTCTTCAGCGGTGAATGGGAGGCATATTCATGACCGAAAAGGATGATATCAAGCCGAGAGTTTTTCGCAATATCGAAAGCCAGCGCGATGAAATCGTCGGCACCATCAGCGAGCTGGTCCGGATTCCCAGCCTGACCGGGCAGGAAGCGGAAGCCCAGAAATACATGCGCCGTCTCTACTCGGAGCTGGGATTGAAGGTAACGTCACGGGAGGCGGACTATGATAAAATCAGCCGCCATAAAGCCTATGTCAAATCGGACTTTAGTTATCGCGGGCGTCCCAATATCGTTGGCGTCATGGAAGGCAAACCATCAGCCAGGTCTTTGATTTTGAACGGACATATTGACGTGGTCTCCCCGGAGCCGGTTGCCGAATGGAAATTTTCACCCTGGGAGGGAAAAGTGGCGGGGAACAAGCTCTATGGTCGTGGTGCCTGCGACATGAAGGCGGGGCTGATGGCCAACTACCACGCATTGAAGTCCCTGTTGGCAACCGGACTCAAGCCTGAAGGCACGGTAATCCTGCAGAGCGTCATCGAGGAAGAATCGATGGCCGGCGGCGGCACGCTCGCCTGCCTGCTCGAGGGGTTCACCGCTGATGGCCTCATCATCACCGAGCCAAACATGAAGATAATAATCACCCATCCCGGCGTTCTTTTCTTCAAAGTAAAGGTAATGGGTAAGTCAGCCCACGCCGGCGTGGCGCACATTGGCGTCAACGCCATCGGCAAGATGAATATTATCTATGAGGCACTGGTTGAGCTTGATGAACGGCGGGCCCGGGAGAACCGCCATCCCCTTTTCGAAAAACACGCCGGCCGGTCCTGCCATCTGAGCATCGGGACCTACCGGGCTGGAGACTGGATTTCAACTGTGCCGGGCTGTGCCGAGATTGAGTGCCGGATGTCCCACCTGCCTTCGGAAAGCGTGGCTGAAGTAAAGCAGCAGGTTCAGCAGACGGTAAAGAGGGCCGCCGAGGGCGATGAGTGGCTGCGCCAGCACCGGCCTGAAGTCATCTGGTACCAAAAGCAGGTTGTCCCCTGGGAACAGGCCGCCGACGACCCGTTTATCCTGGCGTTCAAGTCAACCGCGGAGAGAACTCTTAAGGCAAACATTGAGATTTCCGGGGCGACGTGGGGTCTGGACACCCGCCTGGCACCGTTCTTCAACATGCCCGCCATCACCTTCGGGCCAGACGGCGGGAATATCCACGGCGTGAACGAGTATGTGGATATTGACTCCGTAATCGACTGCACAAAAGTGCTCGCGGCATTTGTCATGGACTGGTGTGGGGTGCAGACAATTTAGGACAATGGAGACCAACATGAAAAAGTTACAGGTCAACGGCAAAAGACTGTGGAATACCATAATGGAGACCGCCAGATTCGGCGGCACGGAGAAAGGCGGCGTCTGCCGCCTGACGCTGTCTGATGCTGACCGTCAGGTGCGCGACTGGCTGGTCAGGGAAAGCAAGGCCGCCGGTTGTACCGTCAGCATTGACGAGATGGGCAACATCTTTGCCCGGCGTTCCGGGAAGATGAATACGCTGCTGCCGGTGGCCATCGGGAGCCACCTTGACACGCAGCCCTCAGGGGGCAAATTTGACGGCATTGCCGGTGTCCTTTCCGGCCTTGAGGTGCTGCGCACGCTGAACGAAGCCGGATATACCACCACTGCCCCGCTGGAACTGGTCAACTGGACCAACGAGGAAGGCTCCCGTTTCACGCCACCGATGCTGGCCTCCGGGGTGTTCACCGGTGTTTTTGAGCGCGACTCTGCCTACTCGGTTGCGGACCGTGACGGCAAGAAATTCGTGGCGGAACTGGAGCGCATCGGCTACCGCGGTGAGCGGAAATGCGGCGACCATAAACTGGGTGCCTATTTTGAACTTCACATCGAGCAGGGGCCAGTCCTGGAAGCGGAAAACCGGATAATTGGCGTGGTCACCGGTATGCAGGGACAGAAGTGGTACGAGGTCACCGTGACCGGACAGGACGCCCATGCCGGCAGCACACCCATGCACCTGCGCCGCGATGCCATGGTGGCCTGCGCCCGGATGGTCGAGGCCATACATAAAATCGCCCTGAACCACGCCCCCCTCGCCGTGTCAACGGTCGGTCTAGTGGTGGTCAGGCCCAACTCAAGAAATGTAATCCCGGGGTCGGTCTTTTTCACCGTCGACCTCCGCCACCCGGATGATGGGGTACTGCTCCAGATGGACCGGGAACTCAGGGAAAAGGTCGAAGCTATCGCCAAAGACACTGATGTCGCCGCAAATCTGGTTAACAACTGGAACGTTGCCTCAATGGAGTTCAACCAGGAATGCATCAATCACGTGCGCAACGCCGCCGCAGCGCTGGGTTACCGTCACCGCGATATTATTTCCGGAGCCGGCCATGATGCCGTCTATATCGCCAGGGTGACACCAACGGGCATGATATTCATCCCCTGTGAACACGGCATCAGCCACAATGAACTGGAGAACACGAAGCCTGAATATGTGGCCGCCGGCGCCAACGTTCTTCTGCACACCGTCCTGGCTTATGATAAGGCCAGAAGGAGATGAATTACGTCTGATAATCTACTGCAACTAAAAAGAGCCGTAGTCGAAGGTAATGACAACCTAGCTATGAGCCTATCCCAAAAAGCCCTGGAAGCCGGTGTCCAGCCAGCGATCATAATAAGTAACGCCTTAGTATCGGGCATTCAAGAGGCGGGGGAATTATGGAATAAGAACGTCTATTTCTGGCCAGATATTGTCATGAGCACCGAAGCTTTCCGGGTAGCGATGGAGGTTCTTGAACCTCACCTATCCGCCGGGCAAATCGGAGGTAGTGGGAAAGTACTTATCGGCACCGTAGCCGGCGACATGCACAATCTAGGGAAAAAGATAGTTATCGACATACTACGATGTGCCAATTTCAATGTCACCGATCTGGGAGAAGACGTGCCCATGAAGACTTTCATAGACAAAGTAAAAGAAAGCAAGCCTGACATCCTGGGGCTGGGCTGCTACATGACTACCACCATGCCAGAGATGAGAAATATTATCACAGAGCTCAAACACAGCGGACTGCGGGACAGTGTCAAGGTGATTATTGGCGGAGTACCGATTAGCCAAGAGTTTGCCGACGAGATTGGAGCTGATGCCTGGGGTAAAGACGCCTTTGATGCTGTTGAGAAGGCCAGGCAACTGGTGGCATAAGCTGAAATGCTAAATAAATAATCCAAGGTTGAAACCATGACAGTAAGGGATTTGAAAGGCTTTTTTATGACCTCAGAACGTCCCTGGGTTCGCGTTTTCGCCCAGATGCACGACCATGCTATGGCCCTCGCTGGAGTACCAGCCAGGACTTTCTACTGGGATGCCAGAACTTTTGTCGATACCATAGCACAGGTGGCTGCTTACTATGATATGGACAGCCTGATGCCCGTCGCTGACGTGTATAATTTCGAGATTGAAGGTATGGGCGCGAGGATGATTTATAGCGACAAGGCCATGCCCACTATTGACTTCCGCGACCCGCTGGTCAAGGAACCGGATGATTTGCTTCAACTCAAGACGCCTGATTTTTATCACGATGGCCGCTTGCCATATGCCCTTGACTGCATTAAGTTTGGCACCGAATACGGGGTGTTCCAGAGCCGGTTCTGTGCCCCGTTCAGTATGGCAGCTGGCATGCGAAGCTATCCAGCTCTGGTCAGAGATATAAGGAAGCAACCTGAATTTGCCCACAAGCTGCTCATTTTTATCGTGGACGAGGTGCTGATACCGTATCTCAAAGCGCAGAAGGAGTACTGCGGTATAACCGTCGCCAGAGGTGCTGATGCCTGGGCTTCCATACCCAATCTTTCAGTTAAAGACCTGAAAGAATGGGTGGTTCCTTACAACCAGCGCCTGATAACCAGAGCCCAAGAGTTCGGCCTGCAGGCTAACTCTAACAGCGGTGACTATAATGAAGAGCGTCCGGAGAAGTTTGACAAGGAGATACTGCATGGCTCTTTTGACGTAGAGGTAGCTTCACAGGGGAGTCCGTCACTGTTTCTGGGTATGGGCCGCTGGGAGGAGTACCCTCTGGAGCCGGTCCGTGAGTACACCGCCAGGTATCGGAACCAGGGCATCAACGTCCGCATCACCGCCGGCGTAAACGCCCGTCTCTTACGCGATGGCCCGATAGAAAAGACCGTAAACACCGTCAAGCGTTTTATCAATGCCTTTGCCCGAGACCACGAATTAAACATATTCCTGGCTAATATCCCAATGGATACCCCGGCTGCCCATGTCCACGCCGCCATGGCCGCCGCGCATACATATGGTCATAAGCCAATAGTGGATAATCTGGACGAGATCGAATTCAGTATGCCGGAGCGAGAATCATTTCAGGAATGGAAAAAGGGGATACAGTAGCGTCAAACTTTGAAGACAAAAATAAGTGGAACCGGGGTGACAACAGGCAGGACTTTCTCACTATCATTCCGCCCTAATAAATAAAACGAATCCCGTGGTCTATTTCAAGCCAGCCTCTTTTAAAACTGCCTGCAAGACCTCGTCCTTAATATGGTAGCTCTGTTCCGAGCCCGGGAAGATACCTTTTTCCACCTCTTCTTTGTACTGCTTAAACGCCTGGACAAAGCCTTCGGCAAAGTTAGCATATTTCTTGACAAACTTGGGGGTGAACCGCTCAAAAAGCCCGAGTATGTCGTAGGATATCAACGCCTGTCCATCGGTGTACGGGCCGCTGCCGATGCCGAAGACCGGAATGGTGAGGTCTTTGCTGATGTATCCCGCCAGGCGGTCAGGCACACACTCCAGAACCAGCATACAGGCTCCAACCTCCTGTAGAATCCTGGCATCCTTGATCAGCTTGCGGGCCGTAGCGGCATCAGTGCCCTGCACCTTGTATCCCCCCAGGGCAGTAACACTCTGTGGGGTGAGCCCCAGGTGCCCCATCACCGGGATGCCGGCATTAACAATGGCCTTAACCGCCGGCGCCATCTCCTCCCCTCCTTCCAGCTTAACGACATCAACGCTGCCAAACTTCATCAGGAGGCCGGCATTATATACGGCGTCCCGTATGCTTGTCTGGTAGGACAGAAAGGGAAGGTCGCCGGTCAGCACGGCGTGTTTCACCGCTCTCGATGCCGCCTTACAGTGATGAAGCATTTCCTCCATGGTCACCGGGAGCGTGCTATCCAGTCCCATTACGGCCATCGCGACCGAGTCACCCACCGCCAGACAATCGACTCCTGCCCGGTCAGCTAACAAAGCCATGGTGTAGTCATAGCAGCCAGCGATGCGGACCAGCTTTTCGCCTCTCTGCTTTTTCGCCAGAAGGTCTCGGGGAGTTAATTTTTTTTGTTCCATGGCATCCTCCAACACCTGTTCTATTCCATTAATTAGAAAAAATCTGTGTCTATCTGGGCTTACGAACTGACGTGTCGGCGCCGAAAAGTGGATTGCTACGCCCAAAGGCGTCAATAGCCGTGCCCGTCACGGCTCGGCTCTCATCAGAAGCCAGGAATACCGCCACAGCGGCGATGTCTTCCGGTGGCATAGTGTTTTTGGGCATCTGGCCGCTAGTGATTTCGCGTAGCATGTCCGTTTCCACTGCCCCCGGGCAGATGGCGTTCACATCAATATTGTGCTCTTTGACCTCAGCCGCGAGACATTCGGTGAAATTGATGACGGCGGCCTTGGTGGGCCGGTACGGCGCCCGACCCGCTGCCCCATGCCGCCCTCCGATAGATGCCATATTGATTATCTTCCCCCAGCGTTGCGCCATCATCTCCGGAAGCACGGCACGGGAACAGAGAAACGTGCCCGTCAGGTTGACCCCAACAACCCAGTTCCATTCCTCCAGCGTCAGGTCAGCAATGGCTCGGTAGGGCAGATTCACCGCAGCATCATTTACCAGAATGTCAATGCGCTGGAACTTGTCCTTGGTTTCCTTTACCATTCTGGCAACGTCTGCCTCACGGCTGACATCGGCCTGGATGCTGATGGCGACGCCGCCGGCCTTGCTGATTTCGCCAACCGTTTTATCGCAACGAGACTTATTCCGGCCGACAATAGCTACTTTAGCCCCTTCTCGGGCAAATGCCAAGGCCATGGCCCGTCCGATACCCCTGCTTCCGCCGGTGATAATGGCCACTCTGTCCTTTAGTCTCATTTGTTCATCACTCTCCTTAAAGCAAACACGGAGTGCCGGCTTTGCCAGCACACCACACGGTTCTACTCAATCTTAGTTGTTTT